>DATKON010000196.1:0-52013 GCA_035524575.1 Rhizomicrobium sp.
CAAGTCATCATAGCGCAGCGGCATAGAAATCTGTCTGCGAGCGCGTAGCGCTCGCTTTGATAATTCGTAAGCAAGGCAAGCTTCGTGCTTTCAAGCAATCCGGGCCCTAAAACCGAATGTATGCGCATGCTCGCCGCAATGATCCCGGTCCCGATCCGATTTTCCGGGGCATCTAGGCTCGAACCCACTGCGTCCACCGCGCTACCTCCGCGTCCACTGCGCTAAAATTGCCCGAAGCAGGTCGCAGCCCTATGTCGAAAGTGTCGGTTTGTGTCGTTAGCGCTTGCCTAGCGCCGCACACGCTTTGTGGCGGGGGCAGGTGACGACATGATCGTTGACCATACCGACGGCTTGCGCAAAGGCGTAGACGATCACCGGTCCGCAGAAATTGAAGCCGCGCTTCTTTAGATCCTTCGACAAGGCTTCGCTCATCTCTGTCTTGGCCGGCACGTCCTTAATGGATTTGAAGCGGTTGACCTTCGGTTTGCCGTCGACATGCTTCCAGATGAACTCGGTGAAGCCGCCCTTGTCCTTTTCCTCGACCTCGAGCCACAGCTGCGCGCCCTTGATCGCCGCTTCGATCTTGGCGCGGCTCCTGATGATGCCTTCGTCCTTCAACAGGCGGCCGATCTGCTTTTCGCCGTAGCGCGCGATCTTCTCCGGGTCGAACTGATCGAAGGCGCGGCGGAAATTCTCACGCTTGCGCAAAATCGTGATCCAGGAAAGTCCCGCCTGAAACCCGTCGAGGATCAGCTTCTCATAGAGCGCGCGCGCGTCGAATTCGGGCACACCCCATTCTTCGTCGTGATAGGCGACGTAAAGCGGATCCTCGCCGGGCCAGGTGCAGCGGCCGGTACTCTTTGCCGTCACCGGCGCTTGGCTTTCTTTTTCGCCTTCTTCGCGGGCTTTGCCTTTTTGGCCGGCGCTTTTTTGGCCTTCGCTTTGGCGGCTTTCTTCGCCGGCTTCTTTGCCCCCGCCTTCTTCGCCGCCGGCTTCTCGGGGGCCGCCGCTTCGGGATGATACGTTGCCTCGATCTTGTTGCCGTCGAGATCGATTACGAAGGCCCCGTAATAGTCCGGACCGTAATCGGGCCGCGGACCGGGCGCGCCGTTGTCGCCGCCGCCATTCGCCAGTCCCGCATGATGGAATGCGTCGACCGCGATCCGCGTGCGCGCGGAGAAACCGACATGGGCGCCGTTGCCGTGTGATGCGGCCTGCTGATTGTGGGGTAGCTGAATCCAGAAACTCGGGGCCTTGTCGCCATAGCCGATCGCGTAGGGCAGGAACTCCATGACGCGCTTGTAGCCGAGCGTGCCCAACACTGCGTCGTAAAACCTCGCCGCGCGTTCGACGTCGGCGACGCCGACGGAAACGTGATGAAGCATGTGTGCTGTTCTCCTGAGCAAAGAGGGAACGCGACTC
Source organism: Rhizomicrobium sp. (assembly GCA_035524575.1). GTDB lineage: Bacteria > Pseudomonadota > Alphaproteobacteria > Micropepsales > Micropepsaceae > Rhizomicrobium. The sequence goes on from DATKON010000196.1 coordinate 1,423, forward strand.
TTACGCTTTGGCGTCACTCGTCAAGAGAAAAGCCAGTCCGGCTTTGCGATCTCGACGGGGACATCGCCCGCCGCGAAGGAGGCATCGCGCGCCTCTTCGAGCCTGTCGAGGCGCACAAGTGCAAAGCCGACAGTGCCATAGGCGAATTGCAGCGATCCGATCTCGCGGTCGCCGGCGGTGACGGACGTTTCGACGGCCGGCAGTGCCGACTTGGCAGCGACTGGCAGGAGACGCTTGCGCGCCGTACCGCGATGCTTCATCCGCGCAGTCAGTTCCTGTCCCACATAGCAGCCCTTGTCGAAGGCGATGCCATGGAGCTCGTCGAGATCGGAATCGAGGGCGAACATCTTGTCCTGACCGAAGTCGCGGCCCTCGGGCACGCCGAGGCGAAGCCGCACGGCCAGGAATGTGGCGGCGCCGGATTGAGCGGGCGCCTCCGCCTTGGGAAGGATGGCGCGAAAGCCCAGGCCCGGATGACGGGGATCGCGAAGGAACGGCGCGGGGGCCTCGCTCTCGCTCCACGCGACGAAGAGGTCGTCGCGCGGTTTGATCTCGAGCTTGGCCCGCAAGCGATAAAGCGTGAGCCGCCTGACGAGCGCGTCGCGCGCGCCGGCCGGCGCGTCGAGCAGAAGCGTGCCGTCGTCGGCACCGATCAGGAAATCGAAGAGGATCTTGCCCTGCGGGGTCAGAAGAGCCGCATAGGACAAAGCACCCGGCGCGACGCGGTGGATATCGTTGGTGATGAGGCCTTGCAGGAAGTCGCGGGCCTCGGGCCCGGACACGGCGATGACGGCACGGTCGTCGAGCCAGAAGGTCATAGGCCTCAGTTAATGCGCCCGGGCGTGGTTGCCAAGGCGGGGATCGGGCCTTACTCCTCGCGCGCCGTCCGAGACCCTATCCGTGACCCTGCGCGTCCTGCTTGTGACCAGCGAATTCCCCCCGGATGTCGGCGGCATCGGCAGCCATGTGGCCGAGCTGGCGAAGGGGCTCCTGGGCCGTGTCGACAGCGTCACGGTCGTGCATCCGCAGAGCTTTGGTTCCAGCCGTCCTCGGACAGAGCTGCAGGGTTTCGGCATCGAGCGGCCGCGGCTGATCAAGGGCGAGCCGTTCTACGGTGCGATGCTCCATCGCTGGCTCGCGAAGCGGCGCGCGTCGTTCGATCTGGTCCATGTCCACGGCGTACGACCGCTCAGTGCGACCCGCAGGCTCGGTGTGCCGACGGTCTTCACCAACCATTCGTCGGGGTTCCTGGAGCGTCTTAAGGCATCGCCTGAACGGCAGAATCGGACAGCTGCGCTCATGCAGCACATCGCATCGCTGATCGCCCCCAGCGACGAACTCGTCGAGGCGGCGCGGACGCTCGGCTACCGGGGGCCGGCCGTGATGATTCCCAATGGTGTCGATCCAGCGCGCTTCAGCCCGGGCCCATCACCCATTCGCGGCAAGCTCGGCATCGGCGCGGACGAGACGGTGATCCTGCTGGCGCGACGGCTGGTCGAGAAGAACGGTGTCGTCTGGTTCGCCCGCGCGTTAGGTCCGTTGAAGGACAGGTCGTTCCGCGTGGTGGTGGCGGGGGAGGGCGCGGAGCGGACGGCCATGGAGGCGATCCTCTCGGAAAACGGTATGCTCGAGCGGACGATTTTCCTGGGCTCAGTCGCCAACACGGATATGCCGGATCTCTATCGCGCCGCCGATCTCTCCGTTCTTCCGTCGCTCGCGGAAGCGACCAGCATCGCCGGCCTCGAAGCCATGGCGTGCGCGCTTCCGCTGGTGGGCACGAATGTCGGCGGCATCCCGACCATCCTCGAAGACAAGATGACGGGGCTCCTCGTCCCGCCGCGCGAGCCCGAGGCAATGGCGCGTGCGCTTGGGGCTTTGATCTCCGATGCCGATCTGCGGCGGCGCCTGGGTGCGGCCGCGCGCACCAAGGTTGAGCGCGAATTCACCTGGCCCGTCATCGTGCGCAAGACCGTCGACGTCTACCGCGCCACGCTTGCGAGAGCCGCGTGAAGAAGATCCTCGTCTTCGCCGGCACGCGGCCGGAAGCGATCAAGATGGTGCCGGTCGTACGCGCGTTGCGCGCGATGCCGGATGCCTTCCAGGTATCGCTGTGCGCCAGCGGCCAGCACCGCGAAATGCTCGATCAGGCCTTCGCCGATTTCGCCCTGAAGCCGGATGTCGATCTTGGCGTGATGGCGCCCGCGCAGACGCTCGCGAGCTTGAGTTCGCGGCTGTTCAGGGCGATCGACGAATTGCTCGAACGCGAGAAGCCGGACGCCATTCTCGTGCAGGGCGATACGACGACGGCGGAAGTCGCTGCGCTCTGTGCTTTCTATCGCCGCATTCCGCTTGGCCATGTCGAGGCCGGTCTTCGAAGCCACGATCTTGAAGCGCCATTCCCGGAAGAGATGAACCGCCGCGTCATCTCCATGGTCGGCACCTGGCATTTCGCACCGACGGAACTCGCGAAGCAGAATCTTGTCGACGAAAAAGTCCCGCCGACATCGATCTACGTCACGGGCAACACAGTCATAGATGCACTGCTGGAGATGCGCGAACGCATTCGCAAAGCGCCACCGGCGCTGCCGCCCGCCATCGAGGCCGCGCTGTCCGCGAAACGCACGGTGGTGCTCATCACCGGCCATCGCCGCGAAAGCTTCGGCCGGGGATTCGAGAACATCTGCGAGGCGTTGAAACAGCTCGCCGAAAAGCACAAGGACATCTCATTCGTCTATCCTGTGCATCTCAATCCCGCCGTAGGCCAGATCGTGCGCGCGCGGCTGGATGCGATCCCCAACATCGTTCTGGAAACGCCGCTCTCCTACAAGCCGTTCGTGCGGCTCATGGATGCAAGCAAGCTCTTGCTCACGGACTCCGGCGGCCTCCAGGAAGAGGGCCCGTCGCTCGGCAAGCCGGTGCTCATCATGCGCGCGAAGACGGAGCGGCCGGAAGGTGTTGCCGCGGGCGTCAACAAGCTTGTCGGCACGGATGTCGAGACGATCGTGTCGAATGTCGACAGGCTTCTGGCGGACGACGCGGCTTACAAGCAGATGGCCTCGACGAAGAACCCATACGGCGACGGCACCGCGGGGCAGCAGATCGCCGATATCCTGCTGTCGACGCTGGCCGACGAAGAAGGCTATGGCTTCTGAATAATCTCCGTCGGCCAGGCATAGGTTTGCGACAGCGGCCGGTCGAACGTCCTGTCCAATATCCACTGCGCTACGACCGTTTCGCTGAAGATGTCGTGCGCGCGGCGCCAGCCGTTTTCGGCGATCTTTTTGCGCTCGTCATCGTGTTTGCGGAAATAGTCGATCTTGCCCGTCAGATCGTCGACGCCGTCGTAAGTCACGAGTTCGTCGGGGCTGAAGATCTCGTCGAAGCGCGTCCGCTTGTCGATCAGCGTAAGTATCCCGAGGCCCATCAGCTGCGCCATGCGGTCGGACGAATAGAGATAGACGTCGTTGCGCTTGGAGATGTTGAGGCCCATCTTGGCATTCGCCATCACGTCGAACACTTCCGCACCCCAGACGCCGGGCACACCATAAAGCCCGCGCACATCGAATTTGAGATCGGGAAGTTTCGCACGGATCGCGTTGCAGACCTCGAGCTTTTCCTTGTCGTAGGAATTGAAGCCGGTCAGGAACACGAGATCGTTCACCGGATTCTGCTCGAAGACGCGCAGATTCTCGATCGCCTTGTCGAGCGGATTGGGCATGAAGGTGGCGCGCCCGCCGTTCCCGACGACCTGCTTCAAGTCCTCGCCCGCCGTCGTAACGAAGGTCATATCCACCAGCGGTGCCAGCGCCTGCAGCCGTGCGAGGTTCTTCTCCACGAACAACCCGTCACAATTCCAGTGCGCGACATGGATAGCCGGATGCGCCGCGCGGATCGCGGAAATGGTCTCCGGTGTGATGATGGTGCAGTGACCGAGGAGCAGGAAATCGGGCCTGATTTCCTTGCAGATGTCGATCAGCTTCCTGTTGGCGCGGCCGTGACCCAGCTCGCGGACACGGAAGAGGTTCGCATTGGCGACGTCGCGGTCGGAATAATTGAAGACGAAATGGCCGAGCCGCGTCAGCCCGTTCGAGAGCTTGTAGGGCATGGCGTAGTAGTTCGCGCCGTTCTCGCGCAGCGAGAAATTCGAAGCGTGGACGATTTTCATGGGGCGGCAGCGGAATCCGGAAAAAGGCTTGCGGTCGGCGGGCTGACGACTATACCGATCCGAGGCCGGTGTAGCCGTCCAATAAGGAAAAAACCATGGCGTTCGACCTTCTCATCAAAAACGGAACCGTGGCCACCCCTTCCGGCATCGCGCCGGCGGATGTGGGTGTGGTGGCCGGGCGGATCGCCGCCGTGGGTGCGCTGTCGGGCGCCAAGGCGGCCGAAGAGTTCGATGCGAAGGGTCTGCATGTGTTGCCCGGGGTCATGGACACACAGGTCCATTTCCGCGAGCCGGGCAACGAGCACAAGGAAGACCTGGAGACCGGCAGCCGCGCGGCGGTCCTCGGCGGCGTCACGGCCGTGTTCGAAATGCCCAACACCAATCCGCCGACGACCACGCGCGCCGCGATCGAGGACAAGCTCTCCCGCGCCAAAAACCGCATGCATTGCGATTACGCCTTCTATGTCGGCGCCACGCCGCAGAATGTCGGCGCGCTGGCCGAGCTCGAGCGTCTGCCGGGCGTTGCGGGCGTGAAGGCCTTCCTCGGCTCCTCCACCGGCACGCTGCTGCTCAGTGAAGAGGATGCGATCTTTGCAGCGTTGAAGGGCGGCCAGCGGCGCATGGCGGTGCATTCCGAAGACGAAGCGCGCCTCAAGGAACGCAAATCGCTCGCTATCTCCGGCGATCCGCGCACGCATCCTGTCTGGCGTGACGCCGAAACCGCGCGGCTGTCGACGGAGCGCGTGTTGAGGCTTGCGCGCAAGGCGGGACGACAGCTTCACGTGTTGCATGTGACGACCGCCGACGAATTGCCGCTGCTCGCCGACGCGCATGATTTCGCAACGGCGGAAACCACGCCGCAGCATCTGACGCTGGCCGCGCCCGAATGTTACGAGCGTCTCGGCGCCTACGCGCAGATGAACCCGCCGATCCGCGACGCATCGCATCGCGAAGCGCTGTGGAAGGCGGTGAACGAGGGACTCATCGACGTCATCGGTTCCGATCACGCGCCGCATACGCGCGAGGAAAAAAACAAAACCTATCCCGATACACCTTCGGGCATGCCGGGCGTGCAGACGCTGGTGACGGTCCTGCTCGATCACGTGGCGGGGGGGCGGATGTCGCTGGAACGGTTCGTGGATCTGACGAGCGCCGGCGCGGCGCGCATCTTCGGCATCGCCGGCAAGGGTCGCATCGCGCTCGGCTATGATGCGGACTTCACGATCGTCGATCTGAAGGCGAAGAAGAAAATCGAGAACAGCTGGATTGCGTCGCGCTGCGGCTGGACGCCGTTCGACGGTATGCAGACGACCGGGTGGGCTGTCGCCACGATCATCCGCGGACGGACGGTCATGCGCGACCGCGCGCTGGTCGCAGGCGGGCAGGGTGAGCCCGTGCGTTTCTGGTCGACGCTCAAAGCTAATGAAGGGTGAATTCGGCCCCCGTGTGCTTCAGCTCGGCCGCCGAGAAGAGCCCCCGCGCGGCCACGCGCACCGAGTGCACCTTGCCGTCGAGGTTCGATTGCCAGAACCTTAAGAATTTGTTCAGGACCGGAAAACGTGGCGCCTGGTCCAAGTCCTGCCAAATATAGCTTTGCAGAAGGTCCGGATGATCCGGCATGTGATAGAGGATCTCCGCGGTCGTCAGGCGATAGCCCCGCATCGCCAAATCGAACGTGTACATGCTACGCAACTTCCTTTCGCCCAGCCTGTCTTTGTTCCTTCGCTATCATGCGATCCGATTCCTAAGAAAAAGCTTGGGGGAAGGGTTCCCGCCTTGTCGAGCCGAGAAGGGCTTTCGCAACCTCTGCGCTTGACGGGGGGCCTCGAATTTTGTGCGTTGTGTTTCCGACTGGCCACAGCCTCCCGCCCTGGCAGCAGTCTCAAGCAGGAAGTGCCATATGAAATCGCGGTTTCGCGCCGTCCTGATCAGCAAGGACGCCGGCAATGCCCAGAGCGTGAATGAGGTCGAATTGGGACTGGATGACCTGATGGAGGGCGACGTCGTCGTTGCGGTGTCGCACTCGACGGTCAACTACAAGGACGGCCTCGCCATAACCGGGCGTTCGCCGGTGGTGCGCAAATTCCCGATGATCCCCGGCATCGATCTGGCCGGAACTGTCGAGACCTCGACGCATCCCAAATTCAAACCGGGCGACAAGGTTCTCCTCAACGGCTTCGGTCTCAGCGAGACGCATTTCGGCGGCTATTCGGAAGTCGCGCGCGTAAAGGGCGACTGGCTTGTGCCGTTGCCGAAAGCGTTCTCGGCCGCGGATGCAATGGCGATCGGCACGGCGGGCTACACGGCGATGCTGTGTGTACTCGCGCTGGAAGATGCGGGCGTCACGCCGGACAAAGGACCGGTTGTGGTGACGGGGGCTGTGGGTGGCGTCGGTTCGGTGGCTGTCGCGCTGCTGGCGAAGCTCGGCTTCCACGTTGTCGCCTCGACCGGCCGCACTGAAGAAGAGGCGTATCTGAAATCGCTTGGGGCCGGCGAAATCATCCCCCGCAGCGAGCTGGGCGGCGAGCCGCGTCCGTTGGCGAAGGAACGCTGGGCGGGCGCCGTCGACAGTGTCGGCTCCAAGACGCTGGCGAATGTGATCGCGTCGACGAAATATGGCGGTGCGGTGGCGGCGTGCGGGCTGGCGCAGGGCCTCGATCTACCGACCAGCGTCGCACCCTTCATCCTGCGGGGCATCTCGCTTCTTGGAATCGAATCCGTCTATATGCCGATGGCCCGCCGCCAGAAGGCGTGGGAGAGGCTGGCGCGGGACCTCGACGTGAAGAAGCTTCAGGCCATGACCCGGACGATCAAGCTCGGCGACGTACGAGGCGCCGCTGAGGACATCCTAGCCGGCAAGATTCGCGGACGGCTCATCGTCGAGATCGGAACGTGAGCATCGCTCCACAACACCCGGAATGAGCTATATCATCCTTATCCTGTCGGGCCTCGTGATCGGGCTGATCGTAGCGCTCCCGATCGGACCGGTGAATCTCATCTGCATCCGCCGCACGCTGATGCTGGGGCCCGTCAACGGCTTCGTGTCGGGATTGGGGGCCGCGCTCGGCGACGGCGTCTTCGCCATCATCACGGGCTTCGGCTTCACCGCGGTCGCGCATTGGTTCCACGGCGCTTCGCCGACGCTCGAACTCATCGGCGGCGTGCTGCTCATCTTCTTCGGCGTCAGCACCTATTTTTCCGATCCGTTGCACGGACGCGGCATCGACCAGGTGGCGTCCCGCCAGGTCGGCACGCCGTCGCTCGTGCGCGCCTTCGCGTCGACCTTCGCACTCACGATCACCAATCCGGCGACGCTGTTCGGCTTCGCGACATTGTTCGCGACGCTCGGCGGATTGTCGGGCCCGAATGCGAGCTTCGTCGATGCCGCATTCGTCGTCATCGGCGTGGTCAGCGGCTCGACGCTCTGGTGGTTCACGCTGACGACGATCGTCGGGTATTTCCATGCCAAGATCGACGCCGGCGTGATGAAGTGGATCAATCACATCTCCGGCGGGCTCGTCGCCGCATCGGGAGTCGTGGTGCTCGGCTATCTCATTTTCTGATCGCGAGCCGCGCGATCCGTTCCAGCACCTCTTCAGCTTCCGCCGCGATATCGCGCACGATCGCGCCTGCCGGCTTCACCTCATGGATGCCGCCCGATCCCTGTCCCATGGCGAAGGCGGAGCGGTTCACATCAAGTCCTTCGATCTGCCCGCCGATGCCGCCCATGACGCCCGCCTGCGACGAGAGCATCGCCTGCGCCGGGAAGGGCTGGATGTCCTTCGGGCGGCGCTCCCAGTCGGCGACATATTCGTTCTTGTGCACGCGCATGGGTTTGCCCGAATAGCAGCGCGTGATGATCGTGTCCTCGTCGTCGGCATCGACGATCACCTGCTTGTACATCGCGCCCGCATGCGCTTCGGCCGACGCGATGAAGCGCGTGCCGATCCAGGCGCCCTGTGCGCCGAGCGCCAGCGCCGCCGCAAGCCCGCGTCCGTCGACGATCGAACCTGCCGCCACGACCGGAATCTTCACCGCATCGACCACCTGCGGAATGAGCGCCATCCCCGCCACGCGCCCAGTATGACCTCCGGCTTCGGTGCCCTGCGCCACCACCGCGTCGAGACCGCCCGCTTCGGCCGCGCGCGCATGCCGCACCGTGCCGGAGACGTTCATCACTTTCAGTCCGGCATCGTGAAAGCGCTTAACCAGATGCGGCGGCGGCACGCCGAGGCCCGACACGAAAACCTTCGCGCCACCTTCGATGATGATGTCCGCGGTGCGCTCGAGCGATTCAGGGACAGCCGCCAGAAGATCGACTCCGAACGGCTTGTCGGTGAGATCGCGCGTCTTCTTTATCTCGTCGCGGATTTCGCTCGACGATCGTCCCGCCATTCCGAGCGTTCCGAGACCGCCTGCATTCGACACTGCGGCACAAAGCTCCGCATACGACACACCGCCCATGCCGGCGAGCAGGATCGGAATCTCGATTCCCAAAATGTTACACAGCGGCGTGCGAAGGCTCATCGACGTCTCCCCTGAGATTGATTGTCGTCAGCAGCATTTCACGAGCGTCGTCCACGGAGCAAGCGATGCCCGCGACGAAACATCCTGCACCTTTTGATGGAATAAGTCGCGCTGTTGCGCGTTGTCTGCACGGGGCCTTTCGCCGGGCCATCCGGATGCAAAGGCTCCTCGTAACCAGATGGGAGTCAGTCATGCGTCAGATTGATCGGTGGGCAGCAGGAGCGCTTGCGCTCTGCGCTGCCTTTCTCAGTTCGGGAGCCTATGCCGAAGGCGGCATCAAAGTCGGCACCCTGAATTGTCACGTGGAAGGCGGCTGGGGCTTTGTCCTTGGCTCTTCAAGGGGCCTTGAATGTCACTATCAGGGTGTCGGTGGTCCGGACGAATATACCGGTCGAATGACCAAGATCGGTGTCGACATCGGCTATACGCGCGGTGCGACATTTGTCTGGGCTGTGATCGCGCCGGCAGGCACGATCGGAAGAGGCGCGCTGGACGGCGATTATATCGGCGGGACGGCGAGCGCTACGGTGGGCGGCGGAATTGGTACGCATGTCCTGCTTGGCGGCCTGCACCATTCCTTTGCACTTCAGCCTGTCAGCTTCGAAGGCAGCACCGGCTATATCGACGTTGCCGCGGGTCTTGGCGTGATGCATCTGAGCGAAGTCACGCCGCCTCCACCCCCGCCGCCGCCTCCCCCGCCTCCGCCACCGGTCGCAGCAGCACCGCCGCCGCAGCACTTCCTCGTCTTCTTCGACTTCGATCGTTCCGACTTGACGCCCGAAGCCCGCGAGGTCGTGCAGAAAGCGGTCGCGATCGCACAGCAGACGGGAATGGTCCGTGTAAAGATCACCGGTCATACCGACACGGTGGGATCGAACAGCTACAACATGCGTCTGTCCATGCGCCGTGCCGAATCCGTGAAGGCGGAGATGGTGCGTGACGGCCTCAGCCCGCTGCAGATCTCGATGGAAGGCAAAGGCTTCCATGATCTGCTCGTGCCGACGGGACCCAATGTGCGGGAACCGCAGAATCGTCGCGCGGTCATCGATCTCGGCAACGCGACTGTGAGCGAAAATCAGTGGTAATTGACTTGCGATAACCGCACTTTATGATGCGTCGCAACGTGTCGGCCCGCCGTGATGGCGCGCCGGCACGGCACGCATAAGACCCCTCGCGGGAGAGACCCGTCCAAACGGGCGCCGAAGGAGCAACCGCCCCGGAAACTCTCAGGCAAAAGGACCGCGTCAGGGTGATGAACTTCTGGAAAGCGGGATAGCCCTCGACGGGCATCCCCACCGAAGGGGTAAGCCGCCGGTTCCCCGCCGTAGGCGAAATCTCTCAGGTCCGATGACAGAGGGGCGCGAGATCCGGTTCGCCGGAGCGCGTTTCCTCAACGACTCTGTCGGGCCCGAATGACTGATATGCCTCAAGCCAATCTCCGCCGCACGCCGCTTTACGAGCTGCACCTGGCCCTGCACGGCAAGATGGTACCGTTCGCGGGTTACGAGATGCCCGTGCAGTACACCGCCGGCATCCTCAAAGAACATCTGCACACGCGCGAGAAGGCGGGGCTGTTCGACGTCTCGCATATGGGGCAGGCGTTCCTGACCGGTCACGATGCGGCTGCGGCATTGGAGCGCGTGACGCCGGCCGATGTGGTGGGCCTCAAGGAAGGCCAGCAGCGCTACGCACTGCTCCTCAGTGACGAAGGGACCATCAAGGACGATTTCATGGTGTCGCGCCTGATGGACGAGCCGGGACTGTTCCTGGTCGTCAATGCGGCCACCAAGGAAGCGGATTTCGCCTATATCGCCGCGAAGGTCGACGGCGCGGCCGTGCTCGATCCGCAGACCGACCGCGCGCTTCTGGCGCTGCAGGGACCGATGGCGGAGACCGTGCTGAAACGGCACGTGCCCGGCGTCGAGCAGCTCAGCTTCATGAAGATCGCGCGCTTCGATATCGGCGGCGCCGGCGCCATCATCAGCCGCTCGGGCTATACCGGCGAAGACGGTTTCGAGATTTCCGTCCACGCAAAGGACGCGGAAGGCGTGGCGCAGCGCCTGCTCGCCGATCCTGAAGTGCTGCCGATCGGCCTCGGCGCGCGCGATTCGCTCCGGCTCGAAGCCGGGCTCTGCCTCTACGGCCACGACATGGACGACACGATCGATCCGATCACGGCGAATCTCGCCTGGTCGATCGGCAAGCGCCGCAAGCTGGCGAAGGATTTTCCGGCCGGCGAGGCGATCATGAACAAGCTCGTCAACGGCACGCCGACAAAGCGCGTGGGCATCCGTCCCGACGGCAAGGCTCCGGCGCGCGAAGGCTGCGAGATCACCGACAAGTCCGGCCGCGTCATCGGCCATGTCACGAGCGGCGGCTTCGGCCCGACGCTGAACGCGCCGATCGCCATGGGCTATGTCGAAACACAATTCGCCGCCGACGGCACCGAAGTCGATCTCATGGTGCGCGGCAAGCCGATGCCGGCGCGCATCGCGCCGATGCCGTTCGCACCGCACCGTTACAAGCGCTAGCCGCAACAGAATTCGAACAGGAGTCGAAGATGAGCGAAGTCCGTTTTACCGATCAGCACGAATGGGTGCGCCTCGACGGCGACGTCGCCACCATCGGCATCACCAAATACGCGGCCGACCAGCTCGGCGACGTCGTCTATGTCGAGCTCCCTCCGCAGGGCAAGAAGGTCGGCGCCGGCGGCGAAGCGGCCGTTGTCGAAAGCGTCAAGGCGGCGAGCGAAGTTTATGCGCCGATGTCGGGCGAAGTGACGGAGGCCAATGCCGCGCTCTCCGACGATCCTGCGAAGGTCAATGCCGATCCGCAGGGCGACGGCTGGTTCTTCAAGCTGAAGATCGCCGACAGGAACGAATTCGCCAAGCTGATGAGCGATGCTCAGTATGCGGAATTTGTGAAGGGGCTGTAGGACAGAGCATGCGTTATCTTCCTTTGACGCCGGCCGATCGCGCCAAGATGCTGGCGAAGATCGGCGCGGATTCCATCGACGCGCTGTTCCGCGACGTGCCGAAAGAGGCGGTCGTCGGTCGCGAGGTGTTCGAGCTTCCCGATCATCAGGGCGAGCTCGCCGTCGAGCGCGTGCTGTCGAAAATGGCCGCGAAGAACGTGGCCGCCGGTTCGGTGCCGTTCTTCTGCGGCGCCGGTGCCTATCGCCATCACGTTCCGGCTGCGGTCGATCACCTGATCCAGCGCTCGGAGTTTCTGACCTCCTACACGCCGTACCAGCCCGAGATCGCGCAAGGCACGCTGCAATATCTCTACGAATTCCAGACGCAGGTGGCGCTGCTGATGGGCATGGAAGTCGCCAACGCCTCGCTCTATGACGGCTCGACCGCGACGGCCGAGGCCGTCCTGATGGCGCAGCGCATCACCAAGCGGCCGAAGGCGATCCTCTCGGGCGGGCTCCATCCGCATTATGCCGAGACGACGGCGACGCTCGTCGAGCTTGGCGGTCAGGTCGTCTACGCGCCGCGCATGCCGGGCAAGACGGAAGACCTGATCGCCCTCATCGACAACGAGACGGCCTGCGTCGTCGTGCAGAGCCCCGACATGTTCGGGCTGGTGCGCGATCTGAAACCGATCGCAGAAGCCGCGCACGCCAAGGGCGCGCTCTTGATCGCGGTGGTGACCGAAGTGGTGTCGCTCGGTCTTATCGAATCCCCCGGCGCCATGGGTGCGGATATCGTCGCGGCGGAAGGCCAGTCGATCGGCAACGGCCTGAATTTCGGCGGACCCTATGTCGGCCTGTTCGCCACGCGCGAGAAGTTCCTGCGCCAGATGCCGGGACGGCTGGCGGGCGAAACCGTCGATGCGGCCGGCAAGCGCGGCTATGTGCTGACGCTGTCGACGCGCGAGCAGCATATCCGCCGCGAGAAGGCGACGAGCAACATCTGCACCAATTCCGGGCTTTGTTGCCTTGCTTTCACGATCCATCTGTCGCTCCTGGGCGAAGAAGGGTTTGCACGCCTGGCGCGCGCCAATCATGTGCGCGCGAGCACGCTGGCCACGCGTCTTGCCAAGATCAAAGGCGTCACGCTCGTCACGCCGAGCTTCTTCAACGAATTCACGCTGAAGCTGTCGCGGCCCGCCGGGATCGTCGTCGACGATCTCGCCGAGAAGGGCATCATCGCCGGCGTTCCGGCCTCGCGGCTTCTGCCGCATGAAACGGGCGTGCGCGATCTTCTGATCGTCGCCGCCACCGAAACCGCAACAGACGAAGATTGCGAAGCCTATGCGAAGGGGCTCGCGGAGGTTCTCTCATGATGAACAACCAGGGGCGGCCGAGCGTGGCCGGTGCGGCCGAGACAAGCGAATTGGCGACGATCTCCGGCGACCGCGGGCTCGATCACGAAGAAGCGCTGATCTTCGAGCTCGGCCGCCAAGGCATGACGGGCGTCGACATTCCCGAGGTGCAGGTCGCCGAGGAATATCTCGGAGGTTTGCGCCGCAAAGGTCCCGTCGGGCTTCCCGGACTGTCCGAGCCGGAAGTCGTGCGCCACTATGTGCGCCTCTCGCGCATGAATTATGCGATCGATGCCGGGCTCTACCCGCTCGGCTCCTGCACGATGAAGCACAATCCGCGGCTCAACGAGAAGATGGCGCGGTTGCCGGGCTTCGGCGACCTCCATCCCTTGCAGCCGCAGCAGACGGTGCAGGGCGCGCTGGCGCTGATCTCCGATCTGATGAAATGGCTGACCACGCTGACGGGCATGCCCGCCGTCGCCATGAGCCCGAAAGCGGGTGCGCATGGCGAGCTTTGCGGGTTGCTGACGATCCGCGCGGCGCTGCAGGCGCGCGGCGAGGCTCGCCCCCGCATCCTCGTGCCTTCGTCCGCGCACGGAACAAATCCGGCGACGGCAGCGCTGGCCGGTTTCACGGTCGACGAAGTGCCGGCGAAGGACGACGGCCATGTCGATGCCGACGCGCTGAAGGCGAAACTCGGACCCGATGTCGCCGCGATCATGCTGACCAATCCCAACACCTGCGGGCTTTTCGAGCGGCGGGTGAAGGAGATCGCCGACGAGGTGCACAGGGTGGGCGCCTATTTCTATTGCGACGGCGCCAATTTCAACGCCATCGCGGGCCGTGTGCGCCCGGGCGATCTCGGCATCGACGCGATGCACATCAACCTGCACAAGACGTTCTCGACGCCGCATGGCGGCGGCGGTCCGGGCGCGGGCCCCGTCGTGCTGTCGGCGGCACTCGCCCCTTACGCGCCGTTGCCGCTGCTCATCCATGACGGCGGCAGCTTCCGGCTGGTCGAGCATGCCGACGAAGCGCCGACGGGCACCAAGCCGTCCGGCCGCCTGTGCGCCTTCCATGGCCAGATGGGCATGTTCGTGCGCGCGCTCGCCTACATGCTGAGCCACGGCGCCGACGGCGTGCGGCAGGCCTCGGAAGATGCGGTGCTGTCGGCGAACTACATTCTCGCCTCGCTCAAGGACGTGATGAGCGCGCCGTTCGAAGGGCCGTGCATGCACGAAGCCCTGTTCGACGATTCCTTCCTCGAAGGCACCGGCGTCACCACGCTCGATTTCGCCAAGGCGATGATCGACGAGGGTTATCACCCGATGACGATGTATTTCCCGCTGGTCGTCCACGGTGCCATGCTGATCGAGCCGACGGAATCCGAATCCAAGGAAAGCCTCGACCGCTTCATTCACGTGCTGCGCGAGATGGCGCTGGAAGCCAAGTCCGGCAAGACGGAACGCTTCGAAGGTGCCCCGCGCTTCGCCCCGCGCCATCGCCTCGACGAAACAGCGGCGGCGCGGAAACCGGTGCTGCGCTGGAAACCGAAGGACGACGTGAAGCAGGCGGCGGAGTAGAGAACCCCTCACCCGCACCTGAGCAGATGTCTCCTTCCGGGCCCTGCATCCCTCTCCCTCAAGGGGAGAGGGGGAATTCTGAGCCTCGCGCAGGCATCTGTAAAACTCAGTGCTCGCGAAGCGATGTTTGTGCAATGCGCGGATGTCCCCTCTCCCCTTGAGGGAGAGGGATGCGAGGTACGGAACAATCAGTTTGCGCAGGTCCGGGTGAGGGGTATCTCTCCGCGCACTCCCACGAGGTCGCACGGACGCTGGTCGCCTCACCAGATATGCACGCGCTTCTCCGGCGCGACGTACAGCTTCTGCCCCGGCTTCACGTCGAACGACGCGTACCAAGCGTCGATGTTGTGCACGACGCCGTTGACGCGGAACTGCCGCGGCGAGTGCGGGTCGCTCACCACCTGCTTCTTCACATAGCTGTCGGTGACCTTGCCGCGCCAGACCTGCGCCCAGCCGAGGAACACGCGCTGGTCACCCGTGAGGCCGCCGACGACCGGCGCAGGCTTGCCGCCAAGCGACGCATGATAGGCGTCGAGCGCCAGCGTCAGCCCGCCCAGATCGGCGATGTTCTCGCCCATCGTCAGGTTGCCGTTCACGTGCACGCCGGGCAGGGGCTCGAAGGATGAATATTGCGCGCCCAGCGCCTTGGCGCGCGCCTCGAACTTTGCCGCATCCTCTTTCGTCCACCAGTCGCGCAGCGCGCCGGAGGCATCGATCTTGCGCCCCTCGTCGTCGAAGCCGTGCGTCAGCTCGTGGCCGATGACGCCGCCGATGGCGCCGTAATTGATCGCGGGGTCCGCATTCGCGTCGAACATCGGCGCCTGCAGGATGCCTGCCGGGAAGACGATGTCGCGCAAGGATCCGTTATAGGCGTCGTTGGTCTGCGGCGTCATCGACCAGTCGGAGCGGTCCACAGGCGCGTCGAACCGTCCGACGTAGTAGGCCCAGTCGAGCGCAGCCGCACGGCGCACATTGCCCACGAGATCATCGTCGGTGATGACGAGATTGGTATAGTCGCGCGGATGATCGGGATAGCCGACCTTGATCGTGTAGGTGTCGAGCTTCCTGATCGCCTCGGCCTTGGTCGCCGGGCCCATCCAGTCGAGCTTCTCGAGCCGTACGCGATAGGCGGCGAGGAGATTGTGCACGAGGGCTTCGATCTTGGCCTTCGCTTCGGGGCCGAAATATTTCGCGGTGTAAAGCTGACCGACGCCGAAGCCCATCGTGCCGAACACGCCGAAGCTGCCGCCGGCGCCGAAATCGGTGCCGCCGACAGCCGTCACGGCACGCTTCCAGCGCACGCGCTGCTCTTTCTGGCCCGAGAGCGTCTTGTCACGCATCTCGAACGAGGCGTCGACGAAGGGCTTCGAGAGGAACGGCGCCGCGTTGTCGATCACGTGGAAAACCTGCCAGGCCTTCAGAGTCTGAAGGGGCGTCGCCGCATAGATCGCCGTCAGCTTCGGAATGGCCGTCTTGTCGCCGACGACCACGGGCGATATGGAGCCGACGCCCGCGATCGTGAGGAAGCGATTCCATGCGAAGCCCGGCGCGAATTTCTCGAGATCCGTTACCGCCATCGGCTGGTACATGGCGTTGAGGTCGCGCTCCTCGACCTTCGTCCAGCTCGCTTGCGCGATCTTCGTTTCGAAATCGACGACGGACGCCGCGTCTTCGTCGGCGTTCGGCCATTTCGCGAGCTTCAGAAGCTGCGCGACATAGGCTTGATATTTCGCCTTCGTGTCGGCGAAGGATTTTTCGATGTAGTAGTCGCGGTCGGGCAGGCCGAGGCCGGCCTGGCCCATGTAAAGCGCATATTTCTTCGGGTTCTTGAGGTCGACGTCGATGCTCAGATTGAAGAGCGAGGGGACGAAATCCGTATTCGCAGTGCCCATGCCGGCGGCGAGTTCGTCGCGGTCTTTGGCGCCGTTGATAGCAGCGAAATCTGCGGCGAGAGGCTGAAGGCCGACCTTCTCGATGCGGGCTTCGTCCATGAACGATTTGTAGAACGCGCCGACCTTGCCTTCGAGATCGTTCGGCTTGTGCGAGGCTTTCGCGGCGGCCGCTTCCATCATCGCGTGCAGCCGCGCTTCCGTGCGGTCCGTCATTTCGAGACGCAGGCTGACGCCGGGCTTGTCGGCGGGGATGGCGTGATGGTCGAGCCATGTACCGTTGGCGTAGCGGAAGAAATCGTCGCCGGGCGCGACGGATTTGTCGAAGCCGGCCACATCGAGACCGAATGTTCCGTAAAGCGGCTTGTCGGCGGCGAACGCAGCGACCGCCCACACCAAAGATGCACCCAACAAGGCGCTGTTCAGCACACGCCGGCTCATGACTCCCTCCTGATTTTCGGATGACAACGCGAATCTGCCCGCGCGCAAAATAGCGGATTCGGGAAGGCGAGGTAGTACCACTTCCCCGCAAGGCAAAGGGGGAGGCGAGCGTCGCAAAAAAAGACCCCGCCGGGATGGGCGGGGTTTGGGAAGTTCGAGGAGGCTTACAGAAAATCGTTGCGGAGCGATCCCGCGTACATCGCGTGGCTATCGGCTCGACACCTCGGCGATCACCTGCGCGACCGCGTGCGCATTGGTGATCACTGCGTAGACCAGGGCGAAGGTCAGGACGTTGGCCACCATGCGGAGCATTCGTACCGTTCCGAAACAGGCAGGGGTTACCGCAGCAAGCGCCATGCCGGACCGATTTCGGGACAGAATTTGTCGAGAGACGCTCTTGACACTTATCGAATATCGATAAATATTATCGATTGTCGATAAAAAGAGGAGGGCCCCATGGCCTCCGTGAGCGGCGTTTTGCCGAACATTTTCCGCTGGATATTCACAGTGCTGGTCGGGCTGATGGCCCTGGCGGCGCTCGCCATCTGCGTCCTGATGCTGATCAATCCCCATGTGCCGGCCGGCGCCCATTTCGGGCCGACGACGGTCGATTTCGGCCAGGTGGGCGAGCCCGGCACGGTTTACTTCCATCCCGCCAACGGCGATTTCGATTTCCAGCTGACGGCCTTCCACGGAACCATCAGCTTCTTCATCGGAAGAGCCGGCGGCCTCATCGAAACGCTGAAGCACTTCGGATTGCCGCTGTGGCTTCTGCACGTGCTGTTCCTGGGCGCACTCTTCGAGCTGTTGCGCCGGCTGTTCCGCAATGTCGGGCGCGGTGACAGCTTCAGTCCGGGCACGGTTCGTCTCGTGCAATTGATCGGCGGCCTCCTGATTGTGAGTTCTTTCATCCTGTCCTTCGCCCAGAACCTCTTCGGCCACGCCGTGATCAATTATCTGCTGCAGCATGCCGTGATCACGGTGTCCGGAACGCAGGTCCATCTTCCCGCCGCGAGCGTCGGCGTGTTCCCGAGGCATCGCCTGACGTTGAACGGTGCGATGTTCTTCTACGGACTTCTGGTGCTCGCGCTGTCGGAAGTCTTCCGCCAGGGCATCGCGCTCAAAAAAGAAAACGAACTGACCATCTGAGCAACGCCTCATGATCAAGCTCAATCTCGATCGCGTCATGCAGGAGCGCGGGATCTCGCTCACCGAACTGGCGAACCGTATCGACATCACGCTCGCCAATCTGTCGATCCTGAAGACCAACAAGGCGCGCGCCATCCGCTTCTCGA
Source organism: Rhizomicrobium sp. (assembly GCA_035524575.1). Lineage (GTDB taxonomy): Bacteria > Pseudomonadota > Alphaproteobacteria > Micropepsales > Micropepsaceae > Rhizomicrobium. The sequence continues at coordinate 19,592 of DATKON010000196.1, forward strand.
CGCTCGATGCGATCTGCCGCGTGCTGCAATGCCAGCCGGGCGAGATCCTGGAGTTCGTGCCGGATGGGGAGTGAGACGCGGACTGGATACGCGCGGTCCCGGTGAAGGCCTGACGCTAATGTCCGCGGCCTTGTGCTCGATGTCCGCTCAGTTCAGCTGCCCTGGCCAGGATAGAGCTGCGTGCAGGTGTATTGGCCGTCCTTGTCGGGGTCGGCCTTCTCGCTCGCCGGGGACTCCGCGACGACGCCGCGTTTGCGGAAGAAGGTGTAGGTGACGCTCTGCTGATCCTGCCAGCCCGCCCAGCTGATCGTGTCGTCCCGGACGACGGCCGGCGCGGGCCAGCCGAGCCCGAATGTCACCGACTCCGTTCCGAGGTCGATGCTCAGCGGCGCTTTCGTGATCCCGTCGCTCGCCGTGCAATCGAATTTGAGCATCTCCGCGGCAGCGATCTGCGGGGCCAGAAGAAGCGGCAGCGCGATAGCGAAAAATCTTGGCAGGGGACCCTCCCGGACTCCGTCCCGATGGCAACCCGCAGAGCGGCTCCCCGTTCCCGCCGATTTTCGGGTGCCCGGAGGTCAAGCCATTGAGAACACAACAAGAACTTTCTGCTTGACATTCATAACCGTATTGGTTATATTATACTGTTTCAGCCATATAAGGGTGCCGCTTTGGTTCGCTTCCATCCCCGTCCGCCCGGCTTCAGGCACAGAACATCCGTGCACGGAGGAATTTGGCCCTGCGTGCCCCTGCTTTTCGCCATGCTCGGCGGAATGTGCGGGGCTGAAAGGCTTGTGAAATGGGCCCTGGATGCGTTTCGTCCCGTGGCGCGGTTTTTCCGCACCCCTGCTTTTTCCCCTGATAGTAGGGGCGAGCCGGCATGGCAGAGCGCGAAAAGAAACGCCGGCGATCCCCACTGGAACCGCCGGCGTGCCGGTGTCATGCCGATATCGTCAGCTGCAGCCGCTGGTCGAGCCGCAGGTGTTGCACTTCATGCAGGTGCCGTTGCGGACGAGCGTGAAGTTGCCGCAGGAACCGCACGCATCGCCTTCGAAGCCTTTCATCCGCGCTTCCGCCGCGCGCTTGGCATAGACCTCGCGCCGCGACGTCGTTTCGGTAAGGCGCGTCTCGAGCGTCGCCATGACGGAGCCGATCGGATTGCCCGCGGTGGCTTCCGCCGCTTCGAGCACGCTGGCCCGGATCTCGCTCAGGGCATTGCTGACCGCGTCTTCCTCTTCGTCCTCGAACACTTCGTGCACGTGGTGTTGGCCGTGATGATGATCGTGCTCCGGCTCGGCCAGCATCACCGCCTGCGCGCTGCCGCCACGCACCACCGCCAAGGGCTGGATCTTGCCGCGCACATAGCCCTTCGAGGTTGCCCGCGCCAGGCTCTTCGCCAGCTCGCGCGCCGCTTCGTGCTGCTCGGGCGCTGCGCCGGCCTTGTCGCCGTGGCCGAGGTCTTCGTCCTGCGCCGGCGGCACATGGGCGAGGTCGTAACGGCCGAGATAAGACACGGCGAGCTCGCGGAAGATGTAGTCGAGCACGCTGGTGGCGTTCTTGATGGAGTCGTTGCCGAGCACGAGGCCCGCCGGCTCGAAGCGCGTGAAGGTGAAGGCCTCCACGAACTCTTCCAGCGGCACGCCATATTGCAGGCCGATCGAGATGGCGATGGCGAAATTGTTCATCAGGCTGCGGAAGGCGGCGCCTTCCTTGTGCATGTCGATGAAGATCTCGCCGGGACGGCCGTCTTCGTATTCGCCGGTGCGCAGATAGACCTTGTGGCCGCCGACGACCGCCTTCTGCGTATAGCCCTTGCGGCGCTGGGGCAGGCGCTCGCGCTCTCTGGAGACGATGCGCTCGATCACCTTCTCGACCACGCGCTCGGTGACCACCGTCGTGCGTGTCGCCTGCGGTGCCGCGATCACCTCGTCGAGCTCGTCCTCGTCGTCGTCGAAGGCGAAGACCTGGCTCGCCAAAGGCTGCGACAGCTTCGAGCCGTCGCGATAGAGCGCGTTGGCCTTGAGCCCGAGCTTCCACGACAGCATATAGGCTTCCCCGCATTCCTTGACCGTCGCCGCGTTGGGCATGTTGATCGTCTTGGAAATGGCGCCCGAGATGAACGGCTGCACCGCCGCCATCATGCGGATGTGGCTCTCGACCGACAGCGCGCGCTTGCCGATGCGGCCGCACGGATTGGCGCAGTCGAAAACGGGCAGGTGCTCTTCCTTCAGGTACGGCGCGCCTTCGAGAGTCATGGCGCCGCAGACGAAGAGATTGGCCGCGTCGATATCGGTCTTGGAGAAGCCGAGCGCCTTCAGCATGTCGAAGTCCGGCGCATCGAGCTGCGCCGCATCGAGCTTCAGCGTCCCGGTGCAGAAGGCTTCGCCCAGCGTCCACTTGTTGAACACGAAGCGGATGTCGAACGCGGATTCCAGCGCCGCCTCGATCTTGCCGATCTCCTCGATGCCGAAGCCGCGCTCGGTGAGCGCCGCATGCGTGATGCCGGAGGCGAGGCCGTCGAGCGTGCCGTGGCCGACCGCATAGGCCACGATCTCGTCGATCTCGGCTTGCGAATAGTCGAGCGTCGCAAGCGCTTCGGGCACGCAGCGATTGATGATCTTGAAGTAGCCGCCGCCGGCCAGTTTTTTGAACTTCACCAGCGCGAAGTCGGGTTCGATGCCGGTGGTGTCGCAATCCATCACGAGGCCGATCGTGCCGGTCGGCGCGATGACAGTCGCCTGCGCATTGCGGAAGCCGAAATCCACGCCGAGCGACAGCGCTGTGTCCCAGGCTCTGCGCGCCGCATTGGCGAGCTCCTTGTCCTTCAGCGCGGGATGATCGAGCGGCACGGGCAAGGTCAGAAGACCTTCGTAGCCCTTCGTCTCGCCATGGGCCGCGCGGCGGTGATTGCGCACGACGCGCAGCATCGCATCGCGGTTGGCGGTGTATTCCGGGAATGGCCCCAGCTCGCCCGCCATCTCGGCGGACGTGGCATAGGAGACGCCCGTCATGACGGCCGAGATCGCGCCGGCGATGGCGCGGCCTTCGCGGCTGTCATACGGAATGCCGGCCGCCATCAGGAGCCCGCCGATATTGGCGAAACCGAGACCCAGCGTGCGGTAGTCGTAGGAAAGCTGGGCGATCTCCTTCGACGGGAACTGCGCCATCATCACCGAGATCTCGAGCACGACCGTCCAGAGCTTCGTCGCATGCTCGAAAGCGGCCACGTCGAAATCGCCGCTCGGTTTGCGGAACGCCATCAGGTTCAGCGACGCGAGATTGCAGGCCGTGTCGTCGAGGAACATGTATTCGGAGCACGGATTGGAGGCGCGGATTTCGCCGCCGGCGGGGCAGGTGTGCCAGTCGTTGATCGTCGAGTGGAACTGGATGCCGGGATCGGCGCAGGACCACGCCGCGTGGCAGACCTTCTCCCACAGCTCGCGCGCGGGCAGCGTCTTCGACGGCTTCTTGCTGCCGCGATAGGTGAGGTTCCAGTCCCTATCCTGTTCGACGGCCTGCAAGAACGTGTCGGTCACGCGCACGGAATTGTTGGAGTTCTGCCCCGAGACGGAGAGATAGGCCTCGGAATCCCAATCCGTGTCGTAGGTGCGGAAATCGATGTCCTTGTAGCCCTGCTTCGCGAAGGAGATGACGCGTTCGATATAGTTGTCGGGGATCATCGCGGCGCGGGCGCGCTTGATCTCGCGGCGAAGCGCCGGGTTCTTGGTCGGATCGAAGCAGTCGTTGCCCGAGCCTTCGCAATTCACGCAGGCCTTGAGCACGGCCTTCAGATGCTTCTCGGCCATCTTCGAGCCGGCGACGAGCGCCGCCACCTTCTGCTCCTCGATCACCTTCCAGTCGATGAAGTTCTCGATGTCGGGATGATCGATGTCGACGACGACCATCTTCGCAGCTCTCCGCGTCGTGCCACCCGACTTGATGGCGCCCGCGGCGCGATCGCCGATCTTGAGGAAGCTCATCAGGCCCGACGACTTGCCGCCGCCGGACAGCTTCTCGTTCTCGCCGCGCAAGCTCGAGAAATTCGTGCCCGTGCCCGAGCCGTATTTGAACAGACGCGCCTCGCGCGTCCACAAATCCATGATGCCGCCTTCGTTTACGAGGTCGTCCTTCACGCTCTGGATGAAGCAGGCATGCGGTTGCGGATGCTCGTAGGCGGAGTTCGATTTCTGCAGGCGCCGCGTCACCGGATCGACGAAATAGTGACCCTGGCTCGGACCGTCGATGCCGTAGGCCCAGTGAAGGCCCGTGTTGAACCATTGCGGCGAGTTGGGTGCGGCCTTCTGCGTCGCGAGCATGTAGCAAAGCTCGTCGTGGAACGCGCGCGCGTCTTCCTCGCGATCGAAATAGCCGCCCTTCCAGCCCCAATAGGTCCAGGTGCCCGCCATGCGATCGAAGACCTGCTTGGCGGAATTCTCGCCGGTGCGCGCATCGCCTTCGGCTTCCCGGCGCCACAGGAACTCCGGCACGCCGTCCTCGCGCACCGCCTTGAGCGCGGTGGGGACGCCCGCCTTGCGGAAATATTTCTGTGCCAGCACATCACAGGCCACCTGGCTCCAATCCTGGGGCACCTCGATATCCGTCTGCCGGAAGACGACCGAGCCATCCGGATTGCGTATCTCGCTGGTGGCGAGCCGGAACGCGATGCCTTCGTAAGGCGAGTGACCCTCGACCGTGAACTGACGCCTGATACGCATAATGAGACTCCCCCAGCGAACGAAATGTGGCTCCGATGCCGTTCGTCGCGGGGCCGCCTGGCGTTTAGAGACGACAATTCCGTGACCGGAAACCCAGTTGTACTAAGGGCTTCCGGCGGCCAGTACTTGGTGCGTCCGCCAGATTTTGTGCCGCGACGAGCGACAGGCGCTAACTATGCCCATGGGCCGTGAGGCGACGCAAGGGCTAAGTGGTAAACGATCTCCTAACGCTACATCTTGTGGTAGGTAGGGCCGTTCGAAAGCCCAATGAATCCCGCGATTTAAAAATTAATCTGAAGCTGTGGAATGATCGGCGCAGGACCTTGCCGGCTTTGCAGCCTTCCCGCCGCAGCGGAAGTTAAATCGCTTCTCCGAAGATCTTGTTTTTGATCGATGGAGAGGCTCGGACCTGCGGCGCCGGATGAGATGAAACTGCCCCGGAACCGTCATGCGATTGACGCGACCGTCTGACCGGAACGCCGACTCGATCCACAATTTGGCGGCCGAAAGTGGGACGAATCTGGGCGCTTCTGTCGCTTGGCTCCTACCATGCGCACTCCTATAGTCCGCGCGAATCTTCGGTGGCATGCGATGGCCCTCATACGGTTTCTGTTCGTCTGGTGGCGCAATGCGACGGTCGGCACGCGCATCATGACGTGGCTGTCCGGCGAGTTCGTCGGCGAAGACAAGTTCGGCAACCGCTATTACCAGAACAAGAGCGACCGCCGCTGGGTCATCTATAACGGCACGGTCGAAGCCTCGCGCGTACCGCCGGACTGGCACGGTTGGCTGCATCACACCTTCAAGGAACCGCCGACCGTCAATCCGCCGGTGTCGCGGCCATGGGAGAGGGATCATCTCCCCAACATGACGGGCACACCGGGCGCGATCAGGCCGCCGGGCAGCCTTGCCGAAAAGGCCGTCCGGCCGCCGGCCACGGGCGATTACCAGCCCTGGAAGCCGGAATAGGCGGCAATGCAGAACAACACCGTCGAAACGCTGATCTCAGCGGCCGTCATCGCGGTCGCGTTGGGCTTCTTTCTCTTCGCCTACAATTCAACGCATGGCGGCAACTACAACACTTACGAAGTGCGAGCTGCGCTCGGCAGCGTCGACGGGATCACGACGGGCGCAGACGTAAGACTGCACGGGATCAAGATCGGCACGGTATCGGCCATCGAACTCGACCCGAAAACCTATAAGCCGATCGTGCATCTGGCACTTCGCGACGACATTCCGATCGCGCAGGATTCCTCGATGCGCATCGCATCGGGCATCCTGAACGGCAATCCGTATTTCTCGATTCAACCGGGCCACAGCGGCAAAACGCTTGCCGCTGGCGGGCTCTGGAAACCGCGCTAGGGGGCGGGGCATGCAGAACACGACCACGGAAACACTCATCGGCCTGCTGGTCGTCGTCGTGATCGCCGGACTTCTTTTCTTCGGCTACTCGGCGAGCGGCCGTGGCGGCGTCGGCGGTTACGACGTGAAAGCCTCGTTCTCGGCGGTCGACGGCGTGGCGCCGGGCACGGATGTGCGTCTCAATGGCATCAAGATCGGCACGGTCTCGTCGATGGAGCTCAATCCTCAGACCTACCAGGCGGTGCTGCACATGAATATCCGCAGCGATGTCAAAATTCCGGACGATTCTTCGGTCAAGGTGACATCGGCCGGCCTTCTCGGCGGCGAATATCTGGCGATTGTGCCGGGCGGAAGCGACAAGATGCTGGCATCGGGCGGCGTGCTAACCAATACGCAAGGCTCTATCGATTTTGCTAGCTTGATCGGCCGCGTGATCTATGGGAATTCGGGTTCGAAATGACGATCAGCCACCTTCTTCTCGCGTGTAGCGCGCTCGCCGCCTCCACTGTGGTTGCAGCGGCGCAGCGCAGCGTCGATTTCGAAACGCCGCAGCGCCCTCTGACGGTCGCCGACGCGGTGCCGGGAAAGGACGGCGTCAAGCGCGCCGTCGTCCTGCGCGGCCTCGACAAGATTTCCGGTCAGGCGGTGAACATCTTCGCGCCGGTCGGCGTGCCGGTGAAATTCGCGACGCTGACGATCACGGCGCGCTATTGCTATTCGACGCCGCCGATCGAGACGCCGGAAACGACGGCGTTCATCCAGATCGACGATCATCGTCCCGACGCACCGGCGCGCGAGCCCGCCAAGCGCGTGTTCTCCGGATGGATGCTGGCGTCCAGTCCCTCACTGCATCCGATGGATCATCCGCTCTACGACGTCTGGGTGATCAGCTGCAAGACGAACCAGCCGGGCCAGGTCGCGCCCGCGGTGGCGTCGACGGCACCGGTCAAGATCGTGTCGCCGGAAGCGGGCGCCAAGGAAAAGATTCCCGATCTGCCGGAAGGCTCCGGACAGTAGAAGTCCGCCTCGTTCGCCAGCGCCTGCGCCAGCAATTTCATGTAGGTCTTGCGCGTGACAGCAATGGCGCCGAAGCGCGCCAGGTGATCCGTCAGGAATTGTGCGTCGAGCAGCGTGTAACCGCCCTTGATGAGCCGCGCCACGAGATGGACGAGGGCCACTTTGCTCGCGTCGCGCTCGCGCATGAACATGCTTTCGCCGAAAAACGCGGCCCCCAGATTGACACCATAGAGCCCACCGACGAGTTGGCTGTCTCGCCAGCATTCGACGCTGTGCGCATGCCCACGGCGGTGCAGCTCCGTGTAGACCGCGAGAATCTCCGCATTGATCCAGCTCTCTTCGCGGCCCGGCGCGGGCGCCGCACAGGCGCGCATGACGTCTTCGAACGCCGTGTCGATGCGCACCTCGAAACGATCGCTGCGCACGGTGCGCGCGAGCCTGTGCGGAACGTGGAAGCGGTCGAGCGGGAGAATGCCGCGCGTGTCGGGCGATACCCAGAAAAGATTTGGATCGTCGCGCCGCTCCGCCATCGGGAACACGCCCTGCGAATAGGCCGTCAACAACAACTCTGGCGTCAGACGCTGCGCGCCGTGCATTTTTGCGCTCCTTGCGAGAGAGCTTGGCGCGGGCGGATGAACGCGTCAAACGCGGCACTGCCTGTTCTTTGTTAAGACTTTTACGGCTTCTTGCTGGCGAGGAACTTCTCCAGCCAGTGGATGTTGTACTCGCCGTTCAGGATGTCCGTCTCGCGCACGAGATGCTGGAATAGCGGGATCGTCGTCTCGATGCCGCCGACGACGAGTTCGTCGAGGGCGCGGCGCAAGCGCATCAGGCATTCGTTGCGGTTCTTGCCGTGCACGATCAGCTTGCCCGCGAGGCTGTCGTAATAGGGGGGGATGCGATAGCCGGAATAGATCGCGGAATCGAAACGCACGCCAAGGCCGCCGGGCGCGTGGAATTGGGTTATCGTGCCGGGCGACGGCTGAAAGGTGAACGGGTTCTCCGCATTGATGCGGCACTCGATGGCGTTGCCCGCGAAGACCACATCGTCCTGCTCGAAGCCGATGGCGCCGCCTGCCGCGATGCGGATCTGCTCGCGCACGATGTCGATGCCGGTGATCGCTTCCGTCACCGGATGCTCCACCTGAAGGCGCGTGTTCATCTCGATGAAATAGAACTCGCCCTCCTCGAACAGGAATTCGATCGTGCCGGCGCCGAGATAGCCGAGCTTGGTCAATGCTGAGGTGACCACTCCGCCGATCTTCTCGCGCTGGGCCGCGTTGAGCGCGGGCGAGGGGGCTTCTTCCCAGACCTTCTGATGCCGGCGCTGCAGCGAGCAGTCGCGTTCTCCCAGATGCAAGACCTTGCCGAACGAGTCCGCGAGCACCTGCACTTCGATGTGGCGCGGCTTCTCGAGATATTTCTCGAGATAGACGGCGTCGTCGCCGAAGGCCGATTTCGCTTCGGCGCGCGCCGTCGACAGGGCGCGACTCATGTCCGCCGCCGTGCGCGCGACTTTCATGCCGCGTCCGCCGCCGCCGGCTGCGGCTTTCACCAGCACCGGATAGCCGATCTTGTCCGCGATCGCTTGGGCGTCTGCATCGGAGGTGACGGCGCCGTCCGATCCCGGGACGGTCGGAATGCCGAGCGATTTCACCGACGCTTTCGCGGCGATCTTGTCGCCCATCAGCCGGATATGTTCGGGCTTGGGGCCGATGAAGGTGATGCCGTGCTCCGTGACGATCTCGGCGAAACGCGCATTCTCGGAGAGGAAGCCGTAGCCCGGATGGATCGCTTCGGCGCCGGTGATCTCGCAGGCGGCGATGATCTGGGGGATGTTGAGATAGCTTTGCGCCGCGGGCGGCGGCCCAATGCAGACGCTTTCGTCGGCCAGCCGCACATGCATGGCGTCGGCGTCGGCGGTCGAATGCACCGCGACCGTCTGAATGCCCATTTCCTTGCAGGCGCGGTTGATGCGGAGCGCGATCTCGCCGCGGTTGGCAATCAGGATCTTCTCGAACATCACAGATCAGCTGAGGACGAGCAGCGCCTGGCCGAACTCGACGGGCTGCGCATCGTGGATGCAGATTTCGCTCACCGTGCCGCCCCGCGGCGCGAGAATGGGATTCATCGTCTTCATGGCTTCGACGATCATCAGCGTGTCGCCTTCCTTCACCTTGTCGCCGACTTTGACGAAAGGCGGCTTGCCGGGTTCCGGCGCGACATAGACGGTGCCGACCATCGGCGAGGTCACAGCGCCGGCATGGGCGTCTTTCTTGGCCGCTGGTGTTTCGGCGGCGGGAATGGCGGTCGCGGCGTGGGGCGCCGTCACCGCATGCGTCATGGCAACGGGTGCGCCCATGCGCGCCACGCGCACGCGCTGACCGGCCTGCTCGATCTCGATTTCCGTGAGGCCCGTCTCGGTCAGAAGATGCGCAAGCTCGCGGATGGCTTCGGCGTCGATGCCGCCTTCCTGGTTCTTCTTCGCGTCGCGGCCGATGCGCACGCCGATCTGCTTCACGCCCTTCATGCTCATGCACTCTTACCTTTCAGGAGGCCTGCCAGCGCGTCGATGGCGAGCAGATAACCGGTTGCACCCAATCCGCAGATAACGCCCGTGGCGGCCTCGCTGACGAACGAATGGCGCCGAAAAGATTCGCGCCGGAAAGGGTTGGACAAATGGACTTCGATGAGCGGCCGGTCAAGCATCCGGCAGGCGTCGAGGATGGCGACGGAGGTGTGGCTGAAGCCCGCAGCGTTGAGAACCACCCCGGCCGCCTCGGACCTGGCCTCCTGCAGCCAGTCGATCAGGGCGCCCTCGTGGTTGCTGTGGCGGAAATCCACCGATAGCCCGTGGCTCTCAGCGTGGCGGACGGTCGCGGCCTCGATGTCCGCCAAGGTGTCCCGGCCATAAACCTCGGGCTCGCGGTTGCCCAGGAGATTGAGATTCGGACCGTTGAGGACATATATCGACGGGGTGCCGGCTTTGTTTTTTAGGGCTTTTTTGGCCACGAATCCTCCGGCTGGCGCTGGTTAGGGGGCTTTATAATGACCCTTGGGCCGACACGGAACATCAATCGAGGATCAGGTTTATGGCCCTGCGCGTGACCATTAATGGCGAAGGACGCGAGCTTGACGCCCCCGTCAACGTCCGGGATCTCCTGGCGAGGCTGGGGCTCGACCCGGCGAAGATCGCCGTGGAACGGAACCTGGAGATTGTCCCGCGCTCCCAATATGCCGCGGTCATGGTGGGCGAGGGCGATCGGCTGGAGATCGTGCATTTCATCGGCGGCGGGAACGCCGAGACAGTCGCCCCGCCGCAGGACAAGCCGCTTATCATCGCCGGCAAGACCTATCGCTCGCGCCTGATCATCGGCACGGGCAAGTACAAGACCTACGCCGAGAACGCGGCGGCACTCGAAGCATCCGGCGCGGAGATCGTCACGGTTGCCGTGCGCCGCGTGAACCTCACCGACCCCAAAGCGCCGCGGCTCGTCGACTTCATCGATCCGAAGAAAGTGATGTACCTGCCGAACACCGCCGGCTGTTTCACCGGCGAGGAAGCCGTACGCACGTTGCGGCTGGCGCGCGAAGCAGGCGGCTGGTCACTGGTCAAGCTGGAAGTGCTGGGCGACCGCAAGACGCTCTATCCCGACATGATCGAAACGCTTCGCGCCACGGAGCTTCTTATCAAAGAAGGCTTCCAGGTCATGGTCTATTGCAGCGACGATCCGCTGATGGCGAAACGTCTCGAGGAAATGGGCGCGGCCGCGATCATGCCGTTGGCGGCGCCGATCGGCTCGGGCCTCGGCGTCCAGAATCCCGTCGGCATCCGCATGATCATCGAGGAGGCGAAAGTGCCGGTGATCGTCGATGCGGGCGTCGGCACGGCGTCGGACGCCGCGGTAGCGATGGAGCTCGGTTGCGACGCGGTGCTGATGAACACGGCGATTGCCGAAGCGAAAGACCCGGTGATGATGGCGGCCGCGATGCGTCATGCGGTGGAGGCGGGCCGTCTGGCCTATCTCGCCGGCCGCATGCCCAAGAAGCGCTATGCCGATCCGTCGAGTCCGCTTGCAGGCCTGATATGATGTTCGCCTTGGCGATTTTCCACTCATAACACCCATGCAGAGGTCGGAATTGCGCATGGCATCGATCCGCTATATTGCCACGCACTCCCTGCCCGAGAGCTATCGATGAACGACACCGAACTTGCGGAACGCGTCCGCGACGCGGCCACATCACAGGATGCCCGCACGGCGCCTCCAAGAGACGTCGAGACCGCGCCGCCGATCCTGTCGGTACGCGGGGTCAGCAAGACCTACGCATCCGGCCTTAAGGCGCTGAAGCCTATCGATCTCGATATCTGGCGCGGCGAAATATTTGCGCTTCTTGGGCCCAACGGCGCCGGCAAGACGACGCTCATCAACATCATCTGCGGTATCGTCACGGCGACGACCGGAAAGATCATCGCCGATGGACTCGATATCCAGAAGGATTATCGCGGCGCCCGTTCGCGCATCGGCCTGGTTCCGCAGGAGCTGGTGACCGACCGTTTTGAATCCGTCTGGCAGACGGTCGCCTTCAGCCGGGGACTGTTCGGACTTGCGCCGAACGCCACGCATCTGGAGCAGGTGCTGCGCGACCTTTCGCTCTGGGAGAAGCGCAAGGCTCAGATTCAGACTCTTTCCGGCGGCATGAAGCGGCGTGTGCTGATCGCGAAAGCGCTTGCCCATGAGCCGAGGATCCTGTTCCTCGACGAGCCGACGGCAGGCGTCGACGTCGAATTGCGCCGCGACATGTGGGCCCTGGTGCGCAGGCTTCGCGATACCGGCGTCACGGTGATCCTGACAACCCATTACATCGACGAAGCCGAGGAGATGGCCGACCGCATCGGCGTCATCAACAAGGGCGAGTTGATCCTCGTTGAAGACAAAGTCACGCTGATGAAAAAGCTCGGCAAGAAGCGCCTCGCACTGGTGCTGCAGGAACCGATGAAAAGCATCCCGCCGGAACTCGCCGACTGGCATCTCAAGCTGGGCGACGACGGACACGAGCTCGAATACGAATTCGACATCAACATGGAGCACACCGGCGTGCCGTCGCTGCTCCGGCGCCTGAGTGATATCGGCATCGCTTTCCGGGACCTGAACACGTCGCAAAGCTCGCTCGAGGAGATATTCGTGAGCCTCGTGCACGAGGAAAAGAACCCATGAGCGCGCTTGCCTTCAACCGCCACGGCGTCTGGGCCGTCTACAAGTTCGAGATGGCGCGCGCGATCCGCACCATCTGGCAGAGCCTCGTCACGCCGGTGATTACGACGTCGCTCTACTTCGTCGTGTTCGGCGGCGCGATCGGTTCCAGGATGACGCATATGAGCGGCGTATCCTATGGCGCGTTTCTCGTGCCGGGCCTTATGATGCTGTCGTTGTTCACGCAGAGCATCTTCAACGGCTCTTTCGGAATCTACATGCCGAAATTCATCGGCACGATCTACGAGCTCTTATCGGCGCCCATCTCCTATGCCGAGTTGGTCCTGGCCTATGTCGGCGCGGCAGCCACGAAATCGATCGTGCTCGGTCTCGTCATTCTGGCGACGGCGTCGCTCTTCGTGCCCATCCACATCCTGCATCCCTTCTGGATGATCAGCTTTCTCGTCCTGATCTCGACGGCCTTCAGCCTGTTCGGATTCATCCTCGGCATCTGGGCGATGAGCTTCGAGCAGTTGCAGATCATTCCGATGCTGGTCATCACGCCGCTGACCTTTCTCGGTGGCACGTTCTATTCCATCAACATCCTGCCGCAGCCCTGGCGCACGGTCGCGCTGTTCAACCCGGTCGTCTATCTGATCAGTGGTTTCCGCTGGAGCTTCATCGACAAAGGCGACGTCGCCGTGGGTCTGAGCCTCGGAGCGACGGCGGGCTTCCTTGTCGTCTGCCTCATGATCGTGAGCTGGATGTTCCGGACCGGCTACAGGCTCAAGAGCTAGCTACCGTCCGCCTTGGCCGTCGTCGACGCGGATATAGGTCCCCGTCACGGCGTCGGATGCCGGCGAGACGAGGAACAGCAGTGTCGAATCGAGCTGCGCCGGGTCACAGATGCGGCCGCGCGGGAAACCCTTCGAGATGTCTCCGACGCGCTTCAGCATCCCGTCCATCATCTCCGACTTGAAGGCGCCGGGCGCGATGGCATTCACATTGATGTTGAACTTCGCCCATTCGACCGCCAGCGCCTCGGTCATGCGGATGACGGCGGCCTTGCTGACCGAGTAGAGCGCGGCCCCGCCGCCGCTGTAGTGGAACGCGGCTGCAGAGGAGATGCTCACGATCCGGCCGGGCCTCTTCTCGTCGATGAGCCGTTTCGCCACTTCGCAGGACAGGATGAACGGCGCGCGCACATTGATATCGAGCACACGGTCGATCAGATCGACGGACATCTTGGTCGCACGCTGCGCATCGGGGATACCCGCATTGTTGACGAGAATGGTCACCAGGCCGAGCGCGGCTTCGGCGCGGGCCACGGCATCCTTGAGCTGAGCGGTGTCGGTGACATCGAGCGCGAGCGGTGCTGCCTCTCCGCCGTCGGCACGAATATCGGCGGCAAGCTTTTCGAGACGGTCGGCGCGCCGCGCCGCCAGGACCACCCGGGCGCCGCATTTCGCGAGAACCTGCGCGAAGCGCAATCCGAGACCGGAAGACGCGCCGGTGACGAGCGCGGTCTGGCCGCGCAGATCCGTGCACGTGTTGGGAAGCGGATAGGTCATGGCTCAGGCCTGTTCGTGAAGTTTCGGTCACGGCGAGGCTAGCACAGTGCGTAGGCGGATGGAGTTGCCCTGACTGGAGTGACGGGCGCCGCAACGGCGCGACGCGGCTCCTTCGGGCTCTATTGGCCACCGGGCGAGGGGCGCCGTCCCGCTCGCGCGCGCGGACGCGGCGGTCTCGAACATCGTCAGTCAAAATATTGAAGGGAGGTATCGGACTTGCACTCAACCCTTCGCCATGTCCTGCAGCGTATCGGCATCCAGGGCGCCGGGGCGGATCTTGCCGTTGACGACGAAGAAAGGCGTTCCGTCGACACGGGCGGCTTTCGCGAGCGCCAGCGACTCGTTGATGCCGGTATTCACGTCGGGCGCATTCATGTCGGTCTGAAGCTTGTTCATGTCGATGCCGACCTTCTGCGCATCCGCGAGAATCGTTTTCGCATCGACATGATCGGCTTCACTCATGAGCGCGAAATGGAGCGCAAGATATTTGTCGCCCTGTTTGCGCGCCGCCAGCGCTGCGCGTGCGGCGAACACCGAATCCGGCCCCTTGATCGGAAACTCGATAAAGGCGAAGCGCGCGTCGTTCTTGTGCTGCGCGTAGAACTTTTTGATGTAGGGAAGCGAGGCGCGGCAATAAGGACAATTGTAGTCGAACATCTCGACGAAGGTCGTCTTCGCGTTCTCAGGACCGGTGATGTAGGCGATGTGCGGATTGAAGAATGCCTTCAGCCCAAGCTTGTCGACAGCCTGCTGGCTGGCGTGGTTTTCTTCGGCATCCTGCTGCTGCTGCAGTTCGTTCGTCATGGCGACGAGAAGCTCGGGATGGGCGAGCATATAGCGCTGAACGGCAGGGCCGTTTGCGGGCAGGATGCCGAGCGCGGAACCGCCATAGATAACGATGATGGCGGCGACAGCGCCGCAAAGGCCGCTCAGAGCGGCGAGTCTGGTCTGCGAATTCATGGTGCCTCTGAAATCAGCGCCGGGCCTGCGTGCTCGCCACCGATACGATGTCGTTCGCGCGTTCCCAATCCATGGAGCCTTCGGTAAGTCCGCGCTGGGCGCGCTTCGCGAACACGACCGCCTTCGGCATGGCGCCGGCGTAGTAATACATTTCTGCCGTCGACAGGTCCGCCATCGGCTGGTTGTTGAGCGCGCTGTAGGCCGCCGCGGTCTCATACCAGCCGAAGCTGTCATCGGGATCCTGCTGCAGCGAGACCTTCAAATTGTCGAGCGCAGGCTTCGCCAGCGCCGGCTTTTCCGTTGCAAGCTGGGCGGTCGCGAGCAGCGTTCGCAGCAGCGGCGCATCGGGCATCGCGTTGACGGCTTTCTGATAGGCCAGCACGCCTTTTTCCGGCTGCGCCATGCTCACATAAATCTGGCCCTGGACTTCATAAAAATAAGGGTTCTTCGGCTCGTCCTTGATCAGGCTTCCGATCTCGTCGAGCGCGAGTTTCAATTCCGGCTTCTGGAAATAGGCGATGGCACGCGCGTACCGCGCCTCTTCACTCTTGTCGGTGATCGGATAGCGTATGAGCACATTTTCCGGCTTGCTCAGGAACCCGAAGAGCTTCGCCTGGATCATGTGGAATTCGTGCACGGCTTCGGGGCTGTCCTTCACGTCGCGATAGGGAGACGCGTCCACTTCCCGCTGCATGAGATCGATGCGCTCGCGGTCGACGGGGTGCGTCGTGGCGAACTCAACGTGGCCCTCCAGCGCCTGCATGTTGGCCATCTTTTGGAAAACTTCGACCATGCCTTCGCCGGACTGATGCGTGGCGCGCAGGAAGCGCTGCCCCATCTGGTCAGCGGTCGCTTCCTGGACGCGGCTGAAGGCGAAGAATTGCGACATCGCGGCCTGTTCGCCGAGCGCGATCGCGCCCATGCCGGCCTGGCCGGCGCCTGCGACCATCGCGGCAACGCCGACCGCCATGCCGATCAGCATCGGCACGCTCGCTTTGGACATCGCGCTCGTGTCGCGCACCAGATGTCCGCCGGCGATGTGACCTGTCTCGTGCGCCATGACGCCGATGATCTGATTGGGAGTCTTCAGCTGCAGGAAGAGACCTGTGTTGATGAAGATGTTCTGGCCTTCGGCCACGAACGCGTTAATCGACGAATCGTTGACGATGTAGATATGGATGGCAGCGGGATCGAGGCCCGCCGCAGTTGCGATCGGATCCTCATAACCCTTGAGCGTGCGTTCGATCTCGGTATCGCGGATGAGATCGATTCCCTGCGCCATGACCGGCTCTGCCGTGAGGCAAAGGCCGAGCGCTGCAGAGATGGCGGCCACAACCGCGCGGCGACCAAAGTAAGTTTTGGGAGCGCGGTCTAAAGGGTTGCAAATCGCCAAGGCTTGGACTCTCCTCTGCCCCCGACCCCTCGTCACTGCGGGGACGGTATGTGCGCGCCGCTTCAGCGTCAACCGAAGCCGGGGACGATACCTGATTGCTGTTACTTTCTTAGGACACTGGGATTTTCCATGCTCTTTATACGCTTGACGGCTGCGGCGGCCGGTCTGTCGCTTCTGGCTTTGACTGGCTGTTCCTTGTTTGGATTGGGCGGCGGGGACGAGGCCGCGCCCTCGGGCGTCAACGGCTATGTCGTGGGCGACGAACCGCTGGCCGTGCAGGCCGGTTCCTCCATTTTGGCACAGGGCGGAAGTGCGGCCGACGCCGTCACCGCCATGTATTTCGCGCTTACGGCGACATATCCGGTCGCGGCGGGCCTCGGCGGCGGCGGGCTGTGTGTCGTACACGATCCGGCATCGTCGCGGACCCAGGCGATTATATTTCTGTCACGGGACTCGGTCGCGGGCGGCGCATTCGGCGTGCCCGGCAACGTCCGGGGCTTTGCCGTCGTCCACCAATCTTTCGGTCGCTTGCCGTGGCAGCGCGACGTTTCGCCGGGCGAGGGCTACGCAGCGACCGGTTTTCCGATTTCCCAGGCCCTGGAGACGCGGCTGCGCGCAGCGCAAAACGCGATCCGTCTCGACGCAAATCTTTCTGCGGAGTTCTTGACCGAAGCGGGCATCCTGAAGCCGGCAGGGACAACGGTCTCCAATCCCGAGCTCGCTGCAACCCTCAGCGCCATCCGCATCTATGGCGCAAACGCGCTCTATCGCGGCGCGATCGCCAGCAAGCTCGTCGCGTACTCCGCAACGCAAGGCGGCGCCTTCAGGCTTGACGAGCTCGCGGGTTATCCCGTCGAGCGCAGCGAGCCGCAAAGTGTCGCGATCGGCTCCAACACGGTCTATCTGCCGCCGCGGAAGACCGGTGCCGGCGCATATCTGGCGTCACTACTGTCGCATGTGCTCGATGCGCAGGGGCAGGTTGCAGTAGGCAATAATCCTGCCGCCGCCGTCGCGACCGCGACCAAGACGTCGCTCGATCAATTCAAGATCCAGTCCTTGCCGCGCGATCTGGGTGCCACGGGCTTCGCCGCCAGCGACAATACCGGACAGGCTGCGGCGTGCGCCGTCACAATGAACGGTGCATTCGGTTCGGGACATACCGCGGCCGGCACTGGTGTTATCCTCGCGCGCGCGCCCTCTTCGCCTGAGGCGGGACTTTCGGGCGCTTTCCTTTCGCCGGCGATCGCCGTTGCCGGCGACGGAAACACTGTGTCGCTCGTTGGCGCAGGCGCCGGCGGACCGAACGGCACGGCAGCCCTTGTCTATGCGCTTCTGCGCGTCGGGCTGGACGAGGACATCCTGCAGCCTGGGCACCTGCATTCGACGGGGCTTGCACCCTTCAACACAGTGAATGTCGTGGCGTGCCAGCAGGGAACCTGCGCCGCACTGCCTGACCCCGGCGCGCAAGGCCTCGGTGCCGAAGCGGTGCCGATGCCTTAGCCCCTGCCTACTCGCGCAGGCGGAACGGTCGCTGCCACCAGCCTTTGCGGGCCGGTGCGGCAGCTTCATCGGTATGCTCCTGCTCTGCCGCTGCGATTTCCGTGCGCACCGCTTCCGCGGTGATGGCGGGCGCCGCATCGATCGGTTCGTCCGACACCGCAGGCGGAATGTCGAGCGGCGCTACGACGCCCGGCGCATCGCGCGACGTATCTTCCGAGGCGAGCGACCAAACCGGCGCGGACGGGGCATTGACAATCGACGCCGCAACTGGCGCTTCGACACTGTCGACGACCGTCATGCCGCTATCGTGTTCCTGCACGCTGGCATCAACCGGTACGCCTTCGAGACCGTCACCACCGGCATAGGCGGGACCGCCTTCGCGCTGACCGCCACGACGGCCTCTACGACGGCGGCGACGGCGCCTACGGCCGCCGCCCTCGCCGTTGTTCTGTCCCTGTGCTTCGACATGTTCCGACGCGTGCCCCTCGGCATTTTCGTCTTCGTCGCCTTCATCACCTTCCGTGAATTCCTGAGCTTCGGAGGGTTGTTGGAAATGGGCGGGTTGAGGCTGGCCCTGCTGCTGGCCGCGGTCGCGGCCCCTGCGACGGCGCCGGCGACGCCTGCGGCCACCGCCTTCGCCGGCCGGCGCGGGCGCTTCGGACTGCGAGGTCTGAACCGTCTCGCCGTCTTCCTCGTCTTCGAGGACTTCCTCTTCGACGACGTCCTTGTCCGCTTCATCCTGGATGGCAACAAACGGTGTTTCGGCAGAGGGGGCCGTCTTCGCGCGGTCTTCCGGCGCGCGTTGGCCGATGCGTTCGAGATCGAAGGTGCCGGCCTGCATGTCGTCCTTGGGCTGGAAGACGATCGTGACCGCGTAGTCCTGTTCCATGCGCGCAATCTCGCGGCGCTTCTGGTTCAGCGTGTACATCGCCACTTCGACGGGGGCGTGGATGACGAGCGTATTGGCGCGCTGCTTCTGGCCTTCCTCGTCCAGCGAGCGCAGCACGCGAAGCGCAGTGGACTCCACCGAGCGTACGATGCCCTGGCCGGCGCAGGTGGGGCAGGGAACAGTCGATCCCGCCACGACGCCCGCGCGCAGGCGCTGGCGCGACATTTCCAGGAGGCCGAACTGGCTGATCTTGCCGATCTGGACCCGGGCGCGATCGTTCTTCACGCAGTCGCGCAGACGCTTCTCGACATGCCTGTCGTTGCGCGCGTCCTCCATGTCGATGAAGTCGATCACGATCAGGCCGGCGAGATCGCGCAGCCGCAGCTGGCGCGTGATTTCCTCGGCGGCTTCGAGATTGGTCTTGTAGGCCGTGTCCTCGATCGAATGCTCGCGTGTGGCGCGTCCGGAATTCACGTCGATGGCGACGAGCGCCTCGGTCTGGTTGATGACGATGCAGCCGCCGGATCTCAGCGTCACGGTCGGCGAGAACATCGCGTCGAGCTGGGATTCTATGTGTAACCGCTGATAGAGAGGGATCGGCTCCTTGTATTGCTTCACGTTCTTCGCATGGCTCGGCATAAGCATGCGCATGAAGTCCTTGGCATTGCGATAGCCGTCTTCGCCTTCGACGATGATCTCGGAGACGTCCTTGTTGTAGAGATCGCGGATGGCGCGCTTGATGAGATCGCCTTCCTCATAGACGCAGGCAGGCGCATTCGATTTTAGCGTGATGTCGCGGATCGTGTCCCACATGCGCAGCAGATATTCGTAGTCGCGCTTGATCTCGATCTTGGTGCGATTCTCGCCGGCGGTGCGGATGATCAGCCCCATACCCTCGGGCAATTCGAGCGCCTGCGCCGCAGATTTGAGGCGCTTCCGGTCGTTCGCGTTCGTGATCTTGCGCGAGATGCCGCCGCCTCGCGGCGTATTGGGCATCAGCACGCAATAACGACCGGCAAGCGAAAGATACGTCGTCAGCGCGGCGCCCTTGTTGCCGCGCTCTTCCTTGACGACCTGGACGAGGATGACTTGGCGGCGCTTGATCACTTCCTGGATCTTGTAGTGACGCCGGCGCATCCAGCGCTGTGTCGGGCGCTGAAGCGCCTGCGCAGGCTGCTGTTCCTCGTGGGCCGGAGCGTCTTCCGCAACGACTTCGTCTGCTTCAGCTTCGATCGACTCGCCCGCCGCTTCGTCGGCCGCAATCTCGGCGGCCATTGTCTCTTCGGAGATGGACGGCTCGGGGATGGTCAGCGCGGGAGCCTCTTCCTCTTCGGCCTCAGCCGTCTCGACGACGAGTGGCTCGGCCAATTCCGCGGAAGCCTGCTCGGAGGCCATCTCGACTTCGATTTTCGAGACATCGGCGACTTCGTCCTCGGAGTCCGCGCCTTGCTCTTCTTCCTCGGCGTCCTCGGCTTCCTCGGCGGCCGCATCTTCCGCCGTCGCGTCGGCAGGCGACGGTATCGTGTCGAACGACTCGAATTCATCGTCCTGGTGGCGGCGCGCTTCGGCTTCCTGCTCGGCGAGCAGCGCCATGCGGTCGGCGACCGGAATTTGGTAATAGTCCGGATGGATTTCCGAGAAGGCGAGGAAGCCTTGGCGGTTGCCGCCATACTCGACAAAGGCGGCCTGCAGCGACGGCTCTACGCGCGTCACCTTGGCGAGGTAGATATTTCCTTTAAGGGGCCGCTTCGAGGCGGCTTCGAAATCAAACTCTTCGACTTTCTGTCCGTCGAGAACGACCACCCGTGTCTCTTCCGGGTGGCTTGCATCGATAAGCATACGCTTGGGCATCGGTATCTCCGTGCGGCCCGATCGTGCACGAGCCCACGCCGCGCTCGGCGCGGAAAGGGCTCAAGAGGGATCGGGGGCGCTTTGTTTGGCGCCGGAGCAACGCCGACGGCTGCAAGGCCGTAGTCTCGGTCGATAATGCTCGGGCGGTATCTGTCATAATTCAATCACTACGGGCGCAAAGCTCAGGCCTTGCGGGCAATCTTGCCGAGATGCTGCGGTTCGGGTTCCGGGCGGCCCGTGGCGGTAAAGCCGGTGGCCGGAGAAATCGACGGCCTCGGGGCCGAAGATGTCGCCGAATTCCTTCGGCGCAGCGTGGAATCCTTTTAGGGTGTTACCAACCGGCGGGGCAAGGGCCTCCGCCTCCTTTCGGACTAAATTCGCGAACCTGCTAAGAAGGCGTAAACCGTTTCGGGGCAGCTTGGAGGCGGAAATTTCATCAGGGCGACAGTTCATGCTGTGGAAGGGCGGTGCGTGGGGCGTGGCGCTGGTCCTGGCTGCCGCTGCGGCCGGCGCGGAGCCGTTGCCCAATCCGGGCCACATTCCCGACAGCCTCATTGCCACCCCGGCACCGGAAAAAGCGCCTGTCAGCGTCCCGGTGGTCCTTGGCGCCCGTGTGGGCGAGCAGACCGACCGGACCCGCTTCGTCATCGAGCTGTCGGACCCGATCAATCTCCGCGTCTTCACCCTCAGCAATCCTGACCGGGTCGTTGTGGACATGCCCGAGGTGCTCTGGCGGCTTCAGGGGGCGGACCGCCCGTCAGGGACAGGGGCGGTCAAGGCGTACCGCTATGGGTTGTTCCGGCCCGGGGACTCCCGCTTTGTGATCGACCTCAACAAGCCGGTCGCGCCGGCGGAGCCGATGATCCTCCCGCCGGAAAAGGGCTTCGGTTACCGGGTGGTACTCGACCTGTTTCCGACCTCGGAGGCCAGGTTCGCGGCCGCTTCGGGCTGGCCGGCCGATCTGCGGGTCAAGGAAGCCCAGGCCGAGCACGACCGCACGGCGGCGATCTCACCTCCGGCTTCGCCGCAATCGCCCACGGCCGAACCGCAGCCCCCCAAAGCACGCGTCGTCGTCATCGATGCCGGTCACGGCGGGATCGATTCCGGCACCATCGGCGTCGACGGCCTGCTCGAGAAGAATCTCGTGCTCGACGAGGCGCAGCGCCTGAAGAAAATTCTCCAGAAGCGCGGCTATGTGGTTCATCTGACGCGCGATACGGACATCTACATTCCATTGCGCGAACGCGTGAACATCGCACGCGGCTATCAGGCCGACCTCTTCATTTCGCTGCACGCTGATTCCAATCCCGATCCGCTGGTCAGCGGTGCCTCGGTCTACACATTGTCGGAATCGGGCTCGGACAAGGAAGCGGCGGCACTGGCACGCAAGGAAAACCAGTCGGACGTCATCGCTGGCGTCGATCTCTCCGGCGAAAACAGTCCGGTCGCCTCGATCCTGATCGATCTGGCGCAACGCGACACCATGAATCGTTCGTCACGTTTCGCGGAGACCGTGGTCAGCCAGCTGCCGCAGGCGACGGACGTCCTGCCGCGCGAACCGCATCGCGCGGCGGCCTTTGTGGTGCTGAAGGCGCCGGACGTTCCCGCCGTGCTGATCGAACTTGGTTACCTGTCGAATGCCCATGATTGCGCACAGATGGGAACGGCGGAGTGGCGCGACGCGACAGCCCAGGCGATCGCAGGCGCAGTCGACCGCAATTTCGGACAGGGCTCGCAACCCGTTCCGGTTGCGTCGCAGACGGCAGAATAGGGTTTAGGTGAGAGCCAGAGTGACGGATTGCCTTGCGCCCGTCATAATCACGGTTCATCAAGGTCATCGGCAAAAGGGGCCGTAAGGTATGTGGCGGCGGATTTTTCTCTTTGGCGGACTGGCTGTCGGCGGGCTCGCAGTTTTGGCCCTGCTGGTCGTGTCCGGATACATCTATTCGCTGACGCGCGATCTTCCGAGCGTCGAGGCGCTGCAGAACTATCAGCCGCCCGTCACGACCCGCGTCTATGCCGGTAACGGTCTCGTTCTCGGCGAATACGCGCGCGAGCGACGGATCTTTGTGCCGATCGGCTTCGTGCCAAAGCTTGTGATCAACGCGTTCACCTCGGCCGAAGACAAGAACTTCTACAGCCACCCCGGCATCGATCCGAGCGGTATCATGCGCGCGGCGGTCAAGGACGTGTTCAACGTCCTGCAGCACAAGCGGCCCGAGGGTGCTTCGACCATCACGCAACAGGTGGCGCGCAACTTCCTGCTCAACAGCGACGTCAAGCTCTCGCGCAAGATCAAGGAAGCCGTCCTCGCGGTCCGCATCGATTCGACCTATTCGAAGGACAAGATCCTCGAGCTTTATCTGAACGAAATTTTCCTCGGCGAAAATTCCTACGGCGTCGCCGCGGCCGCGCTCAACTATTTCGGAAAATCGCTCGACCAGCTCGACATCGCGGAATGCGCGTTCCTGGCGTCGCTTCCCAAGGGGCCCAGCAACTACAATCCGCGGCTTCACCCGCAGGCCGCGCTCGAGCGCCGCAACTGGGTGATCGGTCAGATGGCCGACAACGGCTACATCACCCAGGAGCAGGCCCGCGAAGCCATCGCCGAACCGCTCAACGCACAGCAGCGTCCGCTCGGTAGCCAGGCAGTCGACTCCGACTACTTCGTCGAGGAAGTACGCCGCCAGCTCTACGAGAAATACGGCCAGGCGCCGCTCTATGACGGCGGGCTCCAGGTTCGCGCAACGCTCGACACGCGGCTGCAGAACTATGCGGTGAACGCATTGCGTGCCGGTCTGGTCCGCTACGACCGGCGTCACGGTTGGCGCGGCGCAGTCAGCAACATCAACATCATGGGCGACTGGAAGAACACGCTGAAGAGCGCGGGCAACCAGTCGGGCATCGACACCTGGCGCATTGCCGTGGTGCTCGGATTCCGCGACGACAAGTCGACGTCGATCGGGCTCGACAATGGCCGCATCGCGACCATTCCGTTCAGTGAGCTCGCCTGGGCGCGGCGCGAATTGAAAGAGGCGAATGTCGGCGCGCCGCCGACGAAGCCGCAGGAAGTGCTAAAGGTCGGCGACGTCGTCTATGTCGAACCGGTCGACGACAAGGGCGATTACGGCCTCAGGCAGGTCCCGGAAGTGAACGGCGCCATCGTGGCGATGGACCCGCATACCGGCCGCGTCCTCGCGCTGTCGGGCGGGTTCAGCTATGCGTCGAGCCAGTTCGACCGCGCCATGCAGGCGAATCGCCAGCCGGGTTCATCGTTCAAGCCGTTCGTCTTCGCGGCGGCGCTTGACAATGGTTTCACCCCCGTCAGCAAGATCGACGACGCGCCCGTGTCGCTTTATCAGGGCCCCGGCCTTCCGATGTGGACGCCAAAGAATTTCTCGGGCCACTTCCTCGGTCCCGTGACACTGCGTCGTGGACTCGAATTGTCGCTCGACGCGGCGACGGTGCGGCTGGCGAGCGAAATCGGCCTCGACAAGATCACGCCTTACCCCGTTCGCTTCGGCGTTTACGACTCGATGCCGCCGTTCTACTCGAACGTGCTCGGCGCCTATGAGACCACGCTGATGCGGATGACGACGGGCTATTCCGAATTCGTCAACGGGGGCAAAAAAATTTCCGCAACGCTCATTGACCGCATCCAGGACCGCAACGGCAGGACCATCTTTCGTCACGACAAGCGTGCCTGCGACGGCTGCGATCAGGCGACCTGGCACGATCAGCCCGAACCGCTTCTGGCCGACCCCCGTCAGCAGATCATGGATCCGCGCACCGCGTTCCAGGTCGTGTCGTTGCTCGAAGGTGTTGTCGAACGCGGCACGGGCGTTGCCGTTCGCGCCGTCGGCAAACCGCTCGCTGGCAAGACGGGCACATCGAACGATGCGAAGGACGTGTGGTTCATCGGCTTCTCGCCGGATCTTGCATGCGGTGTATTCGTGGGTTTCGACAATCCTCGCACGCTCGGCCGCCGCGAACAGGGTGCGACGGTTGCAGCGCCGATCTTCCGCGACTTCATGAAAGGCGCGCTGTCCGATCAGCCGCCGACGCCGTTCCGCATGCCGCCGGGCATCGATCTCGTATCGGTCGATCTCAATTCGGGGGCAATTGCGCCGCCGGGCGATCCACACGCCATTCTCGAAGCCTTTAAGGCCGGCAACGAGCCCGGCGTAGCCGAGGCGGCACCGTTGACCAACGCGGCCAATCCCAATAACAACCCTGCCAATGATGTGAGCCAAGGGACGGGCGGGCTCTACTAACGGGGCGCTTAGAGGCGCGCGTGGCAAACGAAGAGAGCAAGCTCGAAACGGGCACGGCGCAATTGCCGGACTCTCTGAAGCGCCTTGCCCGGCAGATATATGCGCTCGTGCGGCGCGACATCCGTTCCAATGAATTCGCGCAGATCTTGTTGTGCGGTCTCTGGGGAGGCTTTGTCGGCACCGTCGTGACGGTCATGCACGCTCTCGTGCTTTTCCTTCATCGCGTCGACTTCGCCATCTCCGGCGATAGTCTGCTGTCGACCGGCATCGGCATCGATCGCATCCGCATCTTGATCGTGCCGCCGCTCGGCGGCCTCATCCTTGGCGCCGTCGCGATCTTCGTGCGCCGTTACCGCACCGCGGAGATCGTCGACCCCGTCGAGGCCAATGCGCTGTACGGCGGCCGCATGTCGCTGTTCGACAGCATTCGGCTCGCCGGCGCCACAATGCTTTCGAATGCGGCCGGTGCATCACTCGGAATGGAAGCGGGCTATACGCAGCTGGGCTCGGGAATTTTTTCGACCGTTGCGGAATATCTGCACCTCCGCCGGGCCGACATGCGTATTTACGTGACCTCGGGCGCCGCCGCGGCTATCGCCGCCGCGTTCAACGCGCCGCTCGCCGGCACGTTCTACGGCTACGAGCTCATTCTCGGCAGCTACACGCCGGTGGCGCTTGCTCCCGTGGCGCTCGCCGCAATCTGCGGCGCGCTCGTGCAGCGCTTTCTCGGTGATGCGCAGCCGCTGTTTCACGTGCCGGGCACGACGCCTGTCGACCTGCGCAGCTACGCCATATTCGGTGCGATGGGTGTTGCAGCCGCACTGATCTCGATCCTCTCCATGACCGCGGTGACCTGGGTCGAAAGGGGCTTGCGCCGCATGGGTATCGTCGATTGGCTGAGGCCCTGCGTCGGAGGTGCGGTGATGGCCGCGGTCGCCTTCAGCTATCCGCAAGTTCTCGGCAGCGGACATGGCGGCATACAGTTTCATTTCGAGACACGTTGGGCGCTTGAAGCGTTGGTGGCGCTCCTGATTGCGAAGATTTTCGCGTCGGCCATTTCCGTCGGCAGCGGATTTCGCGGCGGCCTCTTCAGTTCCTCGCTATTCCTCGGCTGCATATTCGGCGCCATCTGCGTCGAGGCGGCGGCGCATTTTGATCCGAGCATCATGGCGCAGCGGCCCGCCTTCCTGCTGGTCGGCATGGGCGCCGTGGCGGCCGGAATCATCGGCGCGCCGTTCACCATGGTGTTCCTGGTTCTCGAGATGACCGGCGATTTCCCCGTGACGATCGGCGTTCTTGTCAGCGTCATCGTCTCGGCAACGCTGGTGCGATTGACCTTCGGCTACTCCTTCGCGACGTGGCGCTTCCACGTGCGCGGGCTGGGCCTGAAGGGCGCACACGATATCGGCTGGATCGCCGACATGACGGTGGCCCGTCTCATGCGCTCCGATCCGAAACAGGTGCCCACCAATATGAGCTTGCGCGCGCTGCGCGAAAAATATCCGCCCGGTGCCGCGACGCGTGTCTTTGCGGTTGCGCCGGACGGACACTACGCGGGCTGGATCGACATGGCGGAGGTGCACGATCCCCAGATCGACGATGCGCTCGATGACGGCGTGGTGGCCGACCTGGTGCGCCAGCCCGACGTCTATCTGCTGCCGTCGGAGAATGTGCGTACGGCGCTGGCGCGGTTCGAGGAGGCGCAGACGGAAAGCCTGCCGGTGCTCGCAAGCCGTTCCGACCTTCACGTCACCGGCTACATGACGGAAGCCTATGCCATGCGCCGCTATATGCAGGAACTCGAGCGCCGCCGGAGCGCCGAGCTGGGCGAGCAGAATCTTTTTTCGCTGGGACAGGTCCCGCCGGCGTGACGGCCATTGGCGAGGATCGTGCGCCGCGATATTCTTGGGCGTAGCCTAAGAGGACGCGGGGATATGGGTATCCAATTTTGCCGTACGCGTGACGCTGTTATTGCAGCAGTGTTTGGCACAACAATATTGTTATCGACTGCCGCGCTTGCGCAGTATGACAAGCCTCGTCTGGATCCCGCCTATCCGAACTACCAGCCAGCCTATCCTGATACAGCTCAGGTCAATGGCGAGCAGGGCGATGTCGTGCTGAACCTGAAAATCAGCGCCAGCGGTCGTGTCCGTGGCGTGCAGGTCGTGCAGTCAAGCGGATTCGAGGACCTCGACAATGCCGCGGTTGCCGGCGTCTTGCGCTGGCGCTATTTGCCTTCCGACAATTCGTCCGAACTCGACGGCGTGAAAATCGCCTACCGGCTGCCGACGGCGATCGTCGTCCCGCCAAAGGGTAGCTCGGCGTCGCGGCAGTAGGCCCTAAGCCTTTACAACGCCGCGCCTTCCGACCATATCGGGTGCCGGAAGGACATCCCCATGCGCGCCGAGACCGAACGCACAATCGACGAAATCAAGCAGGCCATTGCCCTGCTGAGGAGGCATCTTTGACTGGGACAATGCACTCCGCCGCCTCGACGAACTGAACGCCAAGGCCGAAGACCCTTCCATCTGGAACAAGCCGCAGGAAGCCCAGGGCCTGATGCGCGAGCGTCAGAAGCTCGAGGGCTCCCTGGCGGCCGTGCGCGGCCTTGAGAATTCGCTCGCCGATGCCGAGGGTCTCATCGCCATGGCCGAAGCGGAAGGCGAGACGGAGATGATCGCCGAAGGCGAGACGGCTCTCGACGCGTTGAAGGGCCGCGCTGAACAGCTACGTCTTGAGTCGATGCTTTCCGGCGAGGCCGATGCCAACGACACCTATCTCGAGATTCACGCGGGCGCCGGCGGTACCGAAAGCCAGGATTGGGCCGAGATGCTGTTCCGCATGTACACGCGCTGGGCGGAGCGTCACGGCTACAAGCTGCAGCTGATCGAGGAAAGCGAAGGCGAGGGTGCCGGTCTGAAATCCGCGACGCTTCTGGTCAAGGGCCACAACGCTTATGGCTGGCTCAAGACGGAAGCAGGCGTGCACCGCCTCGTGCGCATCTCGCCGTTCGTCGCCAATGCGCGCCGGCACACGAGCTTTGCCAGCGTGACGGTATTTCCCGTTATTGATCAGACGATCGAGATCGATATTCCGGAGAAAGATGTGCGCATCGACACGTTTCGCTCCTCGGGTGCGGGCGGCCAGCACGTCAACAAGACCGAAAGCGCGGTCCGCATCACGCACCTGCCCACGGGTATCGCAGTCGCCTGTCAAACGGAGCGTTCTCAGCATCAGAACCGCGCGGTGTGCTGGGACATGCTGCGTTCGCGGCTCTACGAGATCGAGCTCGAGAAAAAGCAGGCCGAGACGGCGGCCCATGTCGGCGAGAAATCCGACATCGGCTGGGGCCACCAGATCCGTTCCTATGTGCTGCAGCCCTATCAGCTCGTGAAGGACCTGCGCACCGGAATCGAAAGCCGCACGCCGCAGGAGGTTCTCGACGGCGATCTCGATCCCTTTATGGCCGCGGCGCTCGCGCAGGCGATCGGCGGCAAGCCGAAAGAGAAAATCGAGGATCTGGCTTAGAAGCACCGCCTCTGGCGCGTTCGAGCGAAGACTGATTCAATCGCGAAAATTCGGGGCGGCATGGTTCGGTTTCTCAAATCACTTCCGTTCGCACTCGAATTCGCCATCGTTGCAGTGCTGGCATTCGGACCGTTTACGGTCAGAAGCCTGCTTGTCGCGTCGCGTTTTGTGGCGTCGCCCTATCAGGGTCACGCTGCGACGGGGCTGCTCCATACCGTCCTCTTTGAAATCGTCATTCTCGCCATACTGCTCCCGTTCCTGTACGTGCGCGGGTGGACGTTCGCAAAGATCGGATTGGAGCCGACCTTCAAGGACACCGGCATAGGCGTGCTGTTGTTCGTGGCGACCTATGTGGTCTGGTATTTCGTCTGGGCCGCGACCGTCCTCGTCTCTCCACAAACGGCTGCCGGCATCATGGGATCACCGGTGATTACCGGCCGCGTGCCGCCTGCCATCGCTCTGGCAATCGGGCTGATCAATCCATTCTTCGAAGAGATGCTGGTCTGCGGCTACGTAATGACCGCGCTCGGGCGCGACAATAATCAGTCGCTTGCTATCAATGCGAGCGTCGCCCTTCGTGTGAGCTACCATCTCTATCAGGGGCCGAGGGGCGTACTCAGCATCATTCCGTTCGGATTGATCTTCAGCTTCTGGTACGCGCGAACGGGCAGGCTCTGGCCGCTCGTGGTCGCGCATACGATGTCCGATCTTCTCGCCTTGCTGATGATCGGATCGGGCCAGTAGGAGGCCGCTCGCTTCCTGGAATGCGCAAAACAAAACCCGCGCCGCCGGGGGCGACGCGGGCCCTTTGAAAGATCGAAAAACTCAGGCGCCTGTCTTCAGCGGCGCCAGCGTTGCGGCGGCTGCGGCGGCTGCGGCGGGACGCGCGGGCTCGGCCGGCTTTGCGGCCAGAGATGCCGGCGGCGTCGGCGTCGAAGCCATCGGCGCTGCGGGCCTGGCGGGGGAATCGGAGCCCTTGATCACTTCGCTCAATGGATTGTCCGAGTGGCGGCAATTGCCTTCGAAGAAGGCGCCGGCTTCGACCGAAAACGCTTCGTGCAGGATGTTGCCCTCGACATGGCTCGTCGAGCAGAGAAGCACCTTGCGTGCCCGGATGCTGCCCTGGACGCGTCCGCGGATCGTCACGTCGTCCGCCAGAATCTCGCCGTGGATATGCGCCTTGTCGCCGATCACGAGGCCCGAGGAGTGAACATCTCCTTCGACGCGGCCGTCGACCTGGATATCGCCGGTCGATGTCAGCGTGCCGTTGACTACAAGGTCCGCGCTGATGATGGAGGGCGCGGCGGAACGCTGTGCGCGCTTGTTGCCGCCACCGGCGAGCGGAGCGGAGGACGCAGACGCCTGGATAGTCGGCGGCGCTGTATCTTTGTCGCGGCTTTTACTGGAGAACATGACGGCCTGCCTCGATAAATCTGCTCGGATCCCTCACCACGTCGGCGAGCCACACTTCGTAATGAACGTGAGGCCCAGTGCTGCGCCCTGTCGATCCGAGTTTTCCGACGGGCGAGCCCTTTTGAACTTTTGTTCCGACACGAACCAGTACCTGAGAAAGATGACCGTACCGTGTGCGGAATCCGTAGCCGTGATCGATTTCGACCATATTTCCGTAACCGCCGCGCGTACCCGCGAAGACAACGGTGCCCGGCGCCGTCGCACCAACCGTAGCGCCCCACGGGCCGCCGAAATCGATACCGGGATGGAAGGCGATGCGGCGCGTGAAAGGATCCACGCGGGGGCCGAAATCGCTCGTGATCTCGAATTGCTGGCCGTGGACGGGCGTCGTCAACGGCACATGATTGAGGGCCGAGAAAAGCGCGTTGAGTTCTTTCTCATGCGCGCTGGCGCCGACATAGGCGGCCGTGAAGGCGTTGTCGGAGATGCCGTCGAGCCGCATCGACTGCGCGGGAATGAATGGACCACCGATCCCTTCCGTCGCCTGCTGCTCGAGACTGTTCGGATCGACGCCGACGCGGTGCAGAATGGTCTGGAGTTCGGCGATGCGGCCACTGACTTCATGGTCGACGTCCACCAGCAGCGACGTTTCCGAGTTGCTCATCCGCGCAATGCGGTCCGTCTGGGCAGCCAGAACGCGCAGGGCCGGAAGATTGAGATCCTTCGCCGGTGTGGGCGCGCGGCGCTCGTGGAAGAAGGTCGCCTCGAATCGGCTCACGGCCTCGTCAAGGAAGCTCGCCTTGGTCGGCCGGCTGGTGCGGGGTTGCGGTTCGGGACTCTGCGGCATGATCCCGAGCTGGGAGGCGCCGCCTGAAAGCGAGCCGGTATCGGTACCGACGCTGTCGCTCGGCAGGCCGGGACCGGTCGCGTGAGCGATGGGAGCCGCTTCGGCATCCGTGCCCTTGGCTTCGGTGCTGCTGCCCCTCAGTCCCGCAACGATCGAATCGACAGCCTGTTTGCGGCTAAGGAGGCGGGCGACCGTCTCCTGTTTGACTTCGAGCTCGTTCGCCTTGGCCGTGAACTTGTCCTCGGCCGAGACCAGCGCGCCGTTCACGTCGTCCAGCGACTGCTGCAGGTCGGCGATGCGGTTCTCGTCGGCCCAGCGCATCTGCTGATAGCGATGGTCCTTGGAGGCGATGATGCGGTCTTTGAAGACGACATTGACGGTGGCGAAAGCCACCCAGCCGAGAAAAATCAGGGCGAGGCCGGAGAGGGTCGCCTGCAACGTCGCGCCGAACGTGAAGAATTGCACACGCCCTTCGCTGCGGACGTAAATCTGCCGCTCTGGGAACGTCGCATGCAGCCACGCCCACACCCGCTCAACGAGCGTCTCGGCCATGCCGTCGTCTCTTCCCTTCGATGCGCTTTGTGCGCTGACCCCGGTTAAAGTCATTTCACCTAGTTCAGGCCGCTTGATCAAGCTCTTAGCCCAAAAAAAGGAACTTGACGTTAATCGCGGCCTAAACGGAGGGATCGAAGTGCTCAAAGTTCGCGCGCCGCGGCAAGCACGGCCTCCACATGTCCCGGAACCTTCACTTTTCGCCAAATCTGTCGGATGACGCCTTTCCCATCGACGAGGAAAGTTGCCCGCTCCATGCCCATGTATTTGCGGCCGTAGAGGGTTTTCTCGCCCCAAACGCCATAGGCCTCGGCCGCCTTGATGTCCGGATCGGACGCGAGGCTGATTTTGAGCTTGTGCTTTGTACGGAACTTTTTGTGTGATTCCGGGCTGTCCTTCGAAACACCGATGACCACCACTCCGGCCGAATCGAACTTCTTCTTCGCTTCGGAGAAGCCGATCGCTTCCTTCGTGCAGCCGGGCGTGTCGTCTTTCGGGTAGAAGTAAAGGACGAAGGGCGCGCCCTTGAGAGAAGCTGTGGAAATCTCGCCGCGGTCGTCTGTCTGGAATTTGAACGTCGGCGCCCGGTCACCCGGTGCTAATCCTTTTTCCATCAGATGCTCCGGAAAAACTTGAAGACGCCCACGCGGTGGCTGTAACGAGCCACCTAAGTTAGGCGATAAGCTGAAGCGTGGGTGGGTGCAAGAGGCGGTAACCGTACCGGGCAGGAGTTCCTGCCGGCTCAGAGCAAGGAATGCGCCCGTTGAAGGCGTTCACGATCTCCGCCCATCACCTCAATCGGGCCGGGCTGTTCGGCATTGCGGCGCTCGTGGCGGTCGTCGTCTTTTTTGCGGCGCTAGTGCTCCGACTTTTTTTGGGGCCGATCTCGCTTGGACCGTTTACGGGAGAGCTGAGGGGGTCGCTCGTGCAGGCGCTGCCGGGCCTGGCGGTGCGATTCGACGATGCCGCACTGAAATGGTCGCGCGATGAAGGACGGTTGAATCTCGTCATCTTCGGTGCCCGCGTGTTCGACGAGAATCAGCGGATCATTGCGCAGGCGCCCGAAGCTGAGGTCGGCCTTGCGGTCCTTCCTTTCCTGAAAGGAAATGTCGTCGTACAGCGAATCGCGCTCGTCGGCGTGCAGCTGACCCTCGTGCACGGCAAGGATGGCGTGCTGCGCCTCGGCATCGGCGGCAGCGACAAACAAAGCGACATCCTGGAGCGCATTCGCGACGCAGTCGCAAAGAGCGGCAACGGCGCATCCTCGCTCAACAACTTTGCCGTCGAAAAGGCGCGGCTCGCCTTCCTCGACGACGAGACCGGAGCATTCATTGTCGCGCCCGACGCCGAGCTCCAGATCG
>DATKON010000197.1:0-11272 GCA_035524575.1 Rhizomicrobium sp.
TTCGGCAGCCGGAATGCGCGAAGCCGCGTTGAGGCCGAAATCGCCTCGGTCCGCCATCCAGCGTTCAATTCGAAATACCGGGCCGCGGTACTGACTGATGGATAGCTGCAGTCGTCCATGATGATCAGTCCGCCAGGCTGCACCAACTCTCGCAGATAGAACAAATCCACAAATACGTTGTGAAAAATGTGACTGCCATCGACAAAAGCGGCCTCGGCTGTGAAGCCGTCGGATAGAAGGCGGGGCAGAACGATTTGGGAGCGCTCGCCAAGCAGCGAACAGAGGTCGGTGAGACCTGCTTCCTCGATGGCGCGCCACCCGCACCCGTGAAACGCCTCTTGATAGGCATCGATAATCAGATGTCGGGCTTCGCTCGACCCGAGGGTCACGAGCGCTTCCGCGATCGCGAGCGCAGAGCTTCCGTAGGCAAGCCCTATTTCAACCACGGTACGTGGTTTCTCAGCGATTAAAACATCTCGCAGCACGTCGCCATCCGATTTCGGAATCGAGACACGTTCGAAGTCACCGGCCGAACGGACGCGAGGAGGACCGTCAGCAGCCAGCTTGCTGCGCGCGGCTCGGATTTTCTCTATACGATGTCGATTCACGCGATCTCCGTCGTGAAGCGATAGACGCCGTCGAGCCAGTTCGCGATTTCCTTCGCCGCGGGATGATTGATTGCGGCGTAGCGTTCGTGAAGGCGCGCGCGCCGGTCGCCCAAACGGTCAAGCCCCGTATCCTGCAGAAAAATGAGATCGTCGCGCACAAGCCGCGCGAATTCAGGGCCGAGCACCGCCTCGGCGGCGCGCGCAAACGCCTCGCCATATGCATAGCTCTCGCCGAGCTCGTAGCTGTCGACCAGCGTCAGCAACGGGATCAGCGACAGCGTCGGCTGCAGCGCGGGATTGACGGCATGTCCCGCGAGCTTGCTTCCGATCGCCGCCGGACGTCCGGTGAAGGCACGCAAGTGCAGGAATTGCGACATGCGCGCACCGTCATTGACGGGATAGTTGTCCCAGAGAAACGGTTTGCGCCGAAGCTGGTTTTCGACGCGCGCCAGATGACCGGGCGAATATTCGCGCGAACACACCTCTTCGCCCGTCCAGAAAACCTCGATCGCCGGATCGAGCATTGCACCCAGCTCTTCGAGATCATGGGCGGGGCGCGCACCGAACACCCGGTCGAGAACGGGATCGTCCGTGTAATAGGTCGGGCACATGATGAGCTTTTGCGCCTTCGTGCGCGCCGCGATCCAATGAAGGATGTCGACCTGCGTGCGCGCGAGATCGGGAACGTCGCCCCGCATGTCGTCGAACAGGATCGCCAAAATCTCGACGCCGACCGAATCGAACAGCGCGAGCCGTTCTCCAAGTGCGGTTTTCGCTTCGCCATCAAAGCCGCGATAAAGCTCGTAAGGACTGAGACCCACGCCGAAGCGCACGCCATGCGCCCTGCAATGCGCCGCCAGCCCGCGAAGATGCGCCTCCCGTTCCGCGGGGTAGGCTTCGCGCCAGCGCTTGCGCAGGAATTCGTCGGCCTTTGGCGCGTAGAGGAAAAAGCGGTAGCCGCGAGGCGCGAGAAACGCGATCACATAGTCGCGCCGCTCGCGGCTCCACGGCCTGCCGTAATAGCCTTCGATGATCCCGAGATCGGGGATCATCTATAGACGAGGCTGATGGTCTCGGCGATGCAGGCGGGGCGTTCCTGCCCTTCGATCTCGATCGTCACTTCATTGGTCAGTTGCAGACCGCCCGCTTTCGGCTCGGCCGAAAGAAGCTTCTGCCGGGCCCGCACACGGCTTCCGACCGGCACCATGTTGGTGAAGCGGATCTTGTTCGAGCCGTAATTGATGCCGCGGCTGACGCCGGTGATGCGCAGGATCTCGGCGCCCAGCATCGGGATGAGCGACAGGGTCAGATAGCCGTGCGCGATGGTCTTGCCGCCGGGCATCTCCTTTTTCGCGCGCTCGACATCGACATGGATCCACTGATGATCGCCCGTCGCATCGGCGAATTTGTTGATGCGGTCCTGGTCGATCGTCACCCAGTCGGACGTGCCCATCTCCTGGCCGGCAAGCTTCGGCAATTCCTCGAACGATACGGTCTTCATGCGTTTCTCCTTTTGACGAATGTCAGACGATGCGGCTTTCGCGCTTGCCCCAGTAGCGGTCGCGGATGAGGCGCTTGTAGAGCTTGCCGGTCGGGTGGCGCGGCAGTTCGGGCTCGAAATCGACCGAGCGCGGACATTTGATCGCCGAGAGATGATCGCGGCAATAGGCGATGAGCTCGTCCGCCAGCGCAGGCCCCGCGTCCCGCCAATCGGCCGGCTGCACGACGGCTTTCACCTCTTCGCCGAAGTCCTCGTTGGGCACGCCGATCACGGCGACGTCGGCCACCTTCGGATGATTGATGAGGAGGTTCTCCGCTTCCTGCGGATAGATATTGACGCCGCCCGAGATGATCATGAACGCCTTGCGGTCGGTCAGATAGAGATAACCCTCTGCATCGAGCTTGCCGACATCGCCGAGCGTCGACCAGTCGGCGTGCGACGGATGGCGCGATTCCGCCGTCTTCTTCGGATCGTTGTGATATTCGAACTGCGCGCCGCCGCCGAAATAGATGACACCCTCTTCGCCGCGCGGCAGCTCCTCGCCGTTCTCGCCGCAGATATGGATTTCGCCCACCAGCGCGCGGCCGACGGTGCCCGGATGCGCCATCCATTCCTGGCTGCTGACATAGCAGAACCCGTTGCCTTCGGTCCCGGCATAATATTCGTGGATCACCGGACCCCACCATTCGATCATCCTGCGCTTGACTTCGACAGGGCACGGCGCGGCCGCATGAATGGCGCTCTTCAGCGACGAGACATCATATTTGAGCCGCACCGCGTCCGGCAGTTTCAGCATGCGCACGAACATGGTCGGCACGAACTGGCTGCCGCTGATGCGGTATTGTTCGATGTAGCGAAGCGCGTCTTCCGCATCGAAATGCTCCATCACCACGACGGTGCCGCCGAGACGATGGATCGCCATGCAGTAGCGCAAGGGCGCCGCGTGATAGAGCGGCGCCGGCGAGAGATAGGTGGTGTTCTCGTTGAGACCGAACAGCATGCTCACAAGCGCCATGAGCGGGCTCGGCGCGTCGATCGGCAGGCCTTCCAGCGCGTGGCGCACGCCTTTGGGCCG
Source organism: Rhizomicrobium sp. (assembly GCA_035524575.1). Lineage (GTDB taxonomy): Bacteria > Pseudomonadota > Alphaproteobacteria > Micropepsales > Micropepsaceae > Rhizomicrobium. Next base: position 3,185 of record DATKON010000197.1, read on the forward strand.
CCCGGTCGTGCCGGACGAATAGAGCATGTCCATGCCGGCGCTCTGGTCGGCGATGGGCGTGACGGGTTGCGCGCCCGCCGCCTCTTCGTAGCTCGCATAGCCCGGGACGGCGCCGCCCACCACGAAGAGCGAAACACCTGCGAGCTTCGGCGCCACTTCGGCGGCGACTTTCGCCAGGCCCTCCGAGACGATCAGCACCTTCGCGCCGCAGTCGCGCACGATATATTCGACTTCGCCCGCCGTCAGGCGCGAGGAGATGCAGGTGTAGTAAAGTCCCGACCGCTGCGCCGCCCACGCGATCTCGAGAAAGCGGATGTTGTTTTCCATGAACAGCGCGATGCCGTCGCCGGTCTTGAGGCCGAGCTTGCGGAACAGCTGCGCGCCCTGATTGGAGCGCGCGTCGAGTTCGCGATAGCTGAGCGTTTCGCCTGTCGACGCCATGACGACGGCGGGTTTGTCGGGCCATTTCTGTGCGTGAAGGGTGGGATGCAAAGGCGTTTCCTCGGAATATCTTTGCCGCAAACTTAGGGGATGGCCGCGCCTCGCGCCAAGGGCAGCTGCCGGGGCAGTTGACCGGCCGAGTGCCCGCCGCCACAAATCCCTGCCGCTATCGCCTTTCTCCCGCCGATGACCACTCCCGTCCGTAAGACGCTTCCGCTGCCGGAAGGCGAGGTTTCCTGTCTCGTCTGGGACGGCTCGGGACCGTTCCTGCATTTCGCGCACGCCACCGGCTTCAATGCGCAGACCTATCGCGGCTTGCTGACGCCGCTCGCGGACCGCTTCCGGATTGCCGCGGCGGACCAGCGCGGACACGGATTCTCCACGCTCCCGACCGGACCGGGACTCGCCCGGAACTGGACGGTCTACCGCGACGACCTGATCCGGATTCTCGATCGCCTCGGTATGGGCCCGGCCATCCTCTCGGGCCATTCGATGGGCGGCACGGTGAGCCTGATGGCGGCGGCGGCGGAGCCGGAGCGCGTGCGCGGCCTCGTGCTGGTCGAGCCGGTGATGATCCCGGCTGTTGCGGGGCTGCTCCAGGTCTTCGCGCGTCTGCGCGGATCAAATCCGGGACCAAACCTCGCCGACCGCGCCGAGCAGCGCCGCGATACGTTTGCGTCCTTCGACGCGGCGCTGACGGCGTATACGGGCCGCGGCGCGTTCAAGAGCTGGCAGAGCGGCACGCTTGCCGACTATCTGCACGGCGGCCTGATCGAAGATCCCGAAACGCATGCCGTGAAGCTCGCCTGCAGGCCTTCGTGGGAAGCTGAGACATTCCGCACGACGCCGTACGGCATGGCGCGGCTCGTCCGCCGCGTGAAATGTCCGGTCACGGTGCTGTACGGAACGATCGCCAGCACCTGCCGCGACAGCGAGGCGGAAGTCTTCCGCCGCGCCGGCGCGCGCGTCGTCAGGGTCGACGGCGCCAGCCATTTCCTGCCGATGGAACATCCCGATCTCGTGCGTGAAGAGATCGCAAAGATGGCGGCGGGCGTCTGAGGCTTCTCCCCTGCTATCAGGGGAGAATGCAGGGGGGAAAAATTTCTCCGCCGCGGCCGGCATGCCTCTCATCCAGCAATGACAGGCCTTTCTCGTCCTTCCGGTCGGGGACTCAAGTCGAAAAGCAGGGGCACGCAGGCGAAATTTCGTCCGTATACGTCCTTTCTGCACCGGCGCGGCCGTCAGTTCCTGCGCCGGTCGTGCAGCAGCGGCCGCCGCGCGCGTGCCGGCGACGGACAGCGACGCGGCGCGCGCGTCCGCGTGCAGCGTTGCCGGCGCGAGACTTCGAAGCGCCCGCGCAAAGCTTCCGGTTTCACAATGTCAAAGAGCAAGGGCGCGGACTCTGGGCGGCCGCTCCTGCCCTGTGAAGAGAGACTTTTGCGGTACATCGAAATTTTCGCATTTTGTACCGGTTTACCGGCCGAGCGCCTGTTTCGCATCGCGTTCCGCCGGGTGCGCCGGCGCGACGGCGAAAGCAATGATCTGCCCGGGCATTTTTGCCGAAGGGAACCCCGCGCTCCCACGCGCGGGGACGCCGTCCGCCGCGTCAGGAGGTCTGGCCGAACCGCGCTTCGAGGCGCGCCAGCAATTCCTCGGCCGAGAAGCCGAGGGCATCCAGCCGGCCCGAGCGTCCCATCAGCGCAAGACCGGCAAGTGCGGCGCCGAGCACGACGACGTCGCCTTGCTGCTCGCGGTCCATCGCTTTCTGGCCGGTCGCTTCGGAGAGCGCGGTCAACACGGCGATCATCCGTCCGTTGAACAGACGCTCCGCCTCACTGCCGCCGACCGCCGACGGCAGCGCCGCCGACGCGGCCGCGATGGTTTCCGTATCGCGCAGGAACGACAGCGCCACGGACGAGGCAGCGGCCAGGGATCCGCGGCCGTTCGCCTCCTGCATGGCCGAGCGCATGGTGCGCGCCACACCGGAAAGGTCGTCGGCCGCCAGCGCGAGGAGAAGCTCGTCCTTGTTGCGGAAATAGCCGTACAGCGCCGCCGGCGCGAAACCGGCTTCGGCGGCCACGCCGCGCAGCGAAAGGTTCCGCGCGCCGTCGCGGGTCGCCACCGACCGTGCCGCTTCGAGAATGGAAGCGCGTGTCGCGCTCCGCTCGCGGGCCCGCCGTTCGGCCCGCTGTGTGTCCATCGCTGTGCTCATGGCGACGGATCATAAAGTGATTCGCGGCCGAAAGGACCTCTAGAACTTCTCCGGCCAGCGGCGGGCGCCGTGAAAAACGCGCAGAATCTGGACCGTGCCGCCGCGCACGCGATAGGGAACGACAAAAGGTGTGCGCGGAATTACAAGTTCACGAGTGCCCGGCACACGACCGGGCCGACCGATTTTCGGATTATCAGAAAGCAACGTCTCGACGTTTCGGACGACATGGAGCGCAACGCGGCGCGCTGCGGCCGGATCGTCCTGCTCTATGTAGGTGCGGAGCGAAACAAGATCGTCGAGCGCTTCGGGCGACCAGACCGGAGTCACGATCGCTTCGGAGCCGGCCGTTCGCCATCGCTACCCCAAGATGCGACCCAGTCCTTGACCTGCACATGGGAAACGCCTTCGCCGTGATCCAGCGAAGCGATGGCCTGCTTGATGCCGGAAATCTGCCACTCATTGACGTCGAGATATTCATTGATCGCCTCGGCCGTCAGAAACGAACGGCTGCGTCCGGTATTTTTGGCGAGCTTCTCCAGCCGCTTCTTGGCAGCGACGTCGACTCTGACTGTGAATGTCGTGGAGCGCATGGCGAGCCCTTGTGCTAAGTTGTACACATTATAGCACAACCGACGCATTGGGGGCAATTTGGTGGATAGCCCCTAATTTGACTCAAATGCCATCACTACAAGAAAAACAGCGCAGATGGCCATGACACCAGAGGTTATCCCCTTCGACCATACGTTCCGCGTGAACAATGATGGATTGTTCTCTTTCTTGACGGGTATGCGCTCGGCTATGCCGACGTAAGTTATCCCTGCCCGCTTCGCCCGCAGAAATGCCAGTCCTTGGTGGACGCTAAGCCATGAGCTTAACGAAGCAAATGCGAGATCGCCTCGATTCATTTCCCGGCCCCCGCTCCACCATAACACCCGCTCGCGCAGCTTCCGCTGGCACGCACATTTCACAATCCCAGCTGCCGCGCCGCCAGATCGCGCAGGATCTCTTCCGAGCCGCCGCCGATGGCGTTGACGCGGACTTCGCGGTAGATGCGCTCGACGCGCGAGCCCCGCATATAGCCGTTGCCGCCGAGGATCTGCATCGCCTCCCGCGCGCAGAATTCGAGCGTCAGCGTCGCCTGCACCTTGAGGAGCGCAAGATCGGCCGCCGGCACTTCGCCATTCATCACCCGCCAGGCGCACATCTCGAGATAGGCCGTCGACGCGTTGATCTGGCGCACCATCTCCGCGATCTTGTGGCGGATGACCTGATGATCGGCGAGGCGCTTGCCGAAGGTCTGGCGCTCCTGCGCCCACTTCGCGGCCTCTTCCAGACAGACACGCGCCGAGGCCGTCGCGCCCGCCGCCATGCCGAGCCGCTCGCCGTTAAAGTTGTGCATGATTCCCAGGAAGCCCTGGTTCTCGCCGCCGATCAGGTTCTCCGCCGGCACGCGCACATTGTCGAAATAGACGGCGGCCGTATCGGACGCCCACCAGCCCTGCTTTTTCAGCTTGGTGCGCGAGACTCCCGGACGATCCGCTTCGATCAGCAGCAGCGAGATGCCGCCGAGCCCCTCGCCGCCCGTGCGCACCGCCGTCGTGAAATAATCCGCGCGCATGCCGCCGGTGATGAACATCTTCGAGCCGTCGACCACGAAATGGTCGCCGTCGCGCCGCGCGCGCGTCTTCAGCTGCGCGACGTCGGAGCCGCCCGAAGGCTCGGTGATGGCGAGACTGATGCGCTTGTCGCCCGCCAGAACCGCCGGCGCGATCTTCGCCTTCATCTCCTCGGAGCCCGCTGCCAGCACCGGCGGCAGGCCGATGCCATGCACCATCAGGCTCGCGGTGACGCCGCCGGCGCCGATGCGCGCCAGTTCCTCCGACGTGACGATGCCGTGAAAGCGGTCGAGGCCTTCGGAGATGCCGCCGTATTTCTCCGGATAGTTCATGCGCAGAAGGCCGAACTCGGATGCCTTCTTGTAGAGCGACAGCGGAATCTCTTCCGCCTCTTCCCATTCCTCCACGAAAGGCATGATCTCGCGCTCGACGAAGCGCCTGAGCTCGCGCCGCCAGGCGTGATGCGTGTCCTTCAGGAACGGCGAAGGCGGGCGGGTCGAGTCGAAATCGATGGTCGCGCCTTTGGGCATGCTTCGGATCTTTCAAATGTTTCCGTCGAGGAAGACCATGCCTCAACTGTTCTTTTTCGCCAAACCGCGCAGTATATCCAGGCGATTGAGGGGCGCGTCCGGCGACAGGAAGTCCGGGATTGTATTCGGCGTGCGCCGCGGCCGGCGAAGAAACTCCACAGGCCATTCGGTGATGCGAACTTCCTTTACGTGACGATATTCGCCCTGCTGCGGCTCGTCGATATATTCGACTTGCCGGATGAGCGCGACCGGCTCTTCTGCGCCCTTGGCATTTCGGGAAAAAGCCAACGCTTCGGCGTAAGTCGCAAAGGCATAGTAATAATCATTGCCGCCCTCAAATTGCGGCGCGCCCCGCCCGCGATGACACCACACCCGGTATTCCAGGACATCGTCCCAGACGAAGCCGCCCCCGGCCTTTGCGAGCGCGTCGTACGTGCCGACAAGGTCCGGGTCTACCGCGTCAGGAAAGGGGCCGGCACCGCTCATCGACCGCCTGCTCCAAATGGAGAGGCGGCATTATGGCTTGCATCGCGGCGCATAGGAACATGTCCCGCGCCACGCGAAGGGCGCGGACGGAATTCCGCAAATTTTTGAGGTCAGCTCTTGGGACAGCTCGACTTGTCGACGTCGCTGCGGTCGCAATAGGCCGTCCTCAGCGCGTTGAACGCGTTCACCAGCCGCTCTTCCGTGTCGCGCTTGTTGGACGCCGCCTCGTCGGCCGCGATCTGCGCCTGCAGACGCTTGATGCGATCCTGGTCCGGCTTGCTCTGGCTTTGGGCCGTGGCGAGGTCGCGCCGCGTCTGGTTCGCATCGGATTCGAGGCAATTGCGATAGTCGTTGGCCGACTGCTGCCAGGCTTTGACGTCCAGGAACGCCTGGTGGCGCATCTTGGCCGCATCGGCCGGGCTTTTGGTGCCGATATCCGCAGCGCTGGGGATCGCCGGCGGGATCGGCTCGTCGCCGCATTGATTTTGCGCCCAGGCCGGCGCCGCCGCCATGATCGCAACCACCGCGGCCAGGCCCAATGACTTCAGCATACGCGTACTCCCCTGACTGGCTTAGACGTCCCTCCAGGGGATCAAAGCATAGGTCCCGCGGCGGAATAAAGGCCGCCGGTGAGGTCGCGCGGCCTAAACCTCTGCGGCATAGGGCGGCGCGGGGTCGTATTGCATGGCGCGCTGCACGTCCCTCGCGAAGGCAGGGGTATGCAGCTGGCCCGTCAACCATAAGGCCATGTCGGTGCCGGCCGACACGCCCGCCGAGGTGACGACATTGCCGTCGCGGACATAGCGGACATTCTCCACCACCTCGCCCGCATCGCCTTTCGCGCGCAGCTGCTCGATGAAGGCCCAGTGCGTCGTGACGCGCTTGCCGCGCGCCGGTCCGGCCGCTGCCAGCACATAGGAGCCGGTGCAGACGCTCGTCACCCAGCGGCAGTTTTTGGCGGCATTCGCGATCCAGCCCAGCAGCGCCTCGTTCTTCACTTCCCGGCGCGTGCCCATGCCGCCCGGCACCAGGAGCACGTCGAGCGCCGGCGCCGCCGCGATCGTCTTGTGCGGCACGACCATCATGCCCTTGGCGCAACGCACGGGCCTGTCCGTTTCGGCGAGCAGAAGAACGTCGTGCGTCACGGTTTCTCCGAGGCGCTTCTGCGTCTCGCCGGCCATGGTGAAGACTTCGTAGGGACCGACAAAGTCGAGCTCTTCGACATCGTCGAACAGAAGAATGCCGATCGTCTTGGTCATGATGTTCCTCCATGGGCGTGAAACCGTTCGCGAAACGCGGCCGGGCTGACTTTCAGATGGCGCTGGAAGGCGCGGCGCATGCGTTCTTCGGAGCCGAAGCCCGCGCGCGCGGCCACGCGCTCGACCGGCATGTCGGATTCCGTGAGCCATCGCCGTGCCGCATCGATGCGCACGCATTCGACGAAATGGGCCGGGGTCTTTCCTGTCTCGGCGCGGAACACGCGGGCGAAATTGCGCTCGCTCATATGGGCGCGTCGCGCCAGCGCCGGACAGTCGAGCTCGTCCGAAAGATGCTCGGGGATCCAGCGGAGCAATTTGCCGAGCTTGCCGTCCCGCTGGGGATCGACCGCGAGATGGGCGCTGAATTGCGACTGGCCGCCCGGCCGCATCAGGAACAGCACGTGGCGTCGCGCAATCGCCAGCGCCATGTCGTCGCCGAAATCCTCGCGGATGAGCGCGAGCGCGAGATCCATGCCGGCCGTCACGCCGGCGGATGTCCACACATTGCCGTCGCGCACATAGATGGCGTCGGCTTCGACGGTGATGTCGGGAAACAGACGCGCGAGATCGTCGGTGCTTTGCCAATGCGTCGCGGCGCGTTTGCCCTTGAGCAGGCCTGCGGCCGCCAGAAGGAAGGCGCCGCTGCAGACCGACACGACCCGGCGCGCGCGTTTGGCGGCTGCGCGGATAGCCGAAAGAAGAGTTTCGTTGCGCAAGGCTTCGCGCGTGCCCTCGCCGCCCGCCACGATCAGCGTGTCGATCGTCTTCGGGCAATCGTCCCAGCGGCCCGCGGCGACAAGCTGCATGCCGCTCGAGGTGACGATCGGACCTCGGCGTTCGGCGAGGATCGTGAGCCTGTAGGTGGGCTCGCGGCGTGCGTCGTTGACGCCGGCCAGCATCTGCAAGGGACCCACGACGTCGAGGATCTGCGCGCCGGCAAATCCGAACATCACGATCTGTCTGGGTGTCTCGACCATGGGTAGGAGGATAGGCGCCGCCGGCCATGGCGGAAATGACAATCAGCCCACTTTTTCGGCCAAACTCAGCGCCACGGCGTAACCCTCGACCGGCACGCCGGCCTCGCTTCTGGGACTGCATTCGAGGAAGCCCGTCACCTCGAAGCCCGCCTTGGCTGCTTCGTCCCGCAGATAGGTCTCGGAATGCTGCCAGCGGCGCTTGGGACCCAGCGCGAAACCTTCGCCCTCTTTGCGTTCGACGGTGAAGAGGAACACGCCGCGCTCAGCCAGCGCTTCATGCGCGGCACGGAAGACGGGCGCGAGATCGCCCAGATAGACCAGCGTGTCGGCGGCGAGCACGAGATCGTACCGGCGACTGCATTCGAGCGTCTCGATGTCGCCGACATTCACCTCATCGTAAAATCCCCGCGCTTTCGCTTTCTCGGCCATGGCGGGGCTGAGATCGATGCCGTCGAGCCGCGCTGCCAGATCGAAGAAGGCAGCGCCGGAAAGACCGGTGCCGCAACCGAGATCGAGGATGGACAGCGCTTCGCCCTGCGCAATCCCGATGAGCTCCGCCAGATGGCG
>DATKON010000198.1:0-8375 GCA_035524575.1 Rhizomicrobium sp.
AGGCCTCGCACTGCGCATCGTCAATGGCGACGTGCCGGAAAGCCTGCGCGACGAGCGGCTGATGGCGCTCGACATGGGCGCGCTGATCGCCGGCGCGAAATATCGCGGCGAGTTCGAGGAGCGGCTGAAGGCCGTGCTCACGGAAATCCAGGCCGCGGCCGGCAAAGTCATTCTCTTCATCGACGAGATGCACACGCTGGTCGGCGCCGGCAAGGCCGAAGGCGCGATGGATGCGTCGAACCTGTTGAAGCCGGCGCTTGCCCGCGGCGAGCTGCACTGCATCGGCGCCACCACGCTCGACGAATACAGAAAGCACGTCGAGAAGGATGCGGCGTTGGCGCGGCGTTTCCAGCCGGTCTTCGTGACGGAGCCGACGGTCGAGGACACGATCTCGATCCTGCGCGGCCTGAAGGAGAAATACGAAGTCCATCATGGCGTGCGGATCACGGATTCCGCGATCGTCGCCGCGGCCACGCTCTCCAACCGCTACATCACCGACCGCTTCCTGCCCGACAAGGCCATCGACCTGATGGACGAAGCGGCGAGCCGCCTGCGCATGCAGGTGGACTCCAAGCCGGAAGAGCTCGACGAGCTCGACCGCCGCATCATGCAGCTCAAGATCGAACGCGAGGCGCTGAAGAAGGAAAGCGACAAGGCGTCGAAGGATCGTCTCGGTTCGCTCGAGCACGAGCTTGCCGATCTCGAGGAGAAAAGCGCGGCATTGACCGCGCGCTGGCACGAAGAGAAGAAGTCCGTCCAGAACGTGCAGTCTCTCAAGGAGCGGCTCGATGCGGCGCGCGGAGAGCTCGAGGTCGTGCAGCGGCGGGGCAATCTCGAGCGCGCGAGCGAACTCCGTTTCGGCGTCATCCCGGAGCTGGAGAAGCAGCTCAAGGAGATCGAGGAAAAATCAGGCGACGCGCTCGCCAGCGAAGCGGTGACGGCCGAGCATATCGCGGGCGTCGTGTCGCGCTGGACCGGCATTCCCGTCGACAAGATGCTCGAAGGCGAGCGCGACAAGCTCCTGCACATGGAAGAAGCGCTCGAAAAGCGCGTCGTCGGGCAAGACGAAGCCGTGCGCGCGATCTCGAACGCCGTGCGCAGAAGCCGCGCGGGACTGCAGGATCCCAACCGTCCGATCGGCTCGTTCCTGTTCCTCGGACCGACGGGTGTCGGCAAGACCGAGCTCACCAAAGCGCTCGCGGAATTCCTCTTCGACGACGATACCGCGATGGTGCGCATCGACATGTCGGAGTTCATGGAAAAGCATGCGGTCGCTCGCCTGATCGGTGCGCCTCCGGGCTATGTCGGTTACGAGGAAGGCGGCGTGCTGACGGAGGCCGTCCGCCGCAGGCCCTACCAGGTGATCCTGTTCGACGAAGTCGAAAAGGCGCATCACGACGTCTTCAATGTGCTCCTGCAGGTGCTCGATGACGGGCGTCTGACGGACGGGCAGGGCCGCACGGTCGATTTCAAGAACACGGTGATCATCCTCACCTCCAATCTCGGCACCGAGTTTCTCTCGACGACCGAAGGCGAGGAGACGCCGCAGGCGCGCGCGCGCGTGATGGAGGCGGTGAGGGCGCATTTCCGTCCCGAATTCCTCAACCGTCTCGACGAGATCATCCTGTTCCACCGCCTCAGCCGGGAGAACATGGACGTGATCGTCGACATCCAGATTGCGCGGCTTTCGAAACTGCTCGCGAACCGCAAGATCACGATCGAGCTCGACGGCAAGGCGCGCGAATGGCTGGCGCAGGCGGGCTATGATCCGGTCTATGGCGCGCGGCCTTTGAAACGGGTGATCCAGCGGCGCCTGCAGGATCCGCTGGCGCAGCTCCTGCTCGCGGGCGACATCCAGGACGGCGCGCATGTGAAAGTCACCGTCGGCAAGAAGGGCCTCGTGATCAATGGTCACAGCTTCGATGCCGATGACGACCTGATGGACGTCGCGCCCGCGCAAAGCCGGGCGATTCACTAGACCAATTCGCCGAGCGACTTCCTCTCCCGCACGAACCGCGGGAGAGGAAAGTTTGCCCACTCTGATCCACCGCAATGAAGTGCGCCGGCGCCGGCCCTAGCTGACTGCATTTGCAGGGCGAGGGCCATGTCAGCAACGACAATCGCACGCGCGCATTTTGAGAATGCTCTTGCCGACGCGGAGAAGGACGACGCCGGGCGGGACGCCGTGGCGCGTGCCATGCTGGCGCTGGTGATCGCGAAGTTTCTCGAATATCGAAGTGTCGCCGACGTGCGTGCGGAATTGCTGGCCGCCGCAGAGAATTGCGATCCGGACACCGACTTTCCCTTTATGAGACCGTGACGCGCGCCTTTTCGTCGAATTTGAGCGGAGCGCTTGATCGTCCGGCAAGCGAACGCGCCTAGGCTGGAGCATTGCCGGTGGAGTGGGGCGTCCCGGCCGCATTTCTCGAGCGAGGCCACCATGACGCATCTTTGGCGGTGGTATGGCATGAGCGGCGCGGCCATCGTGCTGGGCTGTGCGGCGGCATTCATCGTGGGCTCGATGCCCGAACCCACTTACGTGCGTGCCGGGCATGTCGTCGTGCATGGCGTCGATTACGGCGCGCCGGGAGAGAAAGCATTCGAGAACGTCGTCGCGGCTGAAGGCCTCGTGGGCTCCGACGAACTCGCGGCACTGGGGCCGAAGGCGTACCAGGAAGTGCGCGACGTGGCGCAGCTTTATTGTTCGCTCCGCGCCAAGCACGCGGGCATCGATCCGGACGATCTCGTGGTCGTCGCCACGGAGGACTTCAACGAGCGTTACGCACGCGCCAAGTCGCCGACGGAAACCGTGCTGCGCGACGCCGCTGCGGCGGAAGCCGCCAAATACTGGTGCCCGCCGGGCTATGTCGACGCCAGCATCGCCCCGCCGCCGAAGCGGATGGAGTAGCTTAAGTCTTTCGGCCCTTCTCGAAATCGAACGCGCCGGGCAACAGCGCGCCCACCGTGGTCACCATCGTGTCGCGCTTGAGATTGGAGCCGATGACGACGATGTCGTGGCCGAACTCGGCGAGCACCTGCCGGCAGATGCCGCACGGCGTGATCGGTGTTTCGAGATCGCCGACGATGGCGATGGCGCGGAATTTCCGCTTGCCCTGTGCGACGGCGGCGAAGACCGCGGTCCGTTCTGCGCAATTGGTAGCGCCGTAAGTGGCGTTCTCGACGTTGCAGCCAGGGACAATCGCGCCGTCATCCGTGAGCAGCGCAGCGCCGACGAGGAATTTCGAATAGGGCGCGTAGGCGCGCCGGCGCGCGTCGAAGGCGGCGTCGAGGAGCCTGGCTTCCGCCGCCGTCAGCGTTTCATGCGCCTGGACAGCGTCCGCGGTGCCCAAGAAGAGACCGGCCGGTAGCCCAGAGAGAAGCGTCGTCCTGCGTGTGAGACCCATGCTCGCCCCCGCGTATGAACGCGGCGGAGCCTAGCGGCAGCTCGGAGGGAAACTCAATCCTTCGCCGCTCTGAGATCCATCGCCGTTTCGGCGACACGGCTTTCCAGCGGCAGCGACGCGATCTCGGTGTCCACATGGATGCGCTCCATGAGAAATTCGCGACGCTCCTTGCCGCTCAGCAGACGGCCCGACGCCACCTTCACCGTCAACGGATTGACCTGCACCTTGTTGATCCGAATTTCGTAGTGCAGGTGCGGTCCCGTCGTCAGGCCGGTATTGCCGCTATAGGCGATCACCTGGCCCTGGCGCACATGGCTTCCCTTGTGGATGCCCGGCGCAAAGCGCGAGAGATGGCCGTAGGCGGTGGCGTAAGTGTTGCCGTGGTTGACGACCATGAAGTTTCCGTAGCCGTTGACCCAGCCTTCCTGCTCGACCGTGCCGGCGCCGGCGGCCATCACGGGCGTGCCGACCGGCACCGCGAAGTCGATGCCCTTGTGCATGCGCGAGTATCCGAGCACGGGATGAAACCGCATGCCGAATCCCGACGAGATGCGCGCGCCGTCGACCGGCGTCTTCATCAGCATGCCTTTGGCGCTCTGGCCGTTGGCGTCGAAGAAGTCGGCCCCGCCGCCGTCATGCGGATCGAAGCGGTAGAGCTGCACGGTGCGATTGCCCAGATGCATCGCGGCATAGGCGATGTCGCCTTCCTTCGCGGCGCGGCCGTCGGGCGTGTAGTAGTAATTGTAAAGAACTTCGAACCGATCGCCGGGTTTCAGGTCGCGCTGAAAGTCGACCTTGTAGGAGAACATGTGGATCATCTGCACGACGACGTCGGCGGGAATGCCGGACTGCATCGCGGCGAGATAGAGGCTTGAATCGATGCGCGCGCCGGCGCGGTGCAGCTTCTTCACCAGCTGAAGCTGTTCGCTCTTCGCGGTGAAGGTGCCGTCGGCGCCGCGCGTGACGGTGATGTCCTGCTCCACCGTTGGCGAGAAGCTAATCGAAAGAAGGCGGCCCACCGGCGCTTCCGCCGCCGGATTGGGAATTTCATCCGTCGGGTCGCCGCCGTTCGCGGGCGTATAGGTAATCTGTGCCGACGGCGCGGCCGGCGCCGGCTTCTGCGTGCCGGTCGCGAACGTGACTTCGAATGTCTGGCCGCCGCGCAGATTTTTGATGCCGTAGACCTTGGCGAGCGCGTTGACGGCGGCTTTCGCATCGTCCAACGGCACGCCCGCATCGATCAGTGCCGTCGCCAGCGTGTCGCCGCGCTCCATCGTGATTGTGCGGGTGTCGACGCCGCGATTGGCGTCGTCGGAATTCTCACCGAGCTCGTCGGAGGACACATTGTCGAGCGTCGTCGACAGCGACGGCGGATGAACTTTCACCGGCAGGATCGGACCGAACGAGGCATACGTCGCCTGCGCCGCGCGCTCGCGCGAGGAAAGGCTGAGGAAGAGCTGATAGGGAAGAAGCGATGTGTTGTGGCCGGCAAGATAGCCGTGCGACGTCGAAGGCGGCATCGTTCCTGCCGCGAGCCACGCGATAGAACCGGCGATCAATGCCGTGACGGATGTCGAGACAACGGCCCAGCGGCCGTCCGTCGAGCTCAACGCGGAGGCTGCATTCGCAGCCCAACCGGACCCACGCGTTTCGTAATCGGATACGCCGCGACGCTCCACAGCCACTCCTTGATTTTTCGGGTGGTGGCCGTGCCACCCCAGCCCTCGACAGTGCCCACAAAATCCAGCGGACCGTCATATAGCCTAATCTATCTTAGCGCCGTCAATCGTTACGGCCACGTTAAGGCTAGCGCGATGCATTTCGGGACAGTTCTCATCAACAACATGATGCATTGCGCGCATCGAAACCAAAAATGAACGCGCCGCAGTTTCTCGCTGCGGCGCGTTTTGCGGCTGTATCAGGGGGGAATTACAACCGCACGAGAAGCAGTTCCGCGATGCGACCGTGCAGCCAGCCGATGCCTTTGGCCATGTGCAGCACGACAAACAGAAGCAGAACACCGATGGCAATCGCGAGCAGAAGTCCGGGCGCGGTGTGGAAAAGATGATCGAGCCACGGAACGTCGGTGATCTGGAAATGTGAATGTCCTGTAACGAGGCTCACGATCGAGCCGCCGATGAACGCCACCGGAACGACGATGCCGATGATCGACAGAACGAAATACGCGACGCCGAGCGGCAGCATCAGCAGCAGATAGAGCATCGAGGACCAGGTGCGGATGTCGCTGATCGCATCCTTGATGCGCGTCCAGATGCTTTCGTCCATCGGCGCCGCCGTCGGCAGACGCCGCGGCATGCGCACGCCCAGGAGGCCTTCCACGATGCGTCCTTCGACATGGCTCAGCACGCGCACCGATCCGATGAAGAGCAGCGCGAAGGGAATGCCGATGATGAGGATCGCGAAGCTCGCCGTCAGCGAGATGCCGACGACCGTCCAGGTGAAATAGAAGATGCCGGTGATGAGCGACAGCAGCATGTACATCAGGGAGCCATACGCACGCGGATCGCCGATCACGCCGAAGAAACCGTTGTGTGGCTGCGAGGGCTGTTCCGATTTCGGGAAAGGCCCGCCGATGGTGGCTTCCATGGATTTGTACTCCTCTGCGATTTCCGCTGGCGTGCCGTAAGTCTCGACAACGGAGGCCAGCACGTCCCTTTCGCTGCGTTCGGGGTTGGATGCGATTTCGCCGCGCAGATGCTCCTCGGCATCCGTCAGCGCATCGCTGATGAGGCCCGGCGATGCACCCTTCAATGCTCTCTGCAGAGCATCGAGATAGGCGCGGACCGTCTCAGGCCGAGGGTCGGTTGTCATGAGCGGCTCCTCCGGCCGTGAGCGCGTCATCGACGAATTCCCGCATGTCCTTCCAGGCGCCCTGCCATTCGGCGAGCGCGCGGCGGCCGTCATCGGTGATGTTGTAGTACCGACGCGGGGGGCCGAACGCCGATGCCTCGACGCGGCTGTCCAGCAGACCAAGGGAATTGAGGGACCGCAGGACGGGGTAAATCGCACCCTGCTTGAAGATGAGCCCCCCTTCGCCTTCGGCTTTCACGGCTTTGGCGATTTCGTAACCATACATCTCCCGGCCGGCTCGGGCGAGCACGGCCAGAAGGACGAGCGAAGAGAGCCCGGCCATCAGTTCCTTACGGAATTTGCGCGTGAATGCGGATTCCTCTGTCACGACGCGCTTGCTTCCGCCTCCTCATCTATTGCGTAGTTCTATCTACCACGAAGTTCGTACTATGCAAGAGTGCCGTATATCGAAGTTCGAACTAATTTGGACTGCCTACCGCTAGTCAACCCCCACGCTTAAGCTTTGGTCTTAGATTTACCTTTGTTTATCAATAGCTTATTGGTTTACGCCTGAGCGTCCCGCAGTCGTAGGGGCCGCTATGCGATTTGAGCAGGTCCGAATATCTCGCGGAATCCGGATGTAGACGGTGCCATCACACGCGGATCCGGCTCTCGCGCCTGCCAAAGTCCCTCGATGATTCCCGCACTGCACCCAGGTTCAATTGCTCTCGGGGCAGCGGCCCCGTATGAAGGCCGGGACTCCGGATTCCGCACCCTCACAAGGCTTTATCGGCCATGCGCCTGTCCCGCTTTTTCCTTCCGCTGCTCAAGGAGACGCCGTCCGAGGCGCAGATCGTTTCGCACCGTCTGATGCTGCGCGCCGGCATGATCCGCCAGGAAGCCGCCGGCATCTACGCCTGGCTGCCGCTCGGTATCCGCGTGCTGCAGAAGATCGAGGCGATCGTGCGCGAGGAGATGAACCGCGCCGGCGCGATCGAGATCCTGATGCCGACGCTGCAGCCGTCCGATTTGTGGAAGGAGACGGGACGCTACGACGCCTACGGCCCCGAGATGCTGCGCATCAAGGATCGCCATGAGCGCGAAATGCTTTACGGCCCCACCAACGAAGACATGGTGACCGACATCTTCCGCGCCTATGTGCGCTCGTACAAGCAGCTGCCGCTGAACCTCTATCACATTCAGTGGAAATTCCGCGACGAGGTGCGTCCGCGTTTCGGCGTGATGCGCGGCCGCGAATTCCTGATGAAGGATGCGTATTCCTTCGATCTCGACGCCGCGGGCGCGCGCAGATCCTACAACAGGATGTACGTCGCCTATCTGCGCACGTTCAAGCGGATGGGCCTGAAGACCATTCCCATGCGCGCCGAAACCGGACCCATCGGCGGTGATCTCAGCCACGAATTCATCGTTCTTGCGGACACCGGCGAAAGCCAGGTCTTTTGCCACAGCGATCTGCTCGACATGCCGGTGCCCGGTGAGGACGTCGATTTCGACGCCGATCTCGAGCCCATCGTGCGCCAGCGCACCGCGCTTTATGCGGCGACGTCGGATGTCCACGACCAGGCGCGCTTCGAAGCCGAAGTGCCGGCCGACAAGCGCCTCTCGGCGCGCGGCATCGAAGTGGGGCAGGTCTTCTATTTCGGCACGAAATATTCCGCGCCGATGAAAGCCGTCGTCACCGGGCCCGACGGGCAGGATCACGCCGTCGAAGGCGGCTCTTACGGCATCGGCGTGTCGCGTCTGGTCGGCGCCATCATCGAAGCGAGCCATGACGATGCGGGCATCGTCTGGCCCGAACCCGTGGCGCCGTTCGATATCGTGCTGATCAATCTCAAAGCCGGCGATGCCACGACCAACAGGGCCTGCGAGGATCTCTACGCTCAGCTCAAGATGGCCGGCCGCGACGTGCTCTACGACGACACCGCCGAACGTCCCGGCGCGAAATTCGCCGGCGCCGATCTCATCGGCATTCCGTATCAGCTGATCGTCGGCCCGCGCGGCCTCGAGAAGGGCCAGGTCGAGGTCAAGACGCGCAAGACGGGTGCGCGCGAAGAATTGTCGATTGAAGCCGCTGTGAACAGGTTCACCACGTGACGCGCACGCTGTCATTCCTCCCCCGAACGCAGGTCGGGGGAGGGG
>DATKON010000199.1:0-14363 GCA_035524575.1 Rhizomicrobium sp.
CGACCGTCAGTTGCGCGCTGTAGCTCCCGTAGGGTCCATCCACTTTGGTAAGCGATGCGGATACGAGCTTACAGTTCAGCGCGGCGTCCTGCAGGCAGCGTTCGCGAGCGCGCTCGTAGCGCCGCTCGACGCTCGCGCGTGGCATCTCTACCGCGAGCCAATGCATGTAGCTGAAGAGTGCATTGCTGTCCGGAGCGGCGTTACCGGGGGCGACAAGGTCGGGAGCAGGCGCTCTCATCACGAGGTGGTCCGCATAGGACTGGTTGAGCCCATAACGAACCGGTTCGCCGGGTCGCCCGCAGCCGAACAGCAAAACCGACGCCGAAATGATGATGAATGATTTGCGCATGAGCCCCCTCCTGCGAGATCGAGGGAAAAGGCTGGGCGCGCCTTGCGGCCGAATTGGGGCGATGTGAAGGCCTTTTCGGCACTAAGCGAACGCCTCGATAGCGTGCCCGCGTCGCGAAAATAGATTCACCACTGAGGCAGTGAGGCAGTGAGAAAAAAGATCGGCGCGCCAATTCTCCCCCTGGCAGGAAACGGAACGCTTCACAAAACCAGGCGCCGAAGCCCCTCTCTCAGCGTGGCCGAGTTGAAGTTCAGCAACAATCCGGTCTTGATCCGGCTCAGCTTCAAATAGGTCAGCAGTTGAGCCTCATGGATCGGCGCCAGCCGATCGACTGTCTTAAGTTCGATCACAATCTGACCTTCGACAACGATGTCCATGCGATAGCCGCAGTCGAGTCTGACAGATTTGTATATGATCGGAAGCGGTACTTCCTTCACGTGGCGCAGCTGCACTTGTTCGAGCTCGAAGCAAAGACATTTTTCGTAGGCTGACTCCAACAAGCCGGGGCCTAGTCCGCGATGTACTTCTATGGCGCAGCCGATAATCTTTTCCGTCAGAAGATCATTCTCGATCGTCCGCATCGTGCTCGCTCGCTCACTGCCTCACTGCCTCAGTGGTAAACCTTTCGGGCCGTGAAATCTTCGCAGGAGTCTGGATTTATGTCGCGGGCCGTCGCTGCACGAAGCCTTTGCCGATGAAGCTGAAGACGAGCTCGCCGTTCTCGTCGCGCGCTTCGTTGAGGCTTTTGACGAGGCCGATATCCGTGCGCGATTTGAGCTCCACCTTCTCGACCGTCTCCGACGAGAATCTGTACGTCACGCCGGGACGCACGGGCCTGATCCAGCGCATGTCCTCGAAGCCGGGCGAGACGCCGCTGCGGGCGAATGTGTGTCCCGCGGCTTTGGCGCGTTCGCGCTCCGCGATCGCGAGCTTCATCCAGACCGCGGCCGTGTGCCAGCCCGACGCCACGAGCCCGCCGAACATCGACGCCCTCGCCGCCTCGCGGTCGATATGGAAGATCTGCGGATCGTATTTCCTTGCGAAGGCGATGATCTCGTCTTCCGTGAAGACGTAGGTGCCGAGGTCGCGCTTGCCGCCGATTTGGATGTCCTCGAACCACATGGCGTCAGGCTCCGCGCCGCGTCGGCATGGTCGTGACGACGAACTCCGCCACCTGTCCCTTCTGGTTGAACAGCCTCCAGACGAATTTGACGAGGCCGATTTCGGGCCGGCTCGCGGACGGGCGCGCCGCCGCCACTTCGGTTTCCAGCATCAGCACGTCGTCGGGCCTGACGGGCTTCATCCAGCGACCGTCCTCGACTCCCGGCCCGCCATTGTTCGCGGTCCTGAGGATGACGGACTCGGCGAACAGCCGCATGGCGATGGCGCTGACATGCCAGCCGGATGCGGAGAGGCTGCCCAGCATCGACCGTTTGCCGGCCTCTTCGTCAAGATGATGCGGCTGCGGATCGAACTCGCGGGCGAAGGCGATGATGTCGTCTTTCGTGATGCGACAAGGCCCGCCGAAGAACTTCCGGCCGGGTGTGAAATCCTCGAAGTGAAGAAGGTCGTTGCTCATGCAGTTGTGGAAAGCTTGCAACACCGCGCCACGCTCGCGCAACAGGAAGGATAACCACAGAGGCACAGAGAGGCCGAGGTGTCGCGGACGATGATGCTCACGGGCAGGAGATTGCGGCCGTTGGGTTCTCGCCCGGATACATCGATTGCGCGGCGCCACAAAAAAGAATCACCACTGAGGCGGTGAGGCAGTGAGAATAAGGTTTGCGCGCGAAGGCGCGCGAATTTCCGTCCGGAGACAAGCAGCGCGAGCCGCTACAGAACCATGCGGCGCAGGCCCTCTCTCAATGTGGCCGAGTTGAAGTTCAGCAGCAATCCGGTCTTGATCCGGCTCAGCTTCAAATAGGTCAGCAGTTGAGCCTCATGGATCGGCGCCAGCCGATCGACCGTCTTCAGTTCGATCACAATCTGACCTTCCACGACGATGTCCATGCGGTAGCCGCAATCGAGTCTGACATCCTTGTATATGATGCGTAGAGGTATCTCGCGCTCGTACCTCAACCGCGCCTGCCCGAGCTCGAAGCAAAGACATTCCTCGTAGGCAGATTCCAACAAGCCGGGACCTAATCCGCGATGCACCTCGATGGCGCAGCCAATGATCTTCTCTGTCAGAAGGTCGTTCTCGATGGTCCGCATTGTGCTCGCGATCTCACTGCCTCACCGCCTCAGTGGTAAATCTTTTTGGGCGGCGAAATCTTCGCAGGAGTCTAAAGTATTGTCGCGAGATCTATCGGTGCCTCAGGCATTGAACCGGAAATGCATCACATCCCCGTCGGCGACGACATACTCTTTGCCTTCGAGCCGCATCTTGCCGGCGTCGCGCGCGCCGGCTTCGCCGCCGAGCGAGACATAGTCGTCGTACGCGATGGTCTCGGCGCGGATGAAGCCCTTCTCGAAATCGGTATGGATGACACCCGCCGCCTGCGGCGCGCGCGCGCCTTTCGTCACCGTCCAGGCGCGGGCCTCTTTCGGGCCGGCCGTGAAGAAGGTGATCAGGCCCAGAAGCGCATAGCCCGCGCGGATCAGGCGATTGAGGCCCGGTTCTTCGAGGTCGAGGCTCGAGAGGAATTCGGCGCGCTCTTCCGCCGGCAATTGCGCGACTTCCTCTTCGATGCGCGCGGAGATGACGACGGCGCCGGCGCCTTCGCGCTTCGCCTTCTCTTCGACCAGCTTCGAATATTTGTTGCCGGTCGCGGCCGAGCCTTCCTCGACATTGGCGACATAAAGCACCGGCTTTTCCGTCATCAGGCCGAGCTGGCGATAGGGCTCGCGTTCTTCCGGCGTGAGATCGGCGTTGCGGGCCGGCTTCCCCTCGCGCAGCAGCGCGATGGCTTTCGACATCAGCGCGAATTGCTCTTTGGATTCCTTGTCGCCGCCCTTGGCTTTCTTTTCGATCGGCGTGATGCGGCGTTCGAGGCTTTCGAGATCGGCCAGCATCAACTCCGTCTCGACCGTGTCGGCGTCGCCCACCGGATCGATGCGGCCTTCGACATGGGTGATGTCGTCGTCCTCGAAGCAGCGCAGCACATGCACCACGGCGTCGACTTCTCGGATATTGGCGAGGAACTGGTTGCCGAGTCCTTCACCCTTCGATGCGCCGCGCACCAGCCCGGCGATGTCGACGAAGGTGATGCGGGTCGGAATGATCTGTGCCGATTTCGCGATCGCAGCGAGCCTGTCCAGCCGCGCATCCGGCACCGCCACGTCGCCGACATTCGGTTCGATGGTGCAGAACGGATAGTTCGCCGCCTGCGCAGCCGCCGTCTGCGTCAGCGCGTTGAAAAGTGTCGACTTGCCCACATTGGGCAATCCCACGATGCCGCATTTGAATCCCATTACGCGTCTTTCTCGTTCTTCTCGGGCTTCGGCTTCTTCTCGTTCGGACGCAGCATCACCGCGACCTTGTTCATGAACCCCGCGTCGTCGTCCTTCGCGAGATAGGCCGTCGCTTCCGCCACCGCATCCAGCATCGGGATCAGCCATTCCTCGTCGGCCTTGGAGAAATTGCTCAGCACATGGCTGTGCACGCGATGCTTCTCGCCGGGATGGCCGACGCCGATGCGCACGCGGCGATAATGGGGTCCCAGGGTCGCCGTAATCGAGCGCAGGCCGTTGTTGCCGGCATCGCCGCCGCCGGTCTTCACCTTCAGCTTGCCGGCGGCAAGATCGATCTCGTCATGGATCACGGTCAAAGCCTCGAGCGGCAGCTTGTAGAAGCGCAGCGCCGCGCCGACCGAATCTCCGCTGTCGTTCATGTAGGTCATCGGCTTCAACAGATGCACCTTGCGGCCCGCGATCGTCCCGTCGGCCACATGCCCCCGGAAGCGCGTGCGCCACGGCGCAAACTTGTAGCGGTCGTGGATGACGTCCACGGCCATAAAACCGGCATTGTGGCGATGGCGCGCGTATTCGACGCCGGGATTGCCGAGGCCGGCGAGCAGAAGAGCCGTGTCGGGCATGGCCCTCTCTTGGGCGAGAAATTACTTCTTCTCGGGCGCTTTGGCCGGAGCCGCACCGGCCGCCGGGGTCGCACCGCCGGCCGCAGGCGCTGCCGCACCGGCTGCCGGAGCCGCGGCACCTTCTTCGACCACGGGCGCTGCCGCGGCTGCTGCCGCTGCCGCTGCCGCCGCGCGCTGCTCTTCGATGACGCTGGTCGGCGCCACGATCGAGGCAACGGTGAAGTCGCGTTCGCGGATCGCCACCTTCACGCCCTCGGGGAGCGCGAAATTCGAGATGTGCAACGAGTCATGGATGTCGAGCTGCGAGAGATCGCCTTCGATATAGGGCGGGATCTTGTCCGCCGGGCAGAACAGTTCGACTTCATGGCGGACGATGTTGAGCACGCCGCCGCGCTTGAGGCCGGGCGAAGATTCCTGGCCCTTGAAACGCACCGGGATGGCGAGGCGGACCGTGGCGCCTTCGGGCAGGCGCATGAAATCGACATGGACGGGGCGGTCGCTGACCGGATCGAGCTGCATGTCGCGCGGAATGACGCGCGTCTTCCTGCCGGCGACGTCCAGCATGAAGAGGGTCGTGAGGAACGTGCCGCTCAGCGCGACCAGCTCGAGCTGGTGCCGGTCGAGCGCGATATTCTCCGGCGCATCGCCGCCGCCATAGATGACGGCCGGGATCATGCCGGCCTTGCGGGCCTGATAGGCCGGGCCTTTGCCGGTCCCGCTGCGGGCCTGGGCGCTGAGTTCCTGAATGGCGGTCATGGCATAAATCCTTGAATTTCCAGCCTTCTTTGGCTGGTCGCGCGGCTCACAAGGCCCGGAAAGCCGCGCGTTTTAGCGGAACAAGGCGAGGGACGCAAGGAAGGGCAGGTAGATGCCGGCTGGAAGCCGGCGGTCCCAGAAAGAAACCCGGGCCGGCGGCGTGTCGCCCGAGCGAGTCCGGCGGCTTCAGGAAGAAACTTCGGCGGCGAAGCCTCTTACTGGGACCGCCGGCGTCCCGCCGGCACTTACTTGTCACAGGAGGGCCGCTCGCGAAGTATCCTGACGCTTGCGGCGAAGTCCTGCGACGGCTGCGGACTAGCCTCGCCGAATGAGCATCTTGCTGGGACCGCCGGCGTCCCGCCGGCACAAAGGTTGGTTCGAGCGCGGATATCTCCCGCATTTCGACGGCGGCGCCGTCATTCAAACGATCACATTCCGGCTGGCGGACAGCCTGCCGCGCGAACTCTACAAACATATCATGAGCCTCGCCAATGAAGGCGAACGGCAGAAATTGATGCATCGGTCGATCGACGAAGGTCGGGGCCGCTGCCTGCTGCGGACTCGCGAGAACGCCGAGATCGTCGCGGAAGCGCTGAATCATGTCGACGGCGAGCGTTACAAGCTGCTGGCCTGGGTCGTCATGCCCAACCATGTCCACGCGATGATCGAGCAGATCGAAGGCCATCGCCTCGATAAGATCATTCATTCCTGGAAATCGTTCACCGCAAAGACGATCAATCGCCGGCTCAATTCGGACGGCAGCGTCTGGGCGCGGGACTATTTCGACCGTTATGTCCGCGACGAGCGGCACTATCTGAATGCGGTCTACTACGTCGAAAACAATCCCGGTGAAAGCCGGTCTCGTGAGGCTGGCGGAAGATTGGGCCTGGTCGTCGGCGGCAAGACGGCCGAAATGATGCCGGCGGGACGCCGGCACTGCTGGGCATTATTATCCGTCTACGGATGTATTTCCGTGACGTGGAGCGTTTCACACCCCAAAATCCTCGCCGAACCGATCGATCTGGTGCATGCGTTCGTGGAGGATCGTCACGATGCCGATATCGCCGTTCGACAGTCTCCGCCAATAGACGAAATGCCGTTCGTAGCGGAAGTAATAACCGTCGACGCCGAACTCTGCCGGGATCGGTTTCGACATCACCTCGCGCGTTTCGATTTTGGCGAACGCCCCGAACAAGCCGGTGATGTAGCGATCCGCCTGTTCGGCGCCCCAGCGGTCGCGCGTAAAACGATAAATCTCGTCGAGGCGGTGCGAGGCCGCCGTCTGGATGCGGACAGGGGCCATTCGGTCAGGCCCGGTTGCGCGCGATGACCTCGGCCGCCGTCAGCGGCTCATAGGCGGATTCGGGCGCGGCGAAAGCATGGCCGAGCTCGGCCTTCAGCCTGTCGAACGCTTCCTTCTCGACACGCTCCTTATCGCGGCGGATCAGATCGCGAATGTATTCGCTGACGTTCTCGTATGACCCGTTCTCGCCCACGTTGGCGGCTACGAAATCGCCGAGGGCGCCGCTGAGGCGGACCGTCATCGTTGTGGTTCGGGACATTGGCGTCCTCCAGGCTCACCAGACTGTATTCAATATAACCAAGAATGAATACGTGGCAAGCCATATTTGTTCTTGATATGTTCTTTCTGGCATGGCAGCATCACTGGTTCCCCGCCGGGCGGAGCACGGCCGGTCATGGCAGCAAAGGAGAGACAGGGCATGCCACAGGATTGGGACGTACACGGATGATTTTGCCCCTGGCCGACCCTGTATTTCTGCTCGGGCTTTTGGCCCTGCTGGCGCGCGCGCCTTATTTGACGGGCTTTTTCCGCCGCTGTGCGCGGCGCGCGTTTTCGCCGCCCCTCATTTTTCCCCTGATAGCAGGGGAGAAGGCGGCATCGCCGTTGCGAACGAAATCAGTCGAACAGACTCGAGACGCTCGCCTCGTTGTTGATGCGGCGCATGGCTTCGCCGATCAGCGGCGCGATCGAGATGCGGCGGATGTTGGCGCATTTGCGGATGTCGTCCGTCGCCGCGATGGAGTCGGTGATCACCATCGATTTGAGCTTCGAGTTCTGGATGCGCTGGACGGCGCCGCCGGAGAGCACGCCGTGCGTGGCATAGGCGCAGACTTCCTTGGCGCCCGCCGCGAGCAGTGCGTCGGCTGCGTTGCAGATCGTGCCGCCGGAATCGACGATGTCGTCGATCAAAAGGCACACATCCCCTTCGACGTCGCCGATGATGTTCATCACTTCGGATTCGCCGGCGCGCTCGCGGCGCTTGTCGACGATGGCAAGGCCGGCGCCGAGACGCTTGGCGAGCGCGCGCGCGCGCACCACGCCGCCGACGTCCGGCGAGACAACCGTCAGGTTCTCGCGTTGGCCGAGATAATCCTGGATGTCGGAAACCATCACCGGCGCGGCGTAGAGATTGTCCGTCGGGATGTCGAAAAAGCCCTGGATCTGGCCGGCGTGGAGATCGACCGTCAGCACGCGGTTGGCGCCGGCTTCGGTGATCAGATTGGCGACGAGCTTCGCCGAGATCGGCGTTCTGGGTCCGACTTTGCGGTCCTGACGTGCGTAGCCGAAATAGGGGATCACCGCGGTGATGCGCCTGGCGCTGGCGCGCTTCAACGCGTCGATGATGATCAGAAGCTCCATCAGATTGTCGTTGGCGGGGAAGCTCGTCGACTGGATGACGAAGATGTCCTCGCCGCGCACGTTCTCCTGCACTTCGACGAACACTTCCATGTCGGCAAAGCGCCGCACGACCGCCTTGGTCATCGGCAGCTTCAGATACTGGCTGATGGCTTCCGCCAGGGGCCGGTTCGAATTTCCGGCGAGCAGCTTCATGCCGCGCACTTCGTTCGCTTCGCTCATGCTGGCGGGCGCTCCCGGTGTGAAGATTTCGTGAACCAGCGGGGTTCTAGCAAGCGAAAGGCGCGCGGTAAACCGCCTTCAGCGGAGCAAAATCGCCGAAATGTCGCGGCCGTAATCGGGCTCGCCCAGATGGGTGGTGCGCCGGTAACTGAAAAACTCATTGGCCCGTGCATAGGTGCAGGCGCCGAGACACTCGATGTCCTCGATGCCGGCCGCGGCAAGGCGATCCGTCACGAAGCCCTCAAGATCGAACTGCCAGTGATGGGCGCGCAGCACCCCATGCTTGAAGAAGCGCGCGTGGTTGGCGTCCATCTCCATGAAACGTGTACGGAATTCGGGACCGACTTCATAGTTTGTCTGGCTGATGGACGGTCCGATCGCGGCGCGGATGCGCGAGGCGCGCGCGCCCAGTTCCTCCATCGCAGCCACGACATTCGCAATCACGCCGCCGAGCGCGCCTTTCCATCCTGCATGGGCTGCGCCGATCACTTTGGCATCGTTGTCCGCGAGCAACACCGGCGCACAATCTGCAGTGAGGATGCCGAGTGCGATGCCCGGCACCTTCGTCGCCATGGCGTCGGCCTGCGGCTGGGCGCCGATCTCCCAGGGCTCGGTGACGATCACCGCCTTGGGCGAGTGGATCTGGTAAAGCGTGACAAGCTTCGCGGGCGCGCCACCGGCAAGCGCATGGAGCGCGCGGCGCCGGTTCTCGACGACGTTGTCGCGCCTATCGTTCGAGCCGGGTCCGCAATTGAGCGAGGCGTAGACTCCGTCCGATACGCCGCCCTCGCGGCCGAAGAATCCGTGCGCAACGGCTTTCGTCTCGGAAAGATTGCGTGCAGTCAGAACGAGCATCGATCAGAACCCCGGCGGCGGCGGCGCGTTCGGCGGCATGATCGCCAGCGCCTTGAACAGCGTCCCCATCTGCTCTCGTCCAACAAGACGGTCAACGGCGGCAGTGATCGCAGACACTTCCCTTCTGTTCGCCCTGGCGAGTTTCTCGGCGCGCGCACGGATGCCGAGCGCTTCGAGAAAGCGTCCCTGTCCGACGGGGCCGTAAGTCTGTGCGCCGCCGGCGCGCGCCGCCGCCGCGAGTGCCGTGAAATCGACATGGGCGGAAAGATCGACGGCGCCGGGCTTCTCGAGCAGGTCCTTGAACTGATGCCGGCCGACGGCCTGCAGCGTTTCGCCGAAGCCGGGCCGTTCGTAGCCGTAATCGATGATGAGCGCCGCGCCGCTCCGGCGCGCTATCGTGCGGCCGATATCTTCGGCGAGTGCCAGCGAAGCGGGCGAGGTTTCGTAGACCCCGCCATAGGGTGCATCGCCTTCGATCACGACGTTGCTGGGGACCGGCGACAGCGCGAAAGCGAGCTTGCCGTTGTCGACGACGATCATGCGCTCGCACCAGCCGCGTTCGGTGTGCACGAACTGGCGGATGGGCAGCGCGTCAAAAAACTCGTTGGCGATCAGGAAGGTCGGGCGCTCGTCCGCTTCGAAACGATCCTTCCAGATGACGGTGAAATCCTTGAGGCGCTCCCGCTGCAGGCCGCGCAACGTGGCGCTCGCCTCCACCAGCACGACGTCAACGTTCTTCACGAAATCGCGGGCGAGTTTCGCCGCGCGCAACGCATCCGCCATCAGCGTGCCGCGACCGGGACCGAGCTCGACGAGCTGCGCGCCTTTCGGTTTTTCCTGATCGAGCCAGGCCTGCACGCACCACAGCCCCACGAGCTCGCCGAACATCTGGCTCACTTCCGGCGCGGTCACGAAATCGCCCCTGGCGCCGAACGGATCGCGCGTCGCGTAATAGCCGGCCTCTGGATCGAGCAGCGCGATCGTCATGAACTGCGCGACGGAAAGCGGACCCTGTGTCTCGATGAGCTTGACGATGCGGTTGCCGAGCGCGTTCACGGCTCACACGGTCTTGGCCTGCGGTCTCAAGGCATACCAGTAGAGATAGAGCGCGCCGAGCCACATCGGGATGCTGAACGCCATGCCGAGGCTGAACCAGCCGATGAATGGCGTGTCGGGCTCGCGGAAGATCTCGGCGATGAAGCGGAAGGTGCCGTAGCCGGTGAGGAAGATGGCGCCGAGAAGCCCGGGACGTTCGTGCAGGCGGAACACGCGCAGGCACACATACATGATGACGAACAGCAGCAGGCCTTCCATGCCGGCTTCGTAGAGCTGGCTCGGATGGCGCGGCATGATGCCCGCCGGGCAGCGGCCGCCATAGGCTTCCAGGATGCGCTGATTGCAGAACACCACGGCCCACGGCACGTCGGCGGGCTTGCCCCACAATTCGCCGTTGATGAAATTGGCGATGCGCCCGAAGAAGAGTCCGATCGGCGCGGCGCAGGCGATCAGGTCGCCGAAGCGTACCATGTCGATCTTCTTCTGCCGCGCGAACAGCCACAACACCACGATCACGCCGAGAAGGCCGCCATGGAAAGACATGCCGCCTTCCCAGGCGGCGACGATGCGGATCGGATCGGTGAGGAAGGCGCCGGGCAGGCCATGGCAGTAGCCCGCATCGGGCGAGACGCTGCAGAGGAACGTGCCGTAGAAGAGCACCCAACCGAGCCGGCCGCCGACGATCACGCCGAGCGTCGCCCACACGACGAAGTCGCCGACGTCGTCGACGCTGACCGGCGGCTTCGCCGCGGGCGGTTTCCACAGCGCCTTGTCACGAATTAGTCGTACGACGTACCACCAGCCGAGCAGCAGGCCGACGATATAGGAGAGGGCGTACCAGCGGATTCCGAAATGCCCCCAGATGTGAATGAGCACCGGATCGAAATTGGGGAAGGGCAGAGCGGCTTCGACCATGCGGGACGGGGGTTGCAAAAGCGCGGCTAACACGCGCTGCTTCGGCCCTGGCTGTCAAGGTTAGCGCGCGTCCTGCGTGCTTGCTCCGCGGCGGCGGGGCCGTCATAAAGCTGCGAAAGAGAGGTCCCATGCAGAGCGACAATCCGATTTTGGACGGCCTGGCGCGGATCATGACGGATGCGGCCGGCGCGGCGCAGAGCGTGCGCGCGGAGATGGACACCTTCATGCGGCAGCGACTCGAGCGGCTCGTCGCCGACATGGACTTCGTGCCGCGCGAAGAATTCGAAGCGGTCAAAGCGATGGCTGCCAAAGCGCGCAGCGAGAACGAGAAGCTCGAAGCCCGCATCGCCGCGCTCGAAGCGCGTCTCGGGGTGACTCGCGAAGAGTCGCCGGCGCCCTGAAAGCTGTGAATGGGAGTCGGGTCCCCAACGCCGAGTCACGGGGACTCTTGTCTCCATACAAAATCTTGTGTCAGGTAGGTCACCAGGTGCTTCGTTTTGGCCTGCCGAGGAGTCGTGGATGAGCGTTGCGCATTATGAGGACGAGACAGCTGGCGAGATCCACCCGCTCGACATGCTCGAGCGTTGCGTGGAGGACAACGGCTGGCCGTTCGAACGCTCCGGCCGCGACGAATTGAATCTCTCGGTGGCCGGCCGCTGGTGCGACCATCATTTCTGCTTCACCTGGCGCGAAGACCTCCAGTCGCTGCATCTGTCCAGCGCCTTCGACATGCGGGTCAATGACTCGCGGCGCACCGATGTCGCGGCGCTGCTGATGTACATCAACGCCAAGCTCTGGATCGGCCATTTCGATCTCTGGCCCGAAGACGGCTCGCTCGTCTTCCGCCATGCGATGATCTTCCCCGACGCGCGCGCGTCGGCCGCCCAGTGCGAGGCGCTCCTCAATCTCGCCGTCGAGGCGTGCGAGTATTACTATCCCGCATTCCAGTTCGTGCTGTGGGGCGGCAAGACCGCGGAAGAAGCCGTCGCGGCGGCCGTGCTCGAGTGTGCCGGTCAAGCCTGAAGCGCCCCGGAAAGCGATCGTCCTCGTCGGCGCCGGCCGCATGGGGACAGCGCTGCTCCGAGGCTGGCTGGCGCGAAGGCTGGGCCCGATCGCCGTGGTCGAGCCCCATCCGTCGCCGGAGCTGAAGAAGCTCCTCAAATCGAACAAGATCACCCATCAGGCCGCGATCGAGGACATCGACGCGGCGAAGGTGTCGATCTGCGTCGTCGCCATCAAGCCGCAGGTGCTGCGGAGCGAAGCGGCGCGACTGAAAGCCTTCGCCGAGTCCGGCGCGCTCATCCTTTCCATCGCCGCCGGCACCAGCACCGCGTCCTTCGCGCGGGCCTGCGGGCCCAAGGCACGGATCATCCGCGCCATGCCGAACCTCCCCGGCTCCATCGGCAAAGGCATCTCGGCGCTCTATGCGACAAGGAAGGTGACGGCGAAGGACCGCGCGTCGGCCGAGGGGCTGCTGGCCGCACTGGGTGAAACGGTCTGGGTCAAACAGGAGGAAATGATCGACACGGTGACAGCGGTTTCCGGCTCCGGGCCGGCCTACGTCTTCCTGCTGGTCGAAGCGCTTGCGGCGGCGGCTGAAAAGGAAGGCCTGCCGCGGCCGCTGGCGCTGAAGCTTGCCCGCGCCACGATCACCGGCGCCGGCGCGCTCCTCGAGTCCACCCAGGATGCAGCGGAAAAGCTGCGGCGTGACGTCACCAGTCCCGGCGGCACAACGGAAGCGGCGTTGGGTGTGCTGATGGCTGAGGATGCACTTTCCGTGCTAATGGCGCGGACCGTCGCGGCGGCGGTGAAGCGCGCACACGAGCTCAGCGCCTGAAGGTTAATGCGATGACGATCGATCCCGAACTCAGACGTCTGCGCGACAGCATCGACAATATCGATGCGGCGCTGGTGCACCTCTTGGCGGAGCGCTTCAAATGCACGAAGGCCGTCGGCGAGTTCAAGGCGACGCATGGTTTGCCGCCCGCCGACCCATCGCGCGAAGCCGAGCAGATCAAGCGCCTGCGCGAGCTCGCGACGGCGGCGAAGCTCGATCCCGATTTTGCCGAAAAATTCCTCGCTTTCATCGTGCAGGAAGTCATCCGCCACCACGAAGCGATCAAGACAAGCCGGGGCTAGTACTCCAATAGATCGTCATCGCCCGCTTCATGCGGGCGACCCAATTTGGCAAAGAAAATGGGTCACCCCGACGCACTATTGTGCGCCGGATGATGACGAGCGGGCCCTTGCGGCGCTGTCTGCGGCCGGTATCATGCTGACAAATTGTCGGAGAGAAACGCCATGGACCTGACCTTTTCGCCGGAAGAAGAAGCCTTCCGCCAGGAAGTCCGCACCTTCATCGCCGAGAACCTGCCGCCTGAAGTCAAAGGCAAGGCGCGGCGCGACATGACCGAAAAGTCCGATTTCCTGAAATGGCATCAGATTCTCTACAAGAAGGGCTGGGTGGCGCCGTTATGGCCGAAGGAATATGGCGGCACCGGCTGGAACGTCACGCAGCGCTACATCTTCAATGAAGAGTGTGCGAAGGCGGAAACGCCGCAGGTGCTGCCGTTCGGCGTCGCGATGTGCGGGCCCGTGATCTACACCTACGGCAACGAAGAGCAGAAAAAGAAATTCCTGCCGGGCATTCTCTCTGGCCGCGACTGGTGGTGCCAAGGCTATTCCGAGCCGGGCGCGGGCTCCGACCTTGCCGGCCTCAAGACGCGCGCAGTGCGCGAAGGCGATCACTACATCGTCAACGGCCAGAAGACG
This sequence comes from Rhizomicrobium sp., assembly GCA_035524575.1. Taxonomy (GTDB): domain Bacteria; phylum Pseudomonadota; class Alphaproteobacteria; order Micropepsales; family Micropepsaceae; genus Rhizomicrobium. Next base: position 13,622 of record DATKON010000199.1, read on the forward strand.
TGGACGACGCTGGCTCAATATGCCGACTGGATCTTCTGCCTCGTGCGCACCGATCCGAACGTCAAATCGCAGGAAGGCATCACCTTCCTTCTCATCGACATGAAGACTCCCGGCATTACCGTGAAGCCGATCATCGTGCTCGACGGCGCGCATGAGGTGAACGAAGTCTTCTTCGACAATGTGAAGGTTCCCGTCGAGAACCGCATCGGCGAAGAGAACAGGGGCTGGACCTACGCCAAGTTCCTGCTCGTGCACGAGCGTTCAGGCATCGCAGGCGTCGCGCGTTCGAAGAAAGCGATCGAGCGATTGCGCCAGGTGGCGCGCGCGGAAACCGTCGACGGCCAGCCGCTGGTCGAGACGGAGGAATTCGCGCGCAAGATCGCCGAGCTCGAGATCGATCTCTCTGCGCTCGAATTTACCGAGCTGCGCACGCTGGCGCGGGAATCGCGCGGCGGACATGCCGGGCCCGAAAGCTCGATCCTCAAGATCAAGGGCACCGAAATCCAGCAGCGCATCACCGAGCTGACGGTCGAAGCCATCGGCTATTACGGCTATCCGTACGAGCGCAGCTTCGGCGACAACGAATATCCGGTGGGGCCGGATTATGCCGTCGGCCAGTCGGGCCATTACTTCAACATGCGCAAGGCCTCGATCTACGGCGGCTCGAACGAGATTCAGCGCAATATCATCGCCAAGGCCGTGCTCGGCCTCTGAGGAAACGACAATGGATTTCTCCTTTTCG
>DATKON010000200.1:0-5901 GCA_035524575.1 Rhizomicrobium sp.
GCATCTGGAAGGCCGGCATGCTGGAGGTGCGCCGACCGATCTCGACGAACGCATCGAGCAACATCCTGGGTACGACCAGGTAGCCGATGCGCACGGAATTTCCCAGAATTTCGGAGAAACCGCCGTAATAGATCACGCGGCCTTCTCTGTCCTGGCCCTGGATCGACCGCAGGCTCGCGCCGCAGTACCGAAGTTCGAAACAGGTGTCGTTTTCGAAAAGAATGGCGTTCTGCGCGCGCGCCGCTTCCAGCACTTCAAGGCGCCTGGATTGGGACATCGACGTGCCGAGCGGGAAGTTGACGGACGGCGACACATACAGGAGCCTCGCCGGCGGTCCGTCGTCCGAATGCGGATTGGCGCCGGAGCCGTCGACGGGAATGGGCCGCACATGGGCGCGCGCCGCATGAAATGCGCCGTGGACGATGTCCATGGACGGGTCTTCCACGAGAACGGAATCGCCGGGATCGACAAGGACGCGGACGGTCAGATCCAGCGCCGCTTCGAGTCCCGAAACGGCGATGATCTGTGACGGCGCGCAGACGACGCCGCGCGCCTGCCTGAGATACGCAGCAACACTCGTCTGGAAGCGATCGCAAACATTGGACGCGGTGAAGCAGGCGGCCGGCGGCGCGCCCAGAAATTTGTCCGCCAGGCGCCGCCCCAATTTGGTTCTCGGATATTGCACAGGATCGGACGCGGACAATGCGAATGGCGTGCCGCCGGCCATGCGGTCGACGCTCGTCTGCAGCGCGTGCAGAGCATGAAATGCCGTCCGCAGATTGACGAACTCGCACTCGCTGGCCTCGCCGTCGCCGCCGACATCGCCATAAAGCGCCTGGGCGGGCAGATCACTGGAGATGCGCGTGCCGCGGCGTCTTTTGGAAATGCAGAGGCCCTCGGCCGACAGGCGATTATAGGCGAACACTACGGTGTTTCGTGCGACGCCCAGGTGCCGGGCCAACTCCCGCGTCGTGGGCAGCAGCGTCTTCGGCGGCAGCTCGCGCGTCCAGATCGCCGTGCGGACGGCCTGACAAATCTGCTCATGAAGCGGAAGCGGCGAGCGCGCATCGATCGCGATATTGGCGATCGCCAGAGGGAATATCCCGAGAGGCTGCCCTTCGTCGCCGAGCTCGTCGTCGACATCGCGAGTCTCCGGCGCGACCCCGCCTGCTGAACCTGAATCGTTCGACACCATGACGCGCTCCGACTGCGAAAATACGGTCAATTGATCCAGATGTTTTGGGTCGGACTTTTTGTTGGTCGCTTTGGACCGTTCTTCATCGCGACTTGTTCAATTGCCCGCATTGCCGATTCAAATTAGAACACGGTTACACCCGATACTGCCATGTCATGCACCCAGAAATTCGAGACATCGCGGCCCATGCGCGCTCAAGTTTTCGTAAGTTCACGAAGTGGTGAAGTGAATCGGACGCGGATATGAAGCGCATAGGCTTTGTGGGCTTCGACGGCGTATCGGCCATGGATCTGTTCGGTCCGCTCGACGTCTTTGACACCGCGAACGATGCGGCGGGGGATTTGGACCAGCCCTATGAGCTCCTGATGCTGAGCCTGACCGGTAGACCGTTCACGCTGGAGCAGGGTCTTTCGGTCTCCGCGACCGGTGCGATCGCGGACGCGCCGCCGTTGGACACGATCGTCATTCCGGGTGGCGCCGGCGCACGCGAGCCCGAGACTGCACGGCCGATCGCCGAATGGCTCAAACGGGACGCGCACAGAGCGCGCCGCATCGCATCCGTCGGCCTCGGCATCTACATCCTCGCCGAAACAGGGCTGCTCGAGGGACGCGAGGCCACCACCCATTGGCGTTTTGTCGAGGATGTGGCGCGCCGGTTTCCCGGCATCCGCCTGACCGCCGGTGCGCGCTATGTTCGCGACGGCGCGCTTTGCACGTCGGCCGGTGCGACGGCGGGGGTGGATGCTGCTTTATCCTTTGTCGAGGAAGACCTCGGCAGCGCCGTGGCGCTCAGGGTCGCTCGCGATCTCATGGTCTGCCTGAAGCGCTCTGGCGGACAAATACCGTTGCCCGAGCCGTTGCAGTATCAGACGCATGTCCCCGACGACTTCCGGGATCTTGCGGACTGGATGCTGCAAAATCTGCGGGCCGATCTGTCGCTGGAGGCATTGGGAGAGCGCATGCGGCTCAGTCCGCGGCAGTTCAGCCGCAGGTTCAAAGCCGCATTCGGGACGTCACCGGGAGAATATGTCGAGAAGCTGCGCCTCGACGAGGCCCGCCATCGCCTCGTCAGCGGCAACCAGAGCGTGGAGAGCATCGGCGCATCGGTCGGCTATGCGAGCGGCGACGCTTTTCGGAAGGCGTTCGAACGGCGATTCGGAATTGCGCCGACAACCTATCGTGCGAGCTTCTCGCCGGGGCGCGCCGCGCGTCCGGTCGTCGGCGATTGACGGCCGGAATTCGCCTACTTCTTCCGGTGCTCTTCCAGCCGCGGCATGATCTCGACGAAATTGCAGGGGCGGTGGCGGATGTCGAGCTGCCATTTGAGGATGCCGTCCCAGCCGTCCTTCACCGCGCCGGTCGAACCGGGCAGGGCGAAGAGATAGGTCCCGTGCGCGACGCCGGCGCAGGCGCGCGACTGCAGCGTCGACGTGCCGACCTTCTCGAAGCTGATCTGGTGGAAGATCACCGAGAAGCCGTCGATCTCTTTTTCGAACACGGATTTGAACGCTTCGACGGTGACGTCGCGGCCCGTCAGTCCGGTGCCGCCGGTCGAGATCACGACGTCGATCTGCGGATCTGCGATCCAGCGTTCGAGCTGGCCGCGGATGGCGTATTGGTCGTCACGCAGCAGCGCCCGGTCGGCGAGAATGTGGCCCGCCTCCTTGATGCGCGCCGCGAGCGTGTCGCCGGAGGTGTCGTTCGACTCGTCGCGCGTATCCGAAACGGTCAGGACCGCGATACGGACGGGAACGAACGGAATGCTTTCGTCAATCGGGTGTTGCGGCATCGCTCACGACCACGTTCTGCGCCGGCGCGGCAGAAGGCGTGGGGTAACCGCGATAGGTCGGCCATTCGCCGTTCGCGGTCTGATCGAGCGTCGGTGCATCCTCGCCGGTCCTGCGCGCATACATCCAATAATAGGTCAAAACGCGCTTGACGTAATCCCTGGTCTGCGAGGCCGGGATGCTTTCAATGAAAAGCAGCGGATCCTGCATCATGTTGCCGCGCATGCCCACCCAGCGGGTGATGGCGCCGGGGCCGGCATTGTAGGCGGCGGCCAGCTCGACGAGATTGCCGTTCACCTGGCCGAGAATGCTCGCAAGATAGCGCTGGCCGAGCTCGAGATTGTAGGACGGATCCTCGAGACGCTTCTCGGAGGCGCCGGTGCGATCGATCTGGATCGCCGTGCCCGGCATGATCTGCATCAGCCCGCGCGCACCTTTGTTCGAGACCGCATCGGGACGGAAACGGCTTTCGGCGCGCGTGAAGGCGAGGATCAGCGACGGATCGATCTGATAGCCGCTCTTCGGCGCGTAGCGCGGGACGGGGAACAGACCCGTCAGCATCACGCCGCGCGACGCCGCCGTCTCGCAGGCCCTGAGTTCGAGATTGGGAAGATCAAGACGATGCGCCAGCGCGGCATAGGCTTCGCCCTGCCGAAGATCGATCGCCGTCAGCGCGCGATCCATTTCGCCGGCGAGATATTCGGTTTGTTCCACCTGCCACAGCGCGACCGCGCGATGCACGGCCGGGATCTGCGCCATCGCCTCGTAGCTCTGCTCGTCGAGCACAGGCTCGGCGAAGGTCGTCTGCGATTGCTGGCCCAGCATCTTCTCGGCGAGAAGGCCGTAGAATGTCGGCTGTTCGCGCGTGGCGGCCGTCAGCAGCGTGATGACACGGAGCGGATCGCCGGCGGCGAGATGCGCACGCGCGGCCCAGAACGCGGCGGCGCTGCGCGTATAGTTCGGCACCGCGCCCGATTGCGCCAGCGCTTCGAAATGCTGCGCGGAGTCCAGGTATTTGCCGAGGCGGTAATCGGCGAGGCCTTCGTCCCAGTCGAGCTGGGGCAGGCTGGCGCGATCTGCACCGGTGACGGCAGAGGCGACGCGCACCGCCGCATCATCCTGACCTTCGGCCATGTAGGACGACGCCACCCGATGGCTCAGATAGGCAATGTCGGCGCCCGGCGCCGAACCGCCGGCGATCAGCGTGTTCAGCGTCGCTTCGGCGGCCTGCGGCTGGCCCGCATGGATCGCGGCTTCGATCTGCGGTTGCGCGGCGCGTGCCACCTCGGAGATCAGCGTCTCGGGAATGTCGGTGTCTTCATAGCCGCCGCCGCGATGATGCACGACCGGAAGGGCTTCGATGGCGACGCGGTGCCGCTTGCGCAGCTTCGCGTCTTTATGCTCGGCAAGCTCATGGATCCGCGCGGCGACGGGGAGATTGTCGTATTCGGCGAGCCACGCGGTCAGCTGCTTGATCGGAATGCGCCGGGCGCGCGGCGACAGGAAATGGGCGGCTTCGACATAGCCCGCCAGCGAGCGGTCCGACACTTCGACAAGACGCGACTTGGCGGCGCCGAAACGGCCGGCTTCCTCGTCCGCGAAAATTTCGCGGTAAAGGCGAACATCGGACGCCGACAGCGCGTGCGGCGTGAAAGTGGGTTGATCGCTTCCGAGGTCGGCCGCGGAAGTTGCGTTAGCAGCGCTCACCAAGGCAGCCGCTGCCGCAGCCGCCATCAGCCAATTGCGAAGTGACACGTCCCCGCGCTCCCGCTCGTTGAAAGTTGTCGAACCATAAGGATACCCCCGAGCGGGTTTATGGCTCAAGCAACTCTGGGCTTCATCATTGCCAAGCGTAACAATGATTTATGAAAAGGTCTTAACCTTCGCGGCGATCATTTGAAGGTCCCGCCAGGCCAATTTCTTGTCGATCGGCCTGCGCAATAAATAGGCAGGATGCAGGGTCGGCATGACCGGAATCATCTGTCCGGCCACATGATATTCCAGCCAGCGGCCTCTCAGACGCATAATACCGTCCGTCTGTCCCAAAACGTGACGGGCCGAAACCGCGCCGAGCAGAATCAATATCTTGGGTTTGGCGAGCTCAATGTGGCGCCGCAAGAAGGGGATGCATTTCGCAACTTCCACGGGTTCTGGGTTGCGATTGTCCGGCGGGCGCCAGGGGAGAACATTGACGATATACACTTTGCTGCGGTCGAGGTTTATCGCCGCCAGCATTTTGTCGAGAAGTTTGCCCGCGCGCCCGACGAAGGGCAGGCCCATGCGGTCTTCATCGTGCCCCGGCGCTTCGCCGATCAGCATGATGCCGTGCTCGGGCGTGCCGTCGGCGAAGACGGTGTTGGTCGCATGCTTCTTCAAAAGACAGCCGTCATAGCGTTCGAGCGCGGCTTTCAGCTCGGCGAGCGTCTGCGCCCGCGCGGCGATCTCCATGGCCGAGCCGATGGCGTCGTCGGAGGCGGCGGGCGTTGCGGGTTGCGGCGCGAAGGTGCGCGGCGCTTCGCGAAACGCTTGCGGCGTGCGTGCCGATGTCTGCGCACGTCCCGGAATTTCCGCGCGCTGAGGCTCACGCGGCTTCGGAGAAGCAAAGCGATTGACCGGCTCCTCCAGCAGCGCCTCGTCGGCACCCGCGTCGACGAGCCAGGACAGAGCGGAGAGGGAGTCCCTGTGCGTGTTCATTCCGCCGTCAGCATAGGCGTTCAAGGATTTTATTGCAGGATAAACGGCGCCGGGAAATTGGGGATCGTGTCGAAGAAGTCCCAAATCCCGAAGTCCCGTGCCGGCGGATAAAGACCCCTCACCCGCACCCGAGCAGACGTTTCCTTCTGAGACCTGCATCCCTCTCCCTCAAGGGGAGAGGGCGCTCTGCGCGTTGCACGAACGACCGAAATATTTGAGCGAGAG
>DATKON010000201.1:0-3882 GCA_035524575.1 Rhizomicrobium sp.
GCCGCGTCGTCGAGATGTTCCAGTCCGGCGAGTTCGACGTTGCGACCATCATCTATTCGCGTTTCCGTTCGGTCATCAGCCAGGTGCCGACGCAGCAGCAGCTGATTCCGGTGTCGGTGCCCGAGACCGCCGCCGTGAGCAATATTGTCTACGACTACGAACCCGACGAAGGCGAGATCTTGTCCGAGCTTCTGCCGCGCAACGTCACCGTGCAGATTTTCCGCGCCCTGCTCGAAAACGTTGCCGGCGAATTCGGCGCCAAGATGAGCGCCATGGATTCGGCGACGCGCAATGCGGGCGAAGTCATCGACAAGCTGACGCTGCTATACAACCGCACGCGTCAGGCCATGATCACCAAGGAACTGATCGAAATCATTTCGGGCGCGGAAGCGCTCTGAGCGAAGGAGTACAAGACCGCCAACGATAAAGCGTCATTCGACCGTGCTAGGCTGGGAAGTTGGAGGCGGCGAATGGGTTGGCGGGACAGGTTGAAGAGTTTGGCCGAATATATTCGGCAGCTGCTCCGGCGAAAGCCGCGTTTTGAGGCGCTACCGGCGCCCGTGGCGGTCGAAGGAGCGGTGCAGTTTTACGAAGCTGGTCACGAACGGGGCATCACGATCGATGCGACCCCGTTTGAAATGGAAGTGAAAGAGAGCCGCGCCATGGACAAAGAGATGAGCAACAAGATCGGCCGCGTGACGCAAGTCATGGGCGCCGTTGTCGACGTTCAGTTCGAAGGCGAGCTGCCCGACATCATGAACGCGCTCGAGACGGACAACAACGGCAACCGGCTCGTGCTCGAGGTGGCGCAGCATCTGGGAGAGTCGACCGTCCGCACCATCGCGATGGACATCACCGAAGGCCTCGTCCGCGGGCAGCGCGTGAACGACACCGGCCAGGCGATCGCTGTGCCCGTCGGCGACGGTACGCTCGGCCGCATCATGAACGTCATCGGCGAGCCGGTGGACGAAGCCGGCCCGATCAAGACGTCGTCGCGCCGCCCGATCCACCAGGAAGCGCCGTCCTTCGTCGAGCAATCGACCGAAAGCCAGGTGCTTGTCACCGGCATCAAGGTCATCGACCTGCTGGCGCCGTATGCGCGCGGCGGCAAGATCGGCCTCTTCGGCGGCGCCGGCGTCGGCAAGACCGTGCTCATTCAGGAGCTCATCAACAACGTCGCCAAGAAGCATGGTGGCTACTCCGTGTTTGCGGGCGTCGGCGAGCGCACGCGCGAAGGCAACGACCTCTATCACGAGATGATCGAATCCGGCGTGAACAAGGACCCAAAGAAGGGTTCGACGGAAGGTTCGAAATGCGCCCTCGTCTACGGCCAGATGAACGAGCCGCCAGGCGCCCGCGCGCGCGTCGGCCTCTCCGGCCTGACCGTCGCCGAATATTTCCGCGACCAGGGACAGGACGTGCTGTTCTTCGTCGACAACATCTTCCGCTTCACGCAGGCGGGCTCCGAAGTGTCTGCACTTCTCGGCCGCATTCCTTCGGCCGTGGGTTATCAGCCGACGCTCGCGACCGATATGGGCGCGCTGCAGGAACGCATCACCTCGACGACTAAGGGCTCGATCACCTCGGTGCAGGCGATTTACGTGCCGGCCGACGACCTGACCGACCCGGCGCCGGCGACATCCTTTGCGCATCTTGATGCGACAACCGTGCTCAACCGCGCCATTTCGGAAAAAGGCATCTACCCGGCCGTCGATCCGCTCGACTCGACGTCGCGCATTCTCGATCCGCGCGTCGTCGGCGAAGAGCACTACAGGACCGCGCGCGACGTGCAGCAGATCCTGCAACGCTACAAGTCGCTGCAGGACATTATCGCCATCCTGGGCATGGACGAGTTGTCGGAAGAGGACAAGCTGATCGTGGCGCGCGCGCGCAAGATCGAGCGCTTCCTGTCGCAGCCGTTCCACGTCGCCGAAGTGTTCACCGGCTTCCCCGGCATCTTCGTCGACCTCAAAGACACCGTGAAGAGCTTCGCGGCGGTCGTGCGCGGCGAATACGACCACCTGCCGGAGGCGGCCTTCTACATGGTCGGCACGATCGAAGACGCTGTCGCCAAGGCGCAGAAGCTCGCGGCGGAAGCGGCATAAGCATGGCCGACAAGATCTCCTTCGATCTCGTCTCGCCGGAGCGGCTGCTCCTCTCCGAACAGGTCGAGATGGTCACCGTGCCGGGCCGTGAAGGCGATTTCGGCGTGCTGGCCGGCCATGCGCCGCTGATCTCGTCGCTCCGGCCGGGCGTGATCGACGTCAAGGGTGATGGCGACGCGAAGTACTTCGTGCTGGGCGGCTTCGCGGAAGTGACCCCCGAAAAGCTCACCGTGCTCGCGGAAGACGTGCGGCCGCTGGCCGAAGTCGATGCGGCGTCCCTGGACCAATGCATCCGCAACGCCGAGGAGGACATTCTCCACGCCAAGTCCGAGGCCGACCGCGCCAAGGCCGTCGAATCGCTCGACCACCTCAAAATCCTCCGGGCCCACCTCTAAGACCCTAACAATCAAAGGCTTATTGCACCCCACTTCGGGGAGGCAACGGCGTTTGCTATAAGGCGTTCACGATGGGGCAGTCTGAGGACGGGGTAGCCATGGGTGACGGAACGGTTTTCAGCGCCGGCTGGACGCTCGACGACGTGGACTGGTCGAAATTCGATGCTTCGAAGATCGACCCCGCTCTGCTTGCCACTATCAAGGGCGCCTCGCTGGTCGAATACAATGCGCCCGATTACGTCGATTATCTGACCCGCGTGTTCAAGGATGCCGGCGACGAGACGCTGGCCGACATCAAGCGCTGGGGCCAGGAGGAAGTGCAGCACGGCCTCGCGCTCGGACGCTGGGCGGAGATGGCCGATCCAAGCTTCAATTTCAAATCCGCCTTCACCCGCTTCCGCGCCGGCTACCGCCCGCCCCATTTCGCCGACGACAGCGAGCTTTCGGTCCGCGGCAGCCGCCGCGGCGAGATGATCGCACGTTGCGTGGTCGAATCGGGTACTTCGTCCTTCTACAGCGCCATCCGCGACGCGTCGGAAGAGCCGGTGCTGAAGGAGGTGGCAGGCCGCATCGCCGCCGACGAATTCCGCCATTACAGGCTCTTCTTCGAAACTCTGCACAAGCAGGACGAGCCGGAGCTGTCCCTGTGGCGCAGGCTCACGGTCGCCGTGACGCGTGTGAACGAAGCGGACGACGACGAACTCTCCTATGCCTACTATTGCGCCAATGTGCCGGAAGCCGAAGAAAGCTCGACGCCATACGACCGCGCCCAGTTTGCGCGCGCCTATCACGCCAAGGTCATGACGCTCTACACGCGCCCGCACATCAACAAGCTCGTGCAGATGGTGGCCAAGGCGATCGGCGCCAAGCCGCAAGGGCGCATGACGAGCGCCGCCAGCGTCGTGATGTGGCAGGTCCTCAAGATGCGCGCGGGCTACACGAAACTCGCGGCGTAATTCCGTTTCGCATTGGGAGCCCACAGCGTGGCCCTATGATGGCTCCTATCCCATGTCATTCATGGCGTTCATACGGCTGACGACGATCAGACGCTTCGGGTAAGACAATGAACTTCAGTCTGGGCTCGGCCGTTTTAGGCGGCATCGTCACGATCATCATTCTCATTGTCGCGGCGTTGGCCTACGCCGCACTCGGTCTCTATGATGTCGGCGCGGATGCGCCGCATCTCGCCGCCACGAAAAGCTTCATCGGATATGTGGGCGAACGTTCGATCGCAACGCGCGTCGGCGACATCGTTGTGCCGTCACTTAATGAGCCGGGCCGCGTGGCCGACGGTGCGTCAGACTACGACGTGATGTGCACGGGCTGCCATTTGGCGCCAGGCATGAAAGAGAACGAGATACGGCCCGGTCTTTATCCAAAGC
>DATKON010000202.1:0-34098 GCA_035524575.1 Rhizomicrobium sp.
GCTGCGCCACGAAGCTCAGTTCGGCCATGGTCCAGTCGCCGACGGAGCGGCGCGACAATTGCCACAGCATGTACGCCACTTCGGGGTCGATGCGCGAATCGGCGAGGATATCGAGAACCGGTTTGGGGATGTAGCGTCCGCCGGCGGTGTCGCCCAGCGTTGCGCGCGTTTGGCTCAGAGTTTGCGCCGGAGGCGGCGCAGGCTGCGTTGCGGGCGGCAAAACCTCAGCATTCGCCTGCGCCGCGGCCGCGATCCACACGACGGCGCAAAGCCACTTCATCGATGCTGCACCAGGACGACCGGCGGCGGATCGATACCCGTCTGCGTCACGGAGAATTTGTTGCCGTTGCCCGTCTGGATGTCGACGACGATACCGCCGATGCCCTTCTGGACGACTGTCGAGCTGTTGTTGTTGCCCCGCTGCTCGATCGTGTCGGTGTTGGCGGCACCGGTCTGATCGCTCTCGGCGTAATTGTTGCTGCCCTGCTGGATGATCACCGAGATATTGCTGCCGCTTGTGGTGCCGCTTTGCGGAGCCATCCCGGCCTGCGTGATCAAAACGGCGCTGTCGGATGCGGCCGCCGAAGCCGGCCCGGCTGCGAGCGCGATGGAGGCCGCCGCAAGCAAAAGTCGCGCTGTGCTCATCCTAATCCTCCATCTCGAACGAAAGAGCGCGAGAGAGAAGCAGCGCCTCTCTCTCGCGATGCTCCTAGTAGTGAGAGACTTGGCTCGAGCCGTTCACATACATGAAGCCGGATCCGCCGTTGCTGATGCCCTGGTTCTGGATGGCAATATTGCCCGTGCCGCCCGTCTGCGTGATAGTTTCAAAGTTACCACTCGAACCCTGACTTTGGCCAGCCTGGTTGTAGGCGCCGCCGCCGTCCTGAGTGATGGTCTGGCTGTCGCCCGTAACGCCGAACGCCTGATACTGGCGCGCGACGCCGTTATTGGAAGCGCCGGTGTAGTCGCCGACCGTGATGGTCTGCGTGTTCGCGGAGGCGTATTGACCCTGATATTGTTCAACGGTATTTGCGGCGCTTGCGTTGATGTTCGCCGTCTGCGTGTTGCCGATGGCGCTGACGTCCTGCGTCTGGCTCACATTGTTGCTGCTGCCGTTTTCGATGAAGGTCGAAATCTTGTTGCCGATACCGCCTGTGTTCTGCGTCGCGGTCTGCACGTTGCTCGTGCTGGCGCCGTCGATGGTCTGCGAGATCGACGAAACATATTGACCGTTCTGCGTGGCCGTCTGCGTGTTGTTCCACCCCGACGCGGTGCTGGTGGCATATTGGCCGTTGGTCTGGGTGACGCTCGAGTAGCTGTTGCCGGTCTGCGCCGCCGACTGCGTGTTGTAGGCGCCGGATTCGTTGTTGACCGTCTGGGTCGCCGTGCTGGCGTTGTTGGTGATCTGGGTGATGCTCTGAGAGGCGGCGGTGCTGTTGTCTTCCTGGTTCGCCGAGGCCCACGCATTGCTCGTCTGGCTGATGGACTGGTTGCCGAGGCTGGCAAAGTCATGACCGTCAAAACCGCGTCCCTGTTCCTGGGTCGCCTGGTCGTTCGAGCCCGACTGCTGCACGATCGTGGCGGTGTCAGAATTTCCACCGGCCTGATGCTGTGCCGCATAGCCGGTGGTTTCACCGGACTGCGTGATGGTTGAACTGTCGGCGAGCACGGGGAACGACGTTCCCAGAGCCACCAACGCGGTTGTCGCGAATAGCATGAACTTGTTCATTCATTACTCCGTCACACTCGCCCCGTTTCGATGACCCGGACGACGACAGGGCATTCACTGTCCGGGGAAGTCATTGCGGTTTCGATTTCTGCGTCGCGAGGAATTGGTCTCCGCGGGTGTCCAGATAGGCCTGCGTGAGGGCGGCTTGCACGGCGGGGTCGCGGAACGCCCATTGATGCTGGAGCGCGCCTTCCATGATCGTGGAGTAAACGGCAAGCTGGATCGCCTGCTCGACACAAATCGTCACCGGTTCGTTGGTCGAGAAGCCGGTTTCCGCCTGCAGGAGCTTGTTGAAGCCGACGAAGCGATAAACCGACCCGTCGAAGAGCACGGAATAGATCGTTTTGCTGGTCTCGACGGCCGTCAGCACTTCGCCCGTCAGCGTGCTGACCGAGCGGAGCGACACTGTCACCGTGTCCTTCGAATATTGAGTCGAGGCGCCGATGCCGAGATAGTTCGCGCCAAGGCCGCCCGTGACGAGATTGGAATCATAGCCGACGATGCCGCCTTCAAGGATGAGCCCGGCGTTGAGTAGCGGCGCGAGCTCCGGCAGCGGCTGCTTGTTGGGTCCGGCATATTCGATGCGGTTGGCGCGGATGATCTGCCGTTCCTGCATCAGGTCGGCGACATTGGCGCGCTCGATGACGCGAAACCACGAACCCTGACCGGCGTCGCGCAGCGCCTTGATGAGAAGATTCGTACCGCCCTGCGTCACCGCGAAGCTATAGTCGGCAAATGTCTGGTTCGGCTTGTGCTGACCGGTCTGGTCGAGAAAGCGAAAGACCGCGACGTCGAGCCGGCGTGCCGGCGGCGGCAGTCCCGTCAAATCGTCGAAAGACCTCGTGCCGGCGACCATCGTCGGCGTCGGATCCTCGGAGAGGGCCGTCGACAGTGACGAACAGCCGCCCAGTGCGAGCAGCATGCTACTCACCATCGTGCGACGGGTAAGGTGCGACATTGTCACCTGGAAACCTGGTTAGACTTGCGGAACGGGAATGGAGATTTGCGTCTGGCCGCCGGTGGGGTCCGTCAACGTGATGTTGATCTGGCCGCCTGCACGGCTGAACGTGACCGTCTCGCCGGCGAGATCGAACGTGCCGCTATCCTGAGCCTGCCCGTTTGTGCCGAGAATGTTGTCGATCACGGCCTGCGAAGCCTGGGAGATCAGCGCGCTGATCAGCGCCTGGCGCAGTTCCTGCGCCGTGTTCTCCTGCGACGTGAGTGAATTGAGTTCCTGCGCCGCCTTCGGATTGGTCTGGAAGTTGAAATTGTTCGACTGAGCGGTGCTCAGCAGATAGGCGCCGTTAAACGGGCTGCCGCCGAAAGTCGGATTGACCGGTGTGTAGACGAGTTGCCCGGCATCGGCGCTGGCCGTGCCGAGAAGAGCCGCCGCCGCAGCCCAGATCACCTTTCTCACGAAGCTTCCCCTGAACCCTACTCACGCGCGCCGTGCTTAGCCGAGCATTTTCGGCGCGTGGAGATTACTCGTTGTTAGCCTTACTGGGCCAGGGTTATTTCGGCGTTAAAATGGCTTGTCCCCATAAGTGTTGCTCGTTTTGGAGTGCCTGTTCCAAAGCTCGGAGTCTGCAACCAAAAGGAGTGTGCAAAATTGGACGATCGGCCGAGAGTTTCGCCCCCTCGGAAATAGCGGAGAGACGCGACGCGCGCGTCTCTCTCGCCGAAATACAAATCAGAAATGCGCGACCTGGCCTGAGCCGTTGACGTACATGTATCCGGCGTTGCCGTAGTTGAGGCCCTGGTTCTGGATGGCGATGTTGCCGGAGCCGCCCGACTGCGTGATCGATTCAACGCTGCTGCTCGAGCCCTGGCCCTGGCCAGCCTGGTTGTTGCTGCCGCCACCGTCCTGCGTGATGGTCTGGCTGCCGCCGGTAACGCCGTTGGCCTGATACTGCAGCGCCGTTCCGTTATTCGAACTGCCGGTGTAGTCGCCTATCGCAACGGTCTGCGTGTTCGACGAGCTGCCCATGCCCTGGTACTGCTCGATCTGGTTCGCGTTGCTCGACGTGATGTTCGCCGTCTGAACGTTGGCGAACGCATTCGTGTCCTGCGTCTGGCTCACGTTGTTGCTGCTGCCGTTTTCGATGAAAGTCGAAATGTTGTTGAACGAGCCGCCCGAATTCTGGGTCGCGGTTTGCGTGTTGCTGCCGCTGGCGCCGTCAATGGTCTGCGAGATCCCGGAAGCATACTGGCCGGTCTGCGTGGCCGTCTGGTTGTTGTAGGACCCCGTTCCGCCGTTGGTGGCGTAGTACCCGTTTACCTGCGTGACGCTCGACAACTCGTTGCCGGTCTGCGTAGATGTTTGCGTGTTGTTATAGCCGAACTCGTTGTTGATCGTCTGGCTCGTCGCAGAGTTTACGTTGCCGGTCTGCGTGACTGTTTCAGAATTCCCGCCGTTTCCGTTGTCCTCCTGGTTGGCCGTGGCGTAGACGTTGCTCGTCTGCGTGATCGTATCGGTACCGGCGTAGTCGAAGTCGTTCACGTCGGACAGACGCGCCTGCTCCTGCGTCGCCGTATCGTTGGTGCCCGACTGCTGCACGATCGTTGCCGTGTCATTCGTCGCGCCGCCATAATAGGTGCCGGGCTGATGCTGTACCGCGTAACCGCTGGTTTCGCCGGTTTGCGTGATTGTTGCGTTATCGGCGAGAGCAGGTAAGGACGCACACAGAGCGACGAATGCCGTCGTTGTCAGTAGCGTTAATCTGTTCATGTGGTTGCTCCATTGGCTTTGCCCTTTTGAACGATCCGGATGAAGTTGGGCGTTCCTGATCCGGAAATTATGGCCGCTTCGACAGTCGAGGGTCCGACGCGAGGTCGCCTCGCATTTCCAGATAGTTCTGCGTGAGCGTTGCCTGGGCGGCGGGGTCCCTGAAGGACCATTCATGCTGCAGCGCGCCCTCCATGATGGTGGAGTAGACCGCGAGCTCGATCGCCTGCGTGACGCAGATGGTCACCGGCTCGTTGGTCGAAAAGCCTGCTTCCGCCTGCAGCAACCTGTTGAAGCCGACGAAGCGATAGACCGAGCCGTCGAAGAGCACGGAATAGATCGTCTTGCTGGTTTCGACGGCCGTCAGCACCTCGCCGGTCAGCGTGCTGACCGAGCGCAGCGACACCGTCACGGTGTCTTTCGAATATTGGGTCGAGGCGCCGATGCCGAGGTAGTTGGCGCCCACGCCGCCGGTGAGGAGGTTGGAATCGTAGCCGACGATGCCGCCTTCGAGGATGAGCCCCGCGTTCAGGAGCGGCGCAAGCTCGGGCAGCGGCTCCTTGTTGGGGCCGGCATATTCGATGCGGTTGGCGCGGATGATCTGCCGTTCCTGCATGAGGTCGGCGACATTGGCGCGCTCGATGACGCGAAACCACGAGCCTTGCCCCGCATCGCGCAGCGCCTTGATCAGCAGATTCGTGCCGCCTTGCGTCACTGCGAAGCTGTAATCGGCAAACGTCTGATTGGGTTTGTGCTGACCGGTCTGGTCGAGAAAGCGAAAGACCGCGACGTCGAGACGGCGATTGGGCGGCGGCAGCCTCGCCAGGTCGTCGAAAGATTTGGTTCCGGCGACTATCGTCGGCGTCGGATCGTCAGAAAGACCCGTGGAGAGCGACGAGCAGCCGGCCAGCGCACAAAGGGCGCTGCTCACCATCGCGCGGCGGGAAAGGCGGTACGACACGTCGGCGCTCGATCAGACGGTGGGAACGGGAATCGTGATCTGTGTCTGGCCGCCGGTGGGATCCGTCAGCGTGATGTTGATCTCGCCGCCCGCGCGGTTGAAGGTGATCGTCTCGCCGGCGAGCGAAAACGTGCCGCTGTCCTGGGCTTGGCCATTGGTGCCCAGAATGCTGTCGATCACCGTCTGCGAGGCCTGCGAAATCAGCGCGCTGATCAGGGCCTGACGCAGCTCCTGCGCGGTGTTCTGCTGGGACGTCAGGGAGTTGAGCTCCTGCGCCGCTTTCGGATTGCTCTGGAAATCGAAATTGTTCGAGTCCGCGGTGCTCAAAAGGTAAGCACCGTTGAACGGACTTCCGCCGAAGGTCGGATTGACCGGCGTGTAGACCAACTGGCTTGCGTTTGCGCTGGTCGCGAACAAGACCACCGCGGCCCCGATCCATGCACTTCTGCGCATGAACATCCTCCCCGAGTCTCGCTCCAGCCCTTCTGGCTGGGCTCTCCACCCGGCGCGGAGATTAATGAGTGTTATACTGACTGCGCCAGCGTTTTTCGCGGTAGCATTGCTTTTCTTCAATTCGCATCGGCTTTTGAAATCTTCCTTTTCTTCAACCGGTTGGCGCGACTGCAAAGGAAGCGTGACAGCGCTGTTGCATTACCGTCAAAAGCGTCGTTGAAGCGTCCGGTACTCGACAAATGAATGTCATCCACGCTCCTACACGGTGAACACGGCCGCGAGATGCCGCGAGAGAAACGCGGAGCCCCGCGTTCCTCTCGCCGCAATGCGAACTAGAAGTGCGCGAGCGCACCGCCGTTCAGGTACACGTAACCCGGCTGGCCGAAATTGAGGCCTTGGTTCTGGATGGCGTTGTTGCCGAATCCGGCCGTCTGCGAGATCGTTTCGGTGTTGCCGTTGCCCGCCTGGCCCTGGCCGGCCTGGTTGGCGTAGTCGCCGCCGAAGCCGATCTGCGTGATGGTCTGGGTGCTGTTGGTCGTCCCGTTGGCCTGAATCTGCATGCCGGCACCCCCGGAAGACTGGACGTTCGTGTAGCTCTGCATGTTCCCGGAGCTGTTTACGCCCTGATACTGCGTGATGACGTTGCCGGAGCTCAGATTGAAGGATGCCGTCTCGGTGTCGTTGCTCGCGCCTGAGTCCTGTGTCTGGGTGAAGTGGTTGTTGTCGCCGTTTTCGACCAGCGCCGAGATCGTGTTGCCGCCGCCGAAGTAGTTCTGGGTAGCGACCTGCGTATTGAAGCTGCTGGCGCCGTCGAGAGTCTGGCTGATCGAGGAGTTGGTTTGGCCGTTCTGCATGGCCGTCTGGCTGTTTTGCCCGCCGCTCGCGCCGTTGGTGAGGTTGATGCCGTTGATCTGCGTGACGCTCGAGCCGCTGTCCTGGTCCTGCGACGAAGCCTGCACGTTGTTGCCGGTGAATTCGTCGTTGTTCGTCTGACTTGCCTGCGTACCGGCGCTGTTCGTCTGCGTGATGCTTTGGTTGTCCCCGCCGAAGACACTATTGTCCTGCTGGGCAGCGAAGGCGGTGTTGTTGTTCGCTTGCGAAATGGACTGGATGCCGTTCACGGCGAAATCGCTGCCGTCGGCGAAGCGTGCCTGCTCCTGCAGCGCGGTGTCGCCAATGCCCGACTGTTGCAGGATCGTGGCGCTGTCGCCCGTCTGGAATCCCACAATGGCGCCGGGCTGATGCTGCGACGCATTTCCGAAGGTTTCGTTGGTCTGCGTGATGGTTGCGGAATCCGCCAGTGCGGGGAAAGACGCACACAGGGCAACCAACGCCGAAGAAGTCAATAATACGAGCTTGTTCATGTGCTTGCTCCATTTGGTTTGAGGGAAGAAGACGAGAAGGGCGGCTCCGCCTTCTCGCGACGCCACGAACTATTGGTGCTCGATACCGAGGGTAGGGTTCAGGTACATGAATCCGGGCGGGCCGATCCACGCGCGCCCGTGCATGAAATCCTCCCCAGACCCCCATCTCAGCTATTGCTGGCTGAGTTCTTTCTCCGGGCCGGAGCTTACTAATACTGATGCTTAGTAGGCCAGCTTTATTTGCGGTAGTATTTCTTTTCTTCAATTCTCATAGTCTTACGAGAGATTTTTTCTTTCAACGTCTTACATTGTTTGCAAAACAACTGTGACGCATACGTATTATTACTGCAAAAATGGAACTTTGCGCGCGTGGAGTCCTGACAGGCGTCGTACGATGCCACGTTTTGTTGTGGACCTTCCGGCAAACGCCATCGAATATTTCAGCGCAAGGCGCGTACCCGGGGCCGTCCGTGCAACCCGGCTGTGATCGCGCGCTCTGTGTTGCGCCCGCGAATCGCTTAAATCTGGGGTCGCATTCCGATGAGGGCGTCATGCAGGGTCCGTTGTCCGTCATCATCATCGTGTTCTGGATCATTGTCGGGTTCTTCCTGCTGATCGGGCTCTTGTCAGGCTTCTTCACCGTGCAGCAGCAGACAGCGGCGATCGTCGAACGCTTCGGCCGCTTTTTGCGCACGGCGAGGCCCGGCCTGAACTTCAAAGTGCCCTATATCGATTACGTCGTGCAGCGCGTGTCGCTGCGCGTGCAGCAATTGCCGGTCGAAGTTGAAACCAAGACGCTCGACAACGTCTTCGTGAAGCTTTTCGTCGCTGTGCAGTTTCGCGTTATCGAGGGCCGTGAGGCGGATTCCTACTACAAGCTCCAGGATCACATCGAGCAGATCAAATCCTACGTGCTCGACGTGGTGCGCGCCAAAGTGCCGAAGATGACCCTCGACGAAGTGTTCGAGAAGAAGGACGACGTGGGGCAGGCGGTCAAAAGCGAACTCGACGTCTCCATGCAGGTCTACGGCTTCGAGATCCCGAATGCCCTCGTCACCGACGTCAACCCCGCCGACAACGTCAAGGCGGCGATGAACGATATCCAGACGCAGCAGCGCCTGCAGGTCGCGGCGGCCGCCAAAGGCGAGGCCAACAAGATCCTGGTTGTGAAGCAGGCCGAAGCGGAAGCGGAATCCAAGCGCCTGCAGGGCGAAGGCATCGCCAAGGAACGCCGCGCCATCGTCGACGGCCTGCGCGAGTCGATCGCCGCCTTCACCGATCAGATCGGCGGCGTCTCCGCGCCCGACGTGCTGAAGCTCGTGTTGCTGACGCAATATTTCGACACGATGAAGGAAATCGGCGTGTCGTCGGGGAGCAAGGTGATCCTGATGCCGCATTCGCCGGGCGGCATGACCGACATCGCCGAACAGCTCCAGGCCGCCATCATCACCGGGACGGAAGCGTCGAAGACAGGGAAATAATCTTGAGCCGCGTGGGGCGTTCGCCCGCTTCGGCCTCGGCAACGGTGTGAAAGGTCTTGATCAGGCTCGCCGGATTGACACTGATCGAGTCGATGCCCCACCGGGCCAGCCGCTGGGCAAGGTCGGGGTAATTCGCCGGCGCTTCGCCGCAGATGCCGACATGGCGGCCGTTGCGGTGTGCACCTTCGACGGCGAGCCTCAGCATCTCGGTCATGCCGGGATCGCGTTCGTCAAAATCGAAGGCCACGATTTCGGAATCGCGGTCGACGCCCAGCGTAAGCTGGGTGAGGTCGTTCGAACCGATGGAGAAGCCGTCGAAGAGCTTCGCGAAGGCGTCGATCCGGATCACGTTGTTCGGGATCTCGCACATCACGTAGATTTCGAGCCCGTTCTCGCCGCGCTTCAGGCCGTGCCCGGCCATCGCCTCGATCACGCGTGCCGCTTCTTCCTCGCGCCGGCAGAACGGAACCATGATCTTGAGATTGGTCAGGCCCATTTCGCCGCGCACGCGGGCAAGCGCGGCGCATTCGAGCGCAAATCCGGCCGCATAGGCAGGATGGGCGTAGCGCGCCGCGCCGCGAAATCCGATCATCGGATTGGCTTCGACGGGTTCGAATTGCCGTCCGCCCAGAAGCGTCGCGTATTCGTTGGTCTTGAAGTCCGAAAGCCGGACGATGACGGGCTTTGGATAGAAGGCTGCGGCGATCGTGCCCACACCCTCGGACAGCCGTGCAATGAAGAAGTCTTCGGGCTTCGCATAGTTCCGCGTGAGGTGCTTGATTTTCTGGCGGACGATCGGCGCCTTGACCTCGTCGATTTTCGCCAGCGCCATTGGATGAACGCCGATGAACTCGTTGATGATGAATTCCATGCGCGCCAGCCCCACGCCGTCGTTCGGCAGCATCGCGGACTGGAAGGCTATGTCCGGGTCCCCGAGATTGACCATGATCTTGGTCCTGGGCCGCGGAACGTCGGAGAGCAGGACATGAGATACGTGGAAAGGCTGCGTGCCCGCATAGACATGCCCGACATCGCCGCCGGCGCACGAAACGGTAACGGTTGCGCCGTCTTTCAGGACGCGGGTCGCCGTCTCGGTTCCGACGACGGCCGGAATGCCCAGCTCGCGCGCGACGATGGCGGCATGACAGGTGCGGCCGCCGCGATTGGTGACAATACCTGCCGCCATCTTCATGACTGGCTGCCAATCAGGCGTCGTGGTGTCGGCGACGAGAATTTCGCCTGCTTTGAAGGTCGAAAGATCCTTCTCGTTGCGCACAAAGCGCACCTTGCCGACCGCAATTTTGTCGCCGACGGCGCGCCCGGATACGACAGGGGGGGCCGTGCCCTCGAGCGTGTAGGTCTCGATGTGTCCCGCTTCGCGCTGCGACGCCACCGTTTCTGGCCGCGCCTGCACGATATATAGCTTGCCGTCGATGCCGTCTTTCGCCCACTCGATATCCATCGGTGTGGGCCGGTTGTTGATCTTCGAATAATGGCTTTCGATGAGCATGGCCTGACGGGCGAGATCGAGCACATCCGCGTCGGTTAGGCAGAATTTTTCGCGATCCGTCTTCGAGACGGGGCGGTTCTTCGTCGTTCCCTTGCCCCCGGCAAAGACCATCCGGAGCTGCTTCTGTCCCAGCGAGCGGCGCAGCACCGTGCGATAGCCGGCATTGAAGGTCAGCTTGTGCACGTAAAATTCGTCCGGGTCCGCGCACCCCTGCACGATGTTTTCGCCGAGACCATAGATGCCGGTGACCAGCACGACGTCGCGGAATCCCGACTCGGTATCGAGCGTGAACACCACCCCGCTCGATGCGAGATCGGAGCGAACCATTTTCATCACCGCGACCGACAGGGCGACCTTGAAATGATCGAAGTGATTGTCGTTGCGATAGACAATGGCACGATCTGTAAAGAGCGATGCGAAACAGCGACGGCAGGCTTCGAAAACCGCGTCTTCGCCCGAGACGTTGATGAAGCTGTCGTGCTGGCCGGCGAAGCTCGCGTCCGGCAGATCTTCGGCTGTAGCCGAACTGCGGACGGCGACAGAAACGCTTCGTCCATATTCGTACTCAAGCGCGCGGTAGCCGGCAGCGATCTCCGCGCGCAAA
This sequence comes from Rhizomicrobium sp., assembly GCA_035524575.1. Classification (GTDB taxonomy): domain Bacteria; phylum Pseudomonadota; class Alphaproteobacteria; order Micropepsales; family Micropepsaceae; genus Rhizomicrobium. The sequence goes on from DATKON010000202.1 coordinate 10,828, forward strand.
TCGTCCATGTCGGTCGCGCGATAGACGATGGCGCGCGCTTCGGCGGCCCGTTTCTGCAGCGTTGCGACGCCGGCTTTGTCGAGCCCGCCGATAAGTGAGCGCAAAGTGTCCCAGGCACCGGCGCGAGTCAGGGCATCGGTATAGGCTTTTGCCGTGACGCCGAATCCGTTCGGAACATTCAGGCCTTCGGCGGTGAGCGCGCCGAAGAGTTCGCCCAAGGACGCAGTCTTTCCGCCCACAAGCGGCACGTCCTCGAGCCGCAAGTCTTCGAACCAGCGAACATAGGCCTGCACGGGCCGATCCTTTCCATGACGGCCGGGAAAGGATGGCAGATGGGGAATTCCGCGCGTTGATCTTGCGCAACCACCGCACCGGACGGCGCTAGGGCGTGTTCTCCTCCGCGTGGTGCGCAATGGCCGCCCGCGAGGCAGGACTAAGGGTGCCGAGGGCCTCAATGACGGCGCCGTGCTGGGCCTCGCCCAGTGCGAGCTGCGCCTGACGGACGGCAGCAAGCCGCGTCTCGAGCAGCTGCTTGTCGTAGCGGGGCGCGCCGATCGCCTCTTCCGCCGCACGTTTCGCCTGGCGCACGCGCTCGCGCAAGCTTCGGATCTCCGGCTGACGGCTGCGGATGACCTGACTGAAGGCGTGCCGCTCGGCCTCGGGCAGCGCGCGGATTTCGTCGCGCGGTATGAGCGCGCCGGGATTGCCGGGCCAGAACCCGGGGAACGTGATCCGCCCCACGATAACGCCGGCGAAAAACAGATTCAGCAGCACCGACACGGCCAGCGCGACGGCGAGGATAGGTGTGCGCTCACCAGACATCGTGGCCTCCCGATTGATCGAGCGCCGCGCTCACGATCTCGCTCGGCCCTTCGCTGATACGCGGCAACGCGCCGACATAGAGTCCGGCCGCGATCGCCACCATGCCGGCGACCGCCCACGGCAATTGCCGCATCACAGCGTGCTCCGGACGCGCCTGTCTCGCCTGCGTGGCGCGGAACGCGAGATCGTCGCCCGTGTCGCACATCCGGGTTTGCGCAAGCGCCGATTCCACCCGCTGCATGGCCACGAGATGCGCACGCGCGTCGGGCGATCTTGCGAGCAGGGCTTCGGCCTCGGCACGCGCTTCGACGGGCCAGGCGGCCAGGCTGCCTCCATAGAGGTCGAGCCTCTCCAGAAATTCATCAAGTCCTTTCGGCGTCATCGCGCCCTGTCCTCCATCATGGCTTGCCTGAGCGCGCGGCGTGCGCGCACAAGCAGCAATTCGAATGCCCCGACGCTGATATCCATGGCCGCGGCGCCTTCGGCATTCGACAGGCCCTGGTCGTAGGTCAATGCGATCGCCGCGCGCTGCCGGGGCGGCAGTTGCGCGAGTGCTGCTTCGAGCTTCCTTCGGTCTTCCGCCGCGATCAGCTCGTCATCGGCGGCAATCGTCGCGTCGACCGGCTCGGGTGCATCATCCAGCGGAACGGTGCGCGTGCGCCGCGTATGGTCGATGGCAAGGTTGGTCGCCACGCGGCCCAGCCAGCCGGCGAAGCTGGACCGTCCTTTTTCCTGCGGCCGCCATTTTGGGGCATTGACCCAGGCACGCGTAAAGACCTCCTGCACGATTTCCTCGGCGATTGCCCGATTACCGACGATGCGTGTCGTTGTGCCCGTCAACCGGGCGCGATAGCGGCTCACAAGGCGCGAGAAGGCCGCGCTGTCGCCGCGCGCCACGCGCGCGATGAGCTCGTCATCGCCATCCTCCATAGGCCTGTCGCCCGACTCCGCTCCGACAGTTTTACGCGAAAGCGCAAGGAATCCTACGCTCCGCGTAGGGCAAAGTCGGTGGCGGCGTTATAGTCGGCAACGCCGGAGGCGAAATGACAGCATCTAAGACATTGGAAGGCGCCATTGCGGTGACACGCTTCGGACTCGGCGCGAAACCGGGCGAGATGACGGAGGCCGCCGACGACCCGCACGGCTGGCTGAAAGCGCAGATCACGCGCGACGGGGCCGAGCAGCCGCAAGGAAACCTGCCGGGGAGCGTCGAACGCTTTCAGAGCTTCATCGGATATCAGACCGGACTCGCACCGATCAGACGGCAGCGCAAAGCGCCGATGACCGTCAGCATGGCGGGCGAAGACGAAGCGATGCAGCAGCACGCTGCCGATCAGCTGAAAGAGGAACGCCGCGCAGCACTGCAACCTCTGCTCGAAGGGGTGCGCGACGAGATCTTTGCGCGAACGCGCCTCGCAGCGGCGACGTCGCAGTCGTTCCGCGAGCGCTGGACGCTCTTCTGGGCCAATCATTTCACCGTCTCGACCTCGAAGCTGCAGGCCTCCGTTCTGGTCGGGCCGTTCGAGCGCGAAGCGATCCGTCCGCATGTGTTCGGCCGGTTCGAAGACATGCTGGTGGCGTCGTCGACGCATCCCGGCATGCTGCTCTATCTCGATCAGGCGCGTTCGGCGGGGCCGAACAGCCTCGGCGGCCTCTATCGGAAGATGGGGCTGAACGAGAATCTCGCGCGCGAGATCATGGAGCTGCATACGGTTGGCGCCGATGCCGGCTACACGCAAGGAGACGTCACCGAATTTGCGCGCGCCCTTACGGGTTACAGCATCGGCTACAAGAACGATCCACCGGACGAGCAGGGCCGGTTTCTCTATCGTCCGCAATTGCACGAGCCGGGCGCGCGCACCGTGATGGGGCGGCGTTACGAGCAGAGCGGTCAGGATCAGGCCCGCGCGATTTTTGCGGATCTCGCCGCAAGTCCGAAAACCGCCGAACATCTCGCGAAGAAGCTCGCGATCCATTTCGTCGCCGACGACCCACCGCGCGCGCTTGTCGCGAAGTTGCGCGATGCTTATCTCCGCTCGAACGGCGATCTCGCCGAAGTCGCGCATAGCTTGATCGAAGCGCCGGAATGCTGGTCGCCCGAGGCGCGTAAGTTCAAGACGCCCTATGAGTTCGTCGTCTCGGGTTATCGCGCCGCCGGCGCAGAGCCGAGTGATCCTGCGAAGGAAGTGGTGCAGCCGCTGACATTCCTGGGGCAGCGTCCGTTTGCGGCGCCGCAGCCGAACGGCTGGTCCGACGTTGCGGCCGACTGGGCGGCACCCGATGCGCTCGTCAAGCGCCTGACCTGGGCGACGAAGTTCTCGGCCTATTACGCGCCGAACGACGGTGCGCCTGTCGATGTTGCGGCTGCAACGCTCGGGGATCGCATGAGCGCTGCGCTCAAGACGGCCATGGCGCGCGCGGAAACGCGCTTCGAAGCCTTTTCCATCCTTCTCATGTCTCCGGAGTTCCAACGGCGATGACACAGGACAACGCATTCTCGCGGCGCGCGGCGCTGAAACTCGGTGCAAGTCTCGGCGTGACCTTTCTCGCAAGCCCGGCGCTCGGCGCGGCGGAAGCCAAGCGCAAGCTCGTCGTCATCATCTGCCGAGGGGCCATGGACGGTCTCTCCGTGTCGCCGCCGATCGGGGATGCCAACTACTATGCGCTGCGCGGTCCGATCGCCATTCCGGCCGATGCGGCGCTGAAGCTCGACGGCGATTTCGCTCTGCATCCGAAGCTCGCGGGCATCTATGCGCTGACGCAGGCGGGACAGGCCCGCATTGCGCCCGCAGTGGCGATCCCCGAGCGCATTCGTTCGCATTTCGAGGCGCAGGATCTGCTTGAGAGTGGCGGCGATCATCTCTATGCGACGACGACGGGCTGGCTCAATCGCGCGCTGTCGGTGCAGTCGGGCGGTGTCACGGCGCTCGCGGTCGGCGCACAGGAGCCGCTCATCCTGCGCGGACCTTCGCCCATTCAATCCTGGTCGCCCGGCGGGAAAGTCACGCAGGACATGGCGCGCATCTCCACGGTTCTGCAGGATCTCTATGCCAGTGACCCCATGCTCTCGCGCGCCTTCGCATCGGGAATGCAGACGGAAGCAATGGCGGAGACTTTCTCCGGCGACGGCACGATGAACGCGCCGGTGCAGCCGCAACGCGCCGCGCACGATTATGCGGTGACGACAGCCAAGTTCCTGACGCAGGCCGGCGGTCCGTCGATCGCCGTTCTCTCGCTCGACGGCTACGACACGCATGCCGGTCAGGGCGCGGTAAACGGTCAGCTCGCAAATCATCTGAGAAATCTCGACGACGTCGTCAACGGGTTGCATGACGGTCTCGGCGACAGCTGGTCGAACACGGCGATCATCGCCGTCACGGAGTTCGGCCGCACAGCGCATATCAACGGCACGGGCGGCACGGATCACGGAACCGCTTCGACGATGATCCTCGCCGGCGGCGCCTTGAGGCGCGGCGGAATCATTGGCGATTGGCCTACACTTGCCGATACAAAGCTCTTCGAGAATCGCGATCTCGCGCCAACTCTCGATGTGCGCCAGGTCTTCAAGGGCGTGCTCCGGGACCATATGGGGCTCGAGGCTCGCGCGCTGGATGAGACGGTTTTCCCGGGCAGCAGTGCCGCCCCGGCGCTGAATGGGTTAATCGCGTAAGTTGTCCCCCTCGGGCTGACGGCGGCCACAAATCGCGTTACAATTTCGTCGTCGAAGAGGTTGCGGGGTTCCCCGCGACGACCGACGGCGCGTTCAGGCCGCTGGCCCGTGCGAGGTCCCCGACATCGTTCGGGAGGCTTTCGCATGACCATCAAGAACCCCATCGAGTGGAGCGGCGCGCAGCTTGTGAACACGGCGCAAGCCTTCGGCTCACTTCGCCGCTCGCTGCATCACGTGCAGGAAACAATTCACTCGCCGGCGCCCGCCGTCCGGCGGATCACGATTTCCGATCTTTTCGAGTCGCTCGCCAAGGGTGCCGAAGATTTTGGCGCCTATCGGACCGACGTAATCTTCCTTTGCGTGATCTACGCGGTCGTGGGCCTCGTGCTCGCGCGTCTCGCCTTCGGCATGGACATGCTGCCGCTGCTGTTCCCGCTCGCCTCCGGTTTTGCGCTGGTCGGTCCCATCGCCGCAATCGGACTCTATGAGATGAGCCGCCGCAGAGAGCAGGGTCGGGAAGCGAACATTACAAACGCGTTCGACGTGTTCCGCGAGCCCGCCGCCGGAAGCGTGCTGGTTCTGGGCGTGGCGCTCGTCGCGATCTTCCTTCTGTGGCAATTGGCGGCCTGGCTGATCTATCGAGGAACGCTGGGGCCCGCCGAACCCACATCCTTCGCCGGCTTTGCCCACGACGTGCTCTTCACGGCCAAGGGCTGGGAGATGATCGTCATCGGCATGGGTGTCGGATTTCTCTTCGCCGTCTTCGCAATGTCGATCAGCCTTGTGTCGTTCCCGCTGCTGATCGACCGCGACATCGGTCTCGACACGGCGATCAAGACGTCAATCCGGGCGGTGCGCCTCAATCCCGTCGAGACGGGTTTGTGGGGCCTGATCGTGGCGGCGGGCCTTGTGGTCGGCTCCATTCCGCTTTTCATCGGGCTGGTGGTGACGATCCCGGTGCTCGGCCATGCTACGTGGCACCTTTATCGGAAGCTCGTCGTCTAACGGGGCGCGTCCGGCTTGGGCCCGGCATCCTTGCATTCGCCGGGCTCATAGCGGACCACTTCCGCCTTGGCGCAGGCATGGCAGGAATTGGAATAGGTGTGTGAGCTGCCGTCCTGCCTGAAGCCGCAGACCGGCTGATAGATTTCCATGCACATTTCCGGCCGCGGTCCGGCGCAGAATTTTCCGCCCGGCACGGTCAGCTTCGGCGCCTGGGGATCCTGCGCGGCGCCCGGATCGGTGCAGCCGAGGATCACGGGCAGCAGCAGAAAAGCGTATCGGACGGCTCTGCTCTGCATGGCGCCCCTCCATCGCTTGGGGCGCCATGCAATCACAAAAAGCGGAATCCCTCAATCAGTGGGGCGCCAGCACGGCATCGAGAAGCGCCGGCGTATTGGGCACGCGCTCGAGATGGGGATAGCGCAAACCGCCGTGATAATTGATGGATATCGTCTCGTAGCGGTCGCCGCGCTTCAGCAGCAGCTCGATCGGCGTCGACGCGGTTTTCGCGTCGGTGATCGCGTCCTTGAGGAGATCGCTGTCGTAGGCCGTGCCGTTCACGGCGACGATCGTTGCCCCGATCGTCGCGCCTGCATTGAAGGCGGGGCCGTTCCACATCACTTCGCTCAAAACACCGGACTTGTCGACGATCACGCCGAGAGAGAAGAGTAGATCGGTGTTCTTGCGCAGGCGTTCGTTCGACTTCGAGAAATCGGAGGGCTTCTCGGTATAGACCAGTCTGTAGCCGCCGCGGGTGATGCCGTCGAGAGGCGCCGCCCCGTTGCCGTCGAGCCGCGTGATCAGGAATTTGGCCCAGTCATAGGGCAAGACGGAATTGAGTGCCTTGACGACATCGCCGAACGTATAGGTGACGGTGACATAGCTTCCCTCGTTGATGCCGAAGAAAGCGCGCGCGAAATCGTCCATCGACTTCTTGCCGCCGGTTTTCTGGCGGATCAGCGTGTCGGCGTCGAGCCAGATCAGCTCGCCTTCGACATAATAGTCCTCGCTGCGCTGCCAGCTCCGCCAGGGGATCGGACGGCGCATCGTGGTGATGGGATCGTTGGTCGTGTCCTGCAGTGGTCGCCATTGCCGGCCGATGCGGTTCTGATAGACCGCCGCATCGAGCGCGATGGCATCGAGCGCCTGCTGTTTTGTCCAGAGCCCCGCGCGCGGCGCCAGAACCTTACCCCAATATTCCGTCTGGCCCTCATAGACCCACAGGAGACTGTCGCGCATCGGAACATTGAAATTGGGCGTCCAGAGATCGGCGGGCCTGCGGAACTTGCCGTTCCAGGAATGCGTATATTCGTGACTGAGAAGATCGCGCGAGGCGGTGGTACCGTCCCAATCCTTGAAGTATTTCCCGCCTGTCCCATCCTCGCTCGAGCGATGATGCTCGAGACCAATGCCGCTCATGATATCGGAAAGGCCGACCAGGAAGTCGTAGTGATCGTAGTGATGCGACCCGAACAGCTTGTAGGCCTGGGTCACGAGATTGCGATGGACCTGAAGCTGTGCCGGCGTGATCACGAGTTCGTCGGGGCGATCCGCCACGATGTCCATATGCACCGGCGCCTTCGCGCCCGGATCAAGATCGACCCGCTCGAAATAGCGGCCCGCGAACATCGGCGAGTCCACGAGCGTGTTGAAGGCGACGGGTTTGAACGTCGTCACGCCATTGTCGGACGAGGCTGCTTCCAGCGCCGTGCCGTATTGCCAGCCCGACGGCAATTTGATGCTCGGCTCGACGAGTATCTGCCGCGAATAATAACCCGCCGGATAGAGCGCGACCGCGTTCCATTGCAGGTCGAGCATTTCGGGCGTCATCACGATTCGACCTTCGTTGTTGGCGACCGGTGACACGAACTGGAAATCGACATCGAGCGCCGCGGCGCCCTTCGGCACATTGACGTGGAACGCGTAGACGTCGACCACATCGCGCTTCCAGGCGAGGCGCTGGCCGTCGGCGCGGATGGTAAGGCCGGCGACCTTGTCGATCGGGCCGGACGGTCCGTGATTGCCGGGCAGCCACTTGGGATAGAGAAGCGTAACGACGCCGGATTGCGCCAAGGGAATCGTCTCGTGCACGCGGAAGATCGCGCGCTGCGTGTCGGTCGCGTCGACGGAAAGCTTGATCGTGCCGGGATAGGGCTTGTCCAGCGGCGCCGGAATGGCCGCCGGCATCGGGAACGGCGAGGGACCGTTGGTTTGCGCACCGCCTGCCTGCGCGGCGGCAGTCGAAAGCACGAAGGCGCACGCGAAAGCGGCCGCGGACTTCAAACCCAGGAATTTCATGTGACGAGGACCCTGTTCGATACGAGCGCCCCGACGCCCCCTGCCGCAAATCTAGCCGCGCGCCAACCACCCAGGCAATCGGGCTAATCGTCCGACGTGGGGCCGGGCTCTTTGAGTATTGGCTCGGTCACGAGATGAAATCGCATTTATGTACCCGGCCGCCGCGCCGGCACGCGCGTCCCGGTGACGACGAGGGTGCGATGAAAATGTTTGTTTTATGCCGCCAGGGACCGCCGCGCGGTGTCGTATTCTTTTTTCAGGCGCGCGACGAGTTCGGCGGCGCCGACCTCGGCTTTCACCGCGCCGATGCCCTGGCCGCAGCCCCAGATGTCCTTCCAGGCTTTCTTCTCGGTATTGCCGCCGGACGCGAAGTTCATCTTCGACGGGTCGGACTGGGGCAGGTTCTCGGGATCGAGCCCTGCCGCGACGATCGACGGCTTCAAATAGTTGCCGTGCACGCCGGTGAAGAGATTGGAATAGACAATGTCGTCGGCGGCGCATTCGGTGATCATGCGCTTATAGCCTTCCGGCGCGTTGGCTTCCTTCGTGGCGATGAAGGCCGAGCCGATATAGGCGAAGTCGGCGCCGATGGCGCGCGCGGCCAGTACGCCGCGGCCCGTGGCGATGGCGCCGGACAATGCGATAGGCCCGTCGAACCATTCGCGGATTTCTTCGACGAGCGCGAAAGGTGACAGGGTGCCGGCATGACCGCCGGCGCCGGCCGCAACCGGAATCAATCCGTCGGCGCCCTTTTCGATGGCCTTGCGGGCAAAGCGGTCGGTGATGACATCGTGCAGGGTCACGCCGCCATAGGAGTGTACGGCGTCATTCACGTCGGTGCGCGCGCCGAGCGAGGTGATGACGACGGGCGCCCTGTATTTCACGCACAGCGCCAGATCCTGCTCCAGACGGTCATTCGATTTGTGCACGATCTGGTTGACCGCGAAGGGCGCGGCGGGGCTTTCGGGATGGACGCGATCATGTGCGGCAAGCTCCTCGGTGATACGCGCCAGCCATTCGTCCAGCATCGAGATCGGCCGCGCATTGAGCGACGGAAACGATCCGATCACGCCCGCCTTGCATTGCGCGATGACGAGATCTGGATTGGAGATGATGAACAATGGCGAACCGATGACGGGAACCGATAACGGCTTTGCGAGAGCGCCCGGCAATCTGCGGGTGGCGGCGAGGGTCATGAACGTTTCCTTTTGGCGATGGATTGAATTTTGCCGGGGGCGGTGCGGGCGCCGCGGAAGGCCAGCCGCATCGTCTCGAAATAGAGCGCGCGGACGTCGGCATCCTTGGGCAGGCGCCCGGCAAGATGGAGCACGATCACGCCATGCGCCGCCGCCCACAGGGCACGGCCGATCTCTCTGGAATCGCCGACGACAATGTCCGCCTTCTTGAGATCGTCGACATGGCGCGTGACGGTCAGCGTGGCGCGGGCGCTGGCGCGCGCCAGCGGGGAATCCTTTTCTTCGTTGGGTTGGCTCAGGTCGAACATCAGCCGGTAATCGCCGGGATTCTCCAGCGCGAAATCGAGATAGGCGCGACCGACCGCGCGGGCGCGCGCAAAGGGATCTGCGCCCCTGGCGAACGCGGCCTCGAGCCGTTCGGCGAAACGCGTGAATGCACGCGTGCGCAAGTAAGCGATAATGGCGTCGCGATCCTCGAAATATCGGTAAAGCCCCATCGGGCTTGCATCAACGGCGCGCGCGATTTCGCGCATCGTGATCGCGGCTTCCCCGCCCTTCGTATAGAGCGCCGCCGCCGCGTCGCCGATGCGTTCGCGGAAATCGGCAATGTCCTCTTCGCTGAGTTCGCGCATGACATCTCGTACTTAGTACGCGTACTATGTACGATATGTGGTCAGAGTCAAGTTTGGTGTGCGAGCCTGAATGTCGAGATCACGGTTCGCCGTTGCCGCCACGATTCTCGGTCGGACGGCTGGGCACCTTGATCGGCGGGTCAAAGCTGTTGGTCTGCGTGGTGTAGGTGTCGCCGATGGCGCCTGGATCCAAGTTCTGCCCGGAGTTGACGCTGGCGGAGCCGACATCGCCCAATTGCGGCAGGCCTTCGCCTCCATCGCCGGCCTGGGTGCGCAGAAGCGCGCTCAGGCGCTGGAAATTCGCATCCGTCAAGTAGAACGGGCCAATCGGAGGCTGGCCGGGACCGGCAACGAACACGGCCTGTCCCGCATGTTCGAGCGACACGGTAATGCCGTCGGCTGTCACGTCGATCGCGCCTGGTTTATCGAAGCCAGTGTTGGTGTGACCGGGACCGCGCAACACGATCAGCGTGGCCGAATCGGGATTGCCGCCGGCCGTCGAGACCCCTGGCTGACCGTCCAGCACAGTAAGCGCATCAGTCCCGACGGCGCCTTCGACGATGGTTCCGCGCACGCCGATGGTGGCGACGGGACTTGAAATCGCATTGTGGCCCTGACCGGCCAGCGTCGGACCTGACATGAAGCGGAAAGCGCCTTTGGCGACGGAAGCAGCCACATCGCTGGCACCGCGGCTCGGGTCATAAACGAACTTGTCGATCGTCACGCGGGCATTCGCGCCCACCGTGAACACCGACTGATCGACGAGCAGGATCTGAAGCGCGCTTTTGTCGCCGCTGACGACGACATCGCCGATGTGCACCGGCGCACGGATCACCGCCGGATGCAGTACGGACTGGGCGTTCGACTTGGTCTGGATGGAATTGCGGATCGCAGCGTTGGTGCCGATCGCCGAGTCGCCAAGTGCCGGGGCAGCGAAGAGCGCAAGAATCGCGGTGCCGGAGAGTGCGAGCTTTGCAAGTCTCATGGATCTTCTCCTTCAGCGCGTGTCGCCGAATTTCCAGATCAGCCGCATCTCGAAACCGAGATTGTTGTAGGGCTCGACGGCGTTCGAACTGCGGTCCGTATAGGTCATAGCACCTTCCAGGATGAGGTTCTCGCGGAAATCGCCGGTCGCTTTCTCCGGCCAGAACGCACTCAACGGCGCGCCCAATGCCATGCGGCCGGCGCCGCGAATATCCTGGCGGCGCTTCTGCAGGAAGACCGAATCGAATTTTCGATAATCGAAGTAACCAATCTCGCCGCTCATGTCGAAATAACCGCCGCCACCCAGCAGCGAGTGATAATGCGCGTCGAAGAAGGGCGAGTCATATGCGAAAGGCTCGTACCCGGCCGTCTTTGCTTCGTAGCCGAGGTCAGCGGACAGAGTGTCCGCCGCCGACGCGCGCCAGGAAACCCCTGCGGTCACGTCGTAGCGTTCGCCGTTGCGCGTACCGGGAAGCAGAAATGGCACCAGATTCTTGATGAAGGACTCGTGATAGCTCTGTCCCACGCCTTCAAACGTCGCAATCCAGGAGACCGACGTCGTTGGGTTCCAGTTGAACGCGGCGCGTCCGCCATATTCCGCGAGATAGTGTGCGTCGAGCAGCTGATAGTCGCGGTAAAGCGCACCCGCTTCCCACTTCGTCTTCAATCCCGAGCCGTTGATTCCGAGATTGACGTCCGAGTTCAGATAGTCCGCGTTGGGGCCGCCGATCGACTGGCGCGAATAGATCGAGCCCGCAGCGAACGCCGCCAGGTCTCCGTCATTATTGAGATCCTGGATGATCTCGAATGCGCCTGCGTTGACAGACGCTTCGCCCTGCTTTTTGGGCGGCTTCTGTCCGAAAGTGAAGATGTTGAGCTGCGTGAACAGCGCGCCCTGCGGATTGCTGTCGACAGCGAGGCCGGTAGAGAGATAGCCAGAGATTTTAAAATCCCTGCGCTCCTCGGCGATCATCCGCTGATACTTGTCGAATTCCTTCCTTTGCAGGGGTGTCAGTTTGGACGGGTCGAGCGCATCGAGCTGCTGCTTTGCTCCCTGAAGATCGTCCAGCCGATAGAGCACCGCAGCGTAGAACAGGCGTACGCCGTTTTCATTGGGGGCAAGAAGAAGAATGCGTTCGAGCGCGGCAGCGGCGTTCAACAGACGGCCCGCGCGGGCTTCGTCGCGCGCGTAGGCAAGATTTTTGGCGAGATCATCCGGCGCTGCATAAATCTGGTCGAAAGCGCTGTCGCGCGGTGCATCGGCCTGGGCCGGACCGGCTTGAAGCGCGAAAAGAGCCGCGCCGACACAAATCAGGCTGCGTAACATTCGAGAGGTCATACGGATTCGCTCCCCGAAGCGGATCATCAAGACGCTGGCAGCCCGATCGATTGATATACGTTAATTACCCGCGCCGCAGATCGCAAACCCCGGCTATACTGGCGCGCGGGGCTGCAGCGCCTTAGTTGGGGATGATGGGGCCGGAATGAGCGCGCGGAGAAAAGGCAAGAACGGCGCGGGCGAGCGAATTGAGGCCGGCCCAGTTCGCCGGAAAGTGCCTTATTCCATTCTTCCCGGGCTATTGGTCACGGGGATCCTGCTGATCGCGCAACTGAGCGACTTCAGTTTCGTCACCGAAGTGCGCAATCTCGTGTTCGACGCCTATCAACGGGCGGCGCCGCGGCCTTACCAGCCGGTTCCCGTCAAGGTCGTCGACATCGACGATGCGACGCTCGCGAAGCTCGGGCAGTGGCCGTGGCCGCGCACGGATGTTGCGCGACTCACGCAGCGCCTTGCCGATGCCGGCGCCGCCGCCATCGCCTTCGACATCGTGTTCTCCGAACCCGACCGCACGTCGCCGGCGCGGATCGCCGAGATCCTGAGGGCCAATCCGGGCGTCGGGAAGAAGTTTGATGATGTCGCGTCTTTGCCCGATCACGACGTGCTGCTGGGACAGACGTTCAAGACGACGCCGTCGGTGACGGGCTATTTTCTAACGCATGACGCCAACACAGTGCGTCCGACGTTGAAGGCGGGCATTGCGGTTTCGGGAACTGCACCGCTTGCGAGCCTGCCGCTGTTTCAGGGCTCCATCGTGCCGCTGCCGACGATCGACGCCGATGCGCGCGGCTCCGGTTTCGTCAGCATCGAGAGCGGCGCCGACGGAATCGTGCGCGCCGTTCCGCTCATCGCGCGCATCGACGACCAGATCGTGCCGTCGCTGTCGGCCGAAGCCCTGCGTGTCGCGCAAGGCGCCGGCGCCATCGTCGTCAAAACGACGACAGGCAGCGGTGAATTCGCGGGCGGCGAAGCCGGTATAGTTGCGGTCAAGATCGGTGCTTTCGAAGTGCCCACAACCAAACGCGGGCAGCTGTGGATGTACTACACCGAGCCCCAGCCGAAACGCGTCGTGCCGGCCTGGAAGATTTTGACGGACGCCATCAAGCCAGCTGACATGAAGAACCTGTTTGCGGGCAATATCGTGATTGTTGGGGCCGGTGCGGTGGGCTTGCGCGATCTCGTTGCGACCCCCATCAGCGAGCGCGAAACGGGCGCAGTCGTGCATGCCGAAGCGATCGAGCAGATGATCCTGCAGCGCTTCCTCGTGCGCCCCGACTGGGCTGCCGGTCTTGAGCGTTCGATCCTCATTCTTCTGGGCATCGCAATGTCGTTGAGCCTTGCGCCGTTGGGCGCGCTCCGGGGCGGCATCATGGCCGTCGTCGCCATCACAACGACGGTCGCGGGATCCTGGATAGCCTTCCGGCACAGCGCTCTTCTGATTGATCCGACCTTTCCTGCCGTAGGCGTCATCGCGGTTTATCTCGCGGACACGACCTTTGCCTTCTATCGCGAGGAACGCGCCCGCGCCTATATCCGCCGCGCCTTCGACCACTATCTCTCTCCCGAGCTTGTCGAGCGCATCGCGCGCGATCCGAACCAGCTCGAGCTGGGCGGCGAAGAGCGCGACATGACGGTGATGTTCTGCGACATCCGAAGCTTTTCGCACATCTCGGAATCACTGACGCCCCGCGAGGTAATCCGCTTCCTGAACGATTTCCTGACGCCATTGACTGACGTACTGCTTGCGCGCAACGCCACGATCGACAAATTCATGGGCGATGCGATCCTCGCGTTCTGGAACGCACCCCTGAACGATCCCGATCATCACCGCCATGCCGCGTTCGCGGCGCTCGAGATGCTGGAGCGGCTCAAGACGATGAACAAGGAATATCCATCCGATCCGAAGCGCGTGTGGCCCGGCGAGGTCAGGATCGGCATCGGCATGAATTCGGGGCCTTGCTTCGTCGGCAATATCGGCTCGGCGCAGCGGCTCAACTATTCGCTGATCGGAGACACGGTCAATCTCGCCTCGCGCATCGAAGGGCTGACCAAGAACTACGGCGTTTCGATTGCGCTGGGGCACGAGCTCGCCTCACGGCTTGCCGATTTTGCTTTGATCGAGGTTGATCTCGTGCGCGTCGTGGGCCGCGACACGCCGGAAAAGCTCTTTGCCTTGATCGGGACGCCCGAGTTCACCGCCGATGTGGAATTCCGTGCGCTTCAAGACGGCGTTGCGGCGATGCTCACTGCCTATCGCGCGCAGGATTGGGACGGCGCGGAACAAACGCTCGACGCCGTCGCGCCCGTCGCGGAGAAACTGGGTCTTGCGAAACTCGTCGGTGTCTATCGCGAACGCGTCGCCAATTATCGCAGGACACCGCCGCCGTCCCCATGGGACGGTGTCTATCAGGCGCTCACGAAATAGGCTTCAGCGCCGCGTCAGGAGCGCGCCGATGATGGCGCCGGCACCCGCAAAGGCCGCGATGATCGTGAAGCGCCGTTCGCGCGCCACGAGGGCCATGTCGAGGCGGGGCCGGGTGGCAATTCGGTTCGAGACATAACCGAATGCATCGCTCGCCTGCCGTGCCGCACGGGTGGCGCCGGTTCGCGTGACCTCGCTGACGCCGTTGGCGAGATCCCGCGCATCCTTCTGAAGCGCTACTAGATCCTCGCGGCAGGCCGAAAGGCTTTTGCGGACGTCCGAGCCGTTGCGCATGCGGAAGAGCATCACCACACTCCTTGCGGGGGTTCACGATGCCAAACGCAGAGATTGCAGGTCGAGTTCCGGCGAAACTCTCATTTCGTGGTCGTTAATGCGGGTAAGCAATACCTGCGCCGGGACGAGTGGCCGCGGCGTCAGGACGTTTTCCGCGACCGACCGGACGTAAGATCTGAAGAAGTTAGATGTGCCGACCTCGTCATTCACGGCGACGACGATCAGGTCGTGCCGTTCGCCGATGCGGGTGCGCTTAGCGCCGAGATCGTCAAGGAGCAATCCTCATTGTCAATGAGGGCGCGCCGCGAAGTCTCTGCACGCCCATGAAGGATCGCGTGAATAAGGACGTTCTCGAGTTCGCGCGGTCGTAGCGAAAAGCGCCGCCAGTGCGGCTGCATCGGCGGCAGCGACCTCCTCGCGAAGGCGAAGTTGAATCCCACCGGCCAGGGCTTACCTAACCTAAGTCCTGCTTCGCGAAAAGGAGACCCCATGGACCTCGCTTTGAAAGGCAAGATCGCACTGGTGAGCGGCTCGACCGCCGGCATTGGCCACGCCATAGCGGCCGCGTTGGCGGCGGAAGGCGCGCGGGTGATCGTCAATGGTCGCACGCAGGGCGCGGTCGACAAGGCGGTGAAAGAGCTCGATGCGCACACAGGCGGCGAG
The DNA here is from genome assembly GCA_035524575.1 of Rhizomicrobium sp. Classification (GTDB taxonomy): domain Bacteria; phylum Pseudomonadota; class Alphaproteobacteria; order Micropepsales; family Micropepsaceae; genus Rhizomicrobium. Next base: position 26,150 of record DATKON010000202.1, read on the forward strand.
ATTCTTGGCTTCGCCGGCGATCTGAGCCAGGCGTCCGTCGCCGAAGATCTTGCGAAGAAACATCCCGGGGTCGAAATTCTCGTCAACAATCTCGGCATCTTCGAAGCCAAGCCGTTCGAAGACATTCCCGATGATGACTGGCGACGGTTCTTCGACGCGAACGTCCTGAGCGGCGTGCGGCTTGCACGGCTCTATCTGCCGGCGATGAAGCGCGCCAATTGGGGCCGCATCATCTTCATCTCGAGCGAAAGTGGAATCCAGATACCGGCCGAAATGGTCCATTACGGCATGACAAAGTCGGCGCAGATCGCGGTCGCGCGCGGTCTCGCGGAGTCCGTTGCCGGCACCGGCATCACCGTGAATTCGATTTTGCCGGGGCCCACGCGTTCGCGCGGGGTCAATGAATTTGTCGAGAGTCTCGCGAAATCGAGCGGCGCCACCTTTGCGCAGTTCGAGAAGCAATTCTTCGATAAAGTGCGCCCGACCTCGCTGATCAAGCGCTTCGCGTCGCCGGAGGAAGTGGCATCGCTTGTCGCTTACATTGCGAGCCCACTGTCCTCCGCGACGACGGGCGCCGCGTTGCGCGTCGACGGCGGCGTGGTGAAAGCCGCATTTTGATGGTCGTCGCGAACAAAAGCGGCGAGGCAAAGACTGCCCCGCCGTCTTCGCGCTTAAGGCAAAGAGTCTATTTCGGATCGTAGAACATCAGCTTCGTCGTGCCCGGTACATAGGTGACGTGCGGGCGGCCGCCCGGCGTTGCGGGCGGCGTGATGCTCTGGACGTCGGCAGTAACGAGGAACAGGCGACCCGTTTCGGGGTCGACGGCCATGGTGCGCGCACCCGGTGCCGTCTGGATCGTCTCGGCCACCGCAAAGGTTTTCGGATCGCTCTCCTGGACCACGGTGACCGTGCCTTCGCCGTTGGAGCTGAAGGCGAGCTTGCGCTTGGGGTCGAAGCCGGCGGCGTCGGTGAACTTGCCGATCGGCAGGCTCGCGAGCTGGGCGCCGGTATTGCCGTCGATCACGGCCATCTGGCTGTTCACGCAGCTGACGAAGACGCGCTCGCTTTCGGTATCAACGGCGATGCCGTGGGGGCGCTGGCAGTTCGTCAGCGGATAGTGCGCGATCACCTTATTGGTGGCTGTGTCGATGGCGACGACATCGTTTTTTTCAGCGCCGTTGACGAAGAGCTTGCCGTGACCGTCGACGGCGGGGGTCTCGAGACCGCCGCCGCCGTCGATCGTGGCGATCGCCGTGTCGGTCGCAGGATCGATCACCGTGATCTTCGCGCTGTCGCCGTCGACCACGAAGACATGCCCGCTGACGGGATCGAACGCCATGCCGTCGGCATCCGGCGCCGCCGGGATCTGCTTGATCGGCTTCAGCGTCTTCAGATCGAACGAGCTTGCGATGCCGGCCTTGCCGTCGTCGGTATAGCCGCGGCCCTGCGCCGCCGCGATCGCGGTGCCGTGGGTGCCGCCGGGGAAGGTTGATACAGCACCGATGACGGTGCCGTCGCGGCCATCGACCACCGATACGCGGTCGCCATGGGCGACATAGACCCGATGCGAAGGCGCATCATAGACGACATAGTCCCAGCGATCGGGCGTCCCGAGCTGCACCGTTTTCGTCAGTTGATATTGCGGCGCGCCGATTGCAGGCGCGAGGGCCAACGAGCAAAGCGCGAGAACGCCGAAACCGAGGCGCAGAGACATTATGGAATTCCTCAAGGCGTGATTGCAGGCGCGACCAGTAGCATCGAATAGGGAAGCCCGCACCGCGCAAACCGGGAGGTTGAGAAAATTTATAGTATCCGAGCTGTTCCTCGCACGTCTAACCCCTTGGCGCCGGACCGATTTGTGCTCCGGCTAAGTGCGGTCGTCATGACGGTCCGATGACGTGGGAAAGCCGGGCGGACAGGCGAGGGGAACCAGTCATAGAATTCCTGCTTTGAAGAAGCACGGAGGACGCGTGCCCATCAAAGCCCTACCCGGCCGGAGCGCCGCGACGCTCCCCCACTTCATCGCGCCGCAATTGTGCGAAATCCGTGAGCAGCCTCCGGCCGGCCCGGGCTGGGAGCATGAAATCAAATTCGACGGCTATCGCCTTCAGCTCCGCGTCGAGAAGGGACGCGCCCAACTGCGTACGCGCAAGGGCCTCGACTGGACCCACAAATTTCCCGCCATCGCGAAAGCGGCAAAGGCGCTGCCCGACTGCATTATCGACGGCGAGGTCGTGGCGCTCGACAAGGCAGGCGTCTCGAACTTCGCGGCCCTTCAGGCGGCGCTGTCCGACGGCCGCACCGACAACCTGATCTTCTTCGCATTCGATCTCTTGTTCGTACGCGCGCGCGGTCTTGCGGATATACGCAAGGTACCGCTGTCCGAACGCAAGGCTCTTCTCGAGACGCTGCTCGCCAAGCTCGGCAACGCGAAAAAGTCCGTCATCCGTTACGTCGAGGATTTCCGCACTTCCGGCGAAGATGCGCTCGCAGCGGCATGTCGTCTGTCGCTCGAAGGGATCATCTCGAAAAAGCTCGATGCGCCCTACGTGTCGGGCCGGAACGACACCTGGACAAAATCGAAATGCCGCGCCGGCCACGAAGTCGTCATCGGCGGCTGGAGCGATACGGACGGCCGCTTTCGTTCGCTGCTCGTTGGTGTTTTCAAGGGCAAATCGCTCGTCTATGTAGGGCGCGTCGGCACGGGCTTCGGTCGCGACAAGGTCGAAAGACTGCTGCCGCGCCTGAAGGCCTTCAAATCCGAAACCAGTCCCTTCACCGGCGCCAGCGCGCCGCGCAACGCGCGCAATCTCCATTGGCTCAAGCCGCAGCTCGTCGCCGAGATCGAGTTCGCGGGCTTCACGGGTGACGGAATGGTTCGCCAGGCGGCATTCAAGGGTCTGCGCGAAGACAAGCCCGCGCGCGAGGTGGCCGCGGAACGGCCGACGAAATCGGTTGACCTCGCAGAACCTGCGAAAGCGCCGAAGCGCCGAAAGAAAAGTCTAGCGCGCGCGCTTTGATCGCGCCGGCTTTGCGCGTGCCGGAAGGGCCCTGGCGCGCGCGGGCGCGGCGCGGCCCTTGTCCTTCGCCTTGAGACTCTTGCGCAGCGCTTCCATCAGATCGACGACATTGGTGTCTTCCGGCGGTTCGATGGTGATCGGACGCTGGCCTTTTTCCTTTCGCGCGATGAGGTCGCGCAACGCCGTCTCGTAACGGTCCTCGAACTGGTCCGGATCGAACGGTCCCGACTGCTGGTCGATGATCTTCTCGGCGATGTCGAGCATCTTCCGGTCCGACTTCGTCGCCGGCAGGCCGCGGAAGGCGGCGTCAACGTCGAGGACTTCGTTGCGCGCGCGGAGCGTGTAGGCGAGAAGCCCGCGTCCGCGCGGCTCGACCGCCATCAGCCTTTCGCGTGTATGCATGACGACCCGGCCGAGTGCGATGCGCCCGGTGGCGTTCATGGCATCGCGGATGACCGCGTAAGCTTCGACTCCGTTTTTCTCGGCCGGCAGCAGGAAGTAAGGATCGTTCCAGTAAAGCCGGTCGATCTCGTCCTCGGCCACGAAGCGTTCGATGTCGAGGGTGTGCGTCGTCTCGAGGCGCACGTCCTGCAACTCCTCGTTCGTCAGCACGATGTAGCGGTTCTTCTCGATCTCGTAGCCTTTGACCAGATCGGAGCGGTTGACGGGCCCGGTGTCGGGATCGGTCGGCACCATCCGGATGCGGTTGTTGGTCTCGGGATTGAGAAGATGGAACGAGATATCGCTGCGCGAGGATGTCGCCCGATACAGTACGACGGGACAGCTCACCAGAGAGAGTTTCAGATGGCCTTCCCAGACCGGCCGGCCGGCGGGACGCGCCACTTCGTCGTCATTGGCATGCCGCGGCGATGCTTTCGCCTTCGATGCCTTTTTGCGTGCAACTGCCATGGCAACCTCGCGCGTATCCGTTAGAAGGAACTCGGGTCGGATTGGCATCGTTCCGCTCTCGGAGCACGGGCGTCAACATGATGACCGAATAATGGCTAGCGACCGCAAGTCCTTGGAGGAGGTACGGCAGGAGGCCACAACCTGTCGGGCCTGCGACCTCTGGCGTACTGCGACGCAGACCGTGTTCGGCGAAGGCGCCGTGCACGCGACCATGATGCTTGTGGGCGAGCAGCCGGGCGACAAAGAGGACGTCGCGGGCAAGCCGTTCGTCGGTCCGGCGGGGCAATTGCTCGATCGCGCGCTCGAAGAGGCCGGCATCGAACGTAAGAAAACCTATGTCACCAACGCCGTGAAGCATTTCAAATTCGTGCGGCGCGGAAAAATCAGACTGCACCAGAAACCCGATGCGGCCGAGATCAAGGCCTGCAATCAATGGCTCGTACGCGAACGTGAATTGGTCAAGCCGAAGCTGATCGTTGCGATGGGCGCGACGGCGGCGCGCGCCGTATTCGGCAAGACCATGGTGATCGGCAAGAACCGGGGCAAAGCCATGGCGCTGGACGACGCGCAAGGCCTGATCACGATCCACCCGTCCTACATCCTGCGTTTGCAGGATGACGACCGGCATCGCGAATATGCGAGTTTCGTCCGCGATCTGAAGACGGCCGCGCGGCTCGTCGCCTGATCGGCCGCGGAACACGCGTTGCGCGTAGCCGTTCTGTTCATGAAGCGCTTACGCAAGAGGCGAGCATGGCTGCAACAAAACGCAAGACATCGGCGAAACGCAAAGCGACGAAACGAAAGTCGCCGGCAAAAGCCGCGCGCAAATCTAGCCACTACTGGTCGGGCCGGGTGACGCGCGAGAGCGACGCGCTCGACCTGAAAGAGGGCGTCTTCAAGCTCAACGATCCGAAGAAGATCGCGAAGTCCTTGAAGCGGTCGGCGGAAGAGAGCCACCGGCGCAAGGCGAGTCCGTATCGCTCGGCGCTGTCGATGCTGACCTTCTACATCAATCGTGCCGGCAAGAACCTGCCGGAGCGGCGCAAGAAAGTCCTCGAAAACGCGAAGCTCCAGCTGAAGGCGCTGTTCGGGAAGGCTTGAGAATTCCGTGTTTCGACGGCGATATCAGGCATTTTTTTTGGCGTCGTATCGCGGGAGAAGGCCGAATCGCTTGGCCTTCCAAGGGCATGCATCCGGCCCAGGCGGCACGATCATGACAAGAACACGCAATTAACACGGTAACAGGTTAGAGCGGCGCGCATCGTCCGGATACGAAAAACCCGGCCGCTCAAAGAGCGCCGGGCGCACCAACTTATTATGGCGAAACCAAACCACATTTTGATCAAAACGTCAAGGAAAATCGGCGGGCGGCCCGGTCTTTCTGCTGCGGCCAAAAGCAACGCCGACAGGAACGCCAAGGGCGATCAGCACCACGAGCGCAACGCCCCACCAGCCGTGCGCGCCGGTCGCCAGTCCGACCAGATAGCTCAGAAGCATCATCAGCTTCGCGTCAGCGAGCCTTGCGCGTAGTCGGTGCTGCCGTTGGGCTGCGTCCCCTGCCAGCGGAACATCATCTGGTTGATGGCGCCAGATGGCGTGGACATCGCGCCCACCGTCACCATTCCGCCGTCGACGCATTTGTCGCGACCGTAGGTGATGTGCTCGGTGAAGGAGCCGGTGTTGCCGTTGCCGGCGTTGAACGTCCAATTGCCGCCGCAGCCGAGCGAGGGATAATCGATCGCGTAGCTGTAGCTGTTCGGCCCCTGCTCCGTCACGGTGAGGTGCATGGCCCAGGATGAGCCGGTGCCGCTTTGCGAGCCGCTGCCGCTCCAACTGCCTACCATCCAGAAGCGTCCCGGATGGGCCGGCCCCGGCGGGCCGTAGGACGGATCGAGCGGCGCGTTCTGCCAGCCCGGCGGACCCCAGACCGGACCGGCGGCCGCGCCCAGAGACGCGACCATCAACGCAACGAAGATCGTGAGTTTCCGCATGCCCCGTCCCCCGACTGACGCCACGCATCCTACCACGCCCCGCATGTCATTCCGGGTTGACATCCTCGGGCTTCGCGCCCAGCATGTCATCCTAGAATGACAAGTGCCGCAGCCCTCGCAGCCGATCGCCCGCGCAAGCGCGACGCGGAGGCTACGCGCGCCGCCATCCTTGGCGCCGCCAAGCTGCACTTCGCCAAATCCGGCTATGACGGCGCCTTCCTGCGCGACATCGCGGCCGATGCCGGCGTCGATGCAGCGCTGGTCAACCGCTATTTCGGCGGCAAGGAAGGCCTCTTCGCCGCCGCACTGAAAGACTCGATCGCACCCGACCGCATCGCGCAATGGGATCGCGCAACCTTCGGACGTGAAGTGGCGACCATGATGGCGGGGCACGCGCACGCCCAGGTCGATCGCATGCATTCCTTCCAGTTCCTGCTTAGAGCCGCGACCAATCCTTTGACGGCGCCGCTTCTGAACCAGGCCGTGCAGGAACGTTTCATGGGCCCGATCCGCGCCTGGATCGGCGGCGACCATGTCGAGGCGCGCGCGCGGCTGCTGGCTTCGGTTTTCATCGGGCTTCTCGTCGAACGGCTGATCCGCGACGAACCGCTGACCGGCCAGGAACGCGACATCTTTATCGAACGCACGGCGGCCATGTTGCAGTCGCTGGTGGACCACTAGATGCAACGGAGGAAACGATGACGGACATCACGAAAGACATGGTCTACGAGTCGGTGGCGCCCGACGATTTCGAATCCATGATCGAGCTCGACCGTTACGCGGCACGCTCGACGGCTTTCGATCACATCATCTCGGCCACGCACGACCATTTCTGGGATCCGCTGGACAAGAAATACATCGACTTCTCCGAGCCGTTCGACATGGAGAACGTCCAGATGATGCCGGACGAGCAGATCTTCCAGCTGCAGATCCCTTACGTCCTCGACCATCTCGAGAAGACCGGGCAGAAGATCAAATTCGCCAACGAGATGCAGCTGTGGTCCTTCTCGTCGATCCTCCACGGCGAGCAGGGCGCGCTCAATCTGTCGGCGTCGCTGTGCCACGTGCTGAAGGATCAGGGCGCGCAGGAATACGCCGCCAACCAGACCCGCGAAGAAGCGCGCCACGTCACGGCCTTCGCGATGTACATCAAATCGCGCTGGGGCCGTCCGCGGCCCTGCGGCACCGTCCTGAAGCAGCTTCTTGTCGACATCATCGCGGCGCCCGAGGTCTACAAAAAGATCATCGGCATGCAGATGCTGGTCGAAGGTCTCGCCATGGGAGCCTTTGCGACGGGCTACAAGTACAACCAGGACCCGCTCGCCAAGAAACTGTTCCAGCTCGTGATGACGGACGAGGCCTTCCATCACAAATTCGGAAAAATCTGGGCCGACCGCACGATCCCGCGCATGACGCAGGACGAGCGCGACGTGGTCGAGGATTGGGCCGCGCATTGCTTCCAGTCGCTCCTGTTCAACATGGGCTCGCCCCAGCAGCAGGCGCAGATGTACCGCGACTTCGGGCTCGATCCGGAGAAGGTGATCGAGGGCCTGACCGAGCTGCGCGCCAGCGGCCGCACGCGCGCACGGCTGAAGGAATCGACCAACATCTTCCGCGTCCTCATCAAGACGCTTCTGAAGTCGGGCCTCATCACCGGCCGCACGCGCGCCTTCTATGCGACCTATGTCGATATGGACGAGCTGAAATCGGAAGGCGACCGCATGGTCGGCGACGACATCGCCGAGGAAGGGATCGAGTACCTGAAGGCGATCAACTTCAAGGAGCGCAGCAACGCCGGTGCGGTGAAGGTCGCCGCGGAATAGCCCGAGAGATCGCGCGCGGCTTGACCTGCCGCTCGGGCCAACCCATGGCCATGCCATTGGACGACGAGCGGCATCGATGTATATCGGCGAAATCGCGGCCAAGGCCGGTGTCAGCGTTCAGGCCGTGCGGTTCTATGAACGGCGCGGGCTGATGCGCAGAGCGGCGCGTTCGCCATCTGGCTACCGCCGTTACAGCAAGGACGACC
>DATKON010000203.1:0-2364 GCA_035524575.1 Rhizomicrobium sp.
AGCGTGGCGGCACTGGCCATGAGAAGCGCTGCAACGATTTTGCTTTTGTACATGACTTCACTCTCCCATTCGCAGAATTGAGATCATCCGTACAACCTGAAGAGTTGGCTTTCGTTGCAATCGGCATCGCTTTAGCGGCGCGACGCGCGAGCGAGCCTCCGGGAACCTCGCACGCGCCGCAGGTCAGCCAAATCGCGCGCGCTTGCGGCTGCGATCCGCGCTCACGAGCGCCTGCGCGGCGCGCTCGGCTTCCCGGACCGAGCCGAAGACGCGGCCCTCGAGACTGTCGAATGCACGTTCGGACGAAAAGAAGCTGAAGCCGCGCCCGTCGCGGGTGACAATCCCGGCGGCGCGATCCTGGATTTCGATGATATAGGCATTGGACATGGCCGTCGTTCGCCGCAAGGGCGGCGCTCCCATCTGATCTCGATGCAGGGCTTTTTTGAGTGAATTGGCGGTGCGCTCGATCAGCAACAGGGGCCGGTGGCCGCAGAGAAACAGCGATGGACGGCGTGCCTGTGCACTTCTGCCGCAATCTGCCTGTTCGCTCTCATCAGCGAAGTCCCCTACGACGCGTGTCCCGCTCAACTATCGAATGAGCGTTTCGTTCCGTCAATGAAATGGGCGTGCAAAGTTTCGGCCGAAACGGGCCGTTCGTTTTGCCTTGCATCGGCGATGAAAAACGAAGTTATCGCGGCAAGTGATGTTGAATGGGGCGCCGATCTTGCCACTGAGGCCCTAGCCAGGGAATCTGCGACGTCGTATCGCATGTAGAACGGACATGTGCCGGTGCTTCGCAGGATTTTCCGATGAAACCCCTCCCAGTCTTTGGCGTGACGCACGAAGCGGACGAGCCGTGGCAACGTGTCACGCCAAAAACCCTGCGTCATGCCTGGCGCACCGGCGCGGAGGTCGCGCTGCTCGATGTCCGTGAGGAAGGCGCCTTTGCACAGGCCCACCCGTTCTTCGCGGCGTCCCTGCCGCTCTCGCAGATCGAGCTGCGCATCTTCGACCTCGTCCCGCGCCTGACGGCGCCGATCGTCGTCTACGACGATGGCGAGGGTTTTGCGACGCGTGCGGCGGCCCGCATTGCGGCGCTCGGTTATGCTGACGTCAAGATCCTTGAGGGCGGGCTTGCCGCCTATGCCCGCGTCGGCGAGGTCTTTCGCGATGTCAACGTCCCGAGCAAGGCGTTCGGCGAGCTGGTCGAGGCGATCCGCCACACGCCTTCGGTCTCCGCCGGCGAAGCCAAGGCGCTGATCGAGAACGAACGCGACCTCGTGGTGCTCGACGCGCGACGCTTCGAGGAATATCGCACGATGAGCATCCCACGAGGCATCAGCGTGCCGGGCGGCGAGCTTGCCCTGCGCGCCCGCAATATCGCGCCATCGGCGGCGACCACCATCATCGTCAACTGCGCCGGGCGGACGCGCAGCATCATCGGCGCCCAGTCGCTGATCAATGCCGGCTTGCCCAACCGGATTTTTGCGCTGCGCAATGGCACGATCGGCTGGACGCTCGCGGGTTTTGCGGTCGAGCGCGGCCGCACGGATCGCTTCCCGCGCAACGACGGCGCCGATCCCATGGCCGTTGCCGACGCCAAGGCCTGGGCCGCGCGCACCGGCGTCGCCCTGCTCGACCGCGAAACATATCGCCGCTTTTGCCAGGAGGCGGAGCAGCGCACGCTGTACCGGCTCGATGTGCGCACGCCGGAGGAATACGAGGCCGGACACGGCGCTGGCTTCGTCTCTGCACCCGGCGGCCAGCTGGTGCAGGCGACCGACGAATGGGTTGCGGTGCGTGGCGCGCGCCTCGTGCTGTTCGACGATGACGGCGTGCGGGCGCGGATGGCCGCATCCTGGCTCCGACAGATGGGTTTTGATGCCGACGTGGTCGGGCCTGACGTGGTCGACCGAGCTGAGACAGGCCAGCGCGCGCCGCGCCGCCCGGTTCTTCCCGACCCCGGAGCGGCGGCCATCGACGCCGCCACCCTGGCGTCCGACCGCGGGGCATGGACCGTCGTCGACCTCGCACGCAGCCCCGCCTATCTCGCGGGCCACATTCCGGGGGCACATTTCGTGCTGGCCTCCCGGTTCGCCGACGACCTGGCGCGGCTGCCGGGAGATGAGCCGATCGTGCTGACGAGCAGGGACGGCGCCGAAGCGCTGCTTGCCCTCTCCGATGCCAAGGCCGCAACGCACCGTGAGATCCGCGTCCTCATCGACGGAACCCGCGCCTGGACCGCCGCCGGCCTTGCACTGGAGGCCGACCGTCATTCGCTGATCTCGGGGGCTGACGATGTCTACAAGCGCCCTTACGAGGGGACGGACAACGCGGCCGCCGCGATGCAGGCCTATATCGACT
>DATKON010000204.1:0-17577 GCA_035524575.1 Rhizomicrobium sp.
CAAGCGGGCCGCCACGGTCGGCTTGCGCCATCAGCTTGCGAAGCTCGTGCGCCATACGCCACGCAGTTTTGTACGTGCAGCCGATCTGGCGCTCCAATTCCTTCGCCGCAACGCCATGGCGCGTGCTGGTCATCAGGTACATGGCGAAGAACCAGTGCGTCAGCTTCGTGCTGGACTTGTGGAAGATCGTCCCGGCGCACGGGTAGATGTGGAAGCCACAGACCTGACAGGCATAAGCCCGGCGCTTGGACATGGGATGGAACTGGCGCTCCTCCCGGCAGTCCGGGCACATGGTCTTCGTGCCCCCGTAATTGACCTCCATCAGCTTCGCCAGACAGGCCGCATCGTCCGGAAACTCGGCTTGGAACTGCTTGAAAGTATATTTCATGGCCGCAACCCCTACTTGCAGCCAAGGGATAGCAAATCACTTACTTGTCGTCAAGGGATAATCGCGGGCGCAAACTCGCCGGACGGACCGGGAACACAGTCAGATACAAATCGTGATTTCAAGGGGTTATGTGCCTACTTGCAAACAAGAACAAACCATGCACATTGGCTGCATTGCGCCACCCGGGGTGGCGTGGAATAAGGAGGCGGAAGGCTATGGCACAGGCGATTCTTCAGGTGGTGGCACGGGATAAGGAAGACGCGGGCGACCGCAAGCGGGCGCTGGAAGCGGCGCTGTCGCAGATCGACCGCGCGTTCGGCAAGGGCTCGGTGATGAAGCTGGGCCAGCGCGATCTGGGGGTGGACACGGACACGGTCTCGACCGGCTCCTTGGGCCTCGACATCGCGCTGGGCATCGGCGGCCTGCCCCGCGGCCGCGTCATCGAGATTTACGGGCCTGAATCCTCCGGCAAGACAACGTTGGCCCTTCATGCCGTGGCCGAAGCCCAGAAGAAGGGCGGAATCGCGGCCTATATCGACGCCGAACACGCGCTCGACCCGATCTATGCCCGGAAGCTCGGCGTCGACATCGACGAAATGCTGATTTCCCAACCGGATACGGGCGAGCAGGCGCTCGAGATCGCCGACACGCTGGTCCGCTCAGGCGGCGTCGACATTGTCGTGGTCGATTCCGTGGCGGCCCTGACCCCCAAGGCCGAGCTCGAGGGCGAGATGGGCGACCAGCTCCCCGGCCTTCAGGCCCGCCTGATGAGCCAGGCCCTCCGGAAACTCACCGGCTCCATCTCCAAGTCGAACTGCCTCGTCATCTTCATCAACCAGATCCGCATGAAGATCGGCATCATGTTCGGCAACCCTGAGACCACCACAGGCGGCAACGCCCTGAAGTTCTACTCCTCCGTCCGGCTCGACATCCGCCGGATCGGGGCGATCAAGGACAAGGACGAGGTGGTGGGCAACCAGACCCGCGTGAAGGTGGTCAAGAACAAGGTGGCGCCCCCCTTCAAGCAGGTCGAGTTCGACATCATGTACGGCGTGGGTATCTCCAAGACCGGCGAACTGATCGATCTGGGGTCCAAGGCCGGGATCGTCGAGAAGTCCGGTTCGTGGTTCTCCTACGAAGGCAACCGGATCGGCCAGGGGCGCGAAAACGCCAAGCTTTTCCTGGCCCAGAACAAGGATGTCGCAGCGAAAATCGAGGCCCAGATCAGGCAGAATGCAGGTCTGATCGGCCAGGCCTTGACCCACGGGGGCGGCGAGGACGAACCGGCTACGGCCGAGGAATAGTTTCGTCGTTCCTGTTGGCATGGGAACGGCTCCAGGAGGGGTACTGCTTTGCGGCGGTACCCCTTCGCTGCTTTGAGCGGCACGGGCGTTTCCGCGCCGGGCACGCCAGGAGTGCGCCAGGCAACTGCGCGTAAGCGCAGCGCGTTCCGGTCGTTCCCGCGTCGAGGATCTGCGCTCCACCTGCGAGCTGCCTTTGCGTGGCTGCAAGCTCTTGGCGTGCCTGGTGCTGAAAATGTCCGAGCGGCGGCGCTGCCGGCACCGGAGTACCCGTTCTGGACAGCATTTGTGACGCAAGGCTACAAGCGACAGATGAAAAGCCTGAACGAAATCCGCTCGACCTTCCTCGATTTTTTCCACGCGCGCGACCATGCCGTCGTCGCGTCGTCGCCGCTCGTGCCGCGCAACGATCCGACGCTGCTCTTCACCAACGCCGGCATGGTGCAATTCAAGAACGTCTTCACCGGCCAGGAGAAACGCCCCTACGCGCGCGCCACCACGGCGCAGAAATGCGTCCGCGCCGGCGGCAAGCACAACGACCTCGACAACGTCGGCTACACCGCGCGCCATCACACCTTCTTCGAGATGCTGGGGAATTTCTCGTTCGGCGACTACTTCAAGGACAAGGCAATCGAATACGCATGGGATCTCGTCACCAAGGATTTCGGGCTGCCGCGTGAGAAGCTGCTCGTCACCGTTTATGCCGACGACGACGAAGCCTTCGGTCTCTGGAAGAAGATTGCCGGGCTTCCCGAATCCAAAATCATCCGCATTCCGACCTCGGCCAATTTCTGGTCGATGGGCGACACGGGGCCGTGCGGTCCCTGCTCCGAAATCTTCTACGATCACGGCGATCACATTCCGGGCGGTCCGCCGGGCTCCCCCGACGAAGACGGCGACCGGTTCGTCGAGATCTGGAATCTCGTCTTCATGCAGTTCGAGCAGCACGCCGGCGGACGGCGGGAGCCGCTGCCGCGTCCGTCGATCGACACCGGCATGGGCCTTGAGCGCACGGCGGCCGTGCTCCAGGGCGTGCACAACAATTACGACATCGACCTTTTTCGTCACCTGATCGCAGCGTCGGTCGACTTTTCGGATGTGCCTGCTCAAGGCGATAACACGGCCAGTCATCGCATCATCGCCGATCATCTGCGCTCGACGTCGTTCCTGATCGCCGACGGCGTGCTGCCCTCAAATGAGGGCCGCGGTTATGTACTGCGCCGGATCATGCGCCGCGCCATGCGCCACGCGCATCTTCTGGGAACGAAAGATCCCTTGATGTATCGACTTGTGCCGACGCTGGTGGCCGAGATGGGCACGGCTTATCCGGAGCTCCGGCGCGCCGAGGCGCTTGTCACCGAGACGCTCAAGCTGGAGGAAACGCGCTTCCGCGAAACGCTGGCGCGCGGCCTGAAGCTGCTCGACGAAGCGACGGCCGGCATGAAGAGCGGCGCCAAGCTTGCGGGCGAAACGGCGTTCAAGCTCTACGACACATTCGGCTTTCCGCTCGACCTCACCCAGGATGCCTTGCGCGCGCGCGGCATCGAGGTCGACACCGACGGCTTCAACGAAGCCATGCGCCGCCAGCGCGAAGATGCGCGCCGGGCCTGGGCCGGATCGGGCGAGGCGGCAACGGATACAGCGTGGTTTGCTCTGCGTGAGGAATTGGGCAACACCGAATTCCTCGGATACGACACCGAAGAAGCCGAAGGCACCGTTACCGCGATCCTGAAAGACGGCGCACGCGTCAAAGATGCCAAGGCCGGCGAGACGGTTCTGCTCCTCACCAACCAGACCCCGTTCTACGGCGAGTCCGGCGGCCAGGTCGGCGATGCCGGCGTGATCACTTCGTCACGTGCGAAGGGGCGCGTGGTCGATACGGAAAAGAAACTCGGCGCGCTGCATGTGCATATCGTCGAAGTCACCGACGGACAATTCGTCGTCGGCGATGCGGTCGATCTCAAAGTCGACGGCGAGCGCCGCCGGGCTACGCGCGCCAATCATTCCGCAACCCATCTTCTGCACGCCGCACTGAAGCATGTTCTGGGCCCGCACGTGGCGCAGAAGGGTTCGCTCGTCGCGCCGGATCGTTTGCGTTTCGACTTCAGCCATCCGAAAGCGGTGACGCCCGAGGAACTCGCGCGCATCGAGGACGAAGTGAATGTGGTCGTGCGCCAGAACAGCGATGTGTCGACGCGGCTCATGCCGACCGATCAGGCGATCGCCGCGGGCGCGGAAGCACTGTTCGGCGAGAAATATGGCGACGAAGTGCGCGTCCTCACCATGGGCGACAATCTCGCCACGCTCGACAAGCCTTATTCCGTGGAGCTCTGCGGCGGAACGCATGTGCGTCGGCTCGGCGACATCGGGCTTTTTACGATCCTCTCGGAGAGCGCTGTCGCTGCCGGTGTACGCCGCATCGAAGCCCTGACGAGTGAGGGCGCGCGCCGTTATCTCGCCGGACAGGCGGAGCTGGCGCGCAACGCGGCCGCGGCGCTCAAGACAAGTCCTGCCGAATTGCCGGCGCGCGTGCTGAAGTTGTCGGAAGAGCGCCGCAAGCTCGAGCGCGAGCTGGGGGATGCGCGCCGCGCACTGGCGCTGGCTGGTCCGTCCAGGACTGCGGACAGCGACTCCGTCCGCGATATCGCGGGCCTAAAAGCGGTGCTGCGCGTGGTTGAAGGTGTGGCGCCGAAGGATCTCAAAGGTCTCGCCGACGAGGCCAAGGCAAAGATCGGTTCGGGGATTGTCGCCTTCGCGGCAGTGGCGGACGGCAAGGCATCGCTGGTGGTGGGAGTCACAGACGATCTGAAGGCGCGCATCAGCGCCGTCGATCTCGTGCGCGTCGGCGCAGAGGCTTTGGGCGGCAAGGGCGGTGGCGGCAGGCCGGACATGGCGCAGGCCGGCGGTCCCGACGGCGACAAGGCAGGAGCCGCGCTCGAAGCCATCGCCAGGCATCTGGGCACTCTGGCGCCTGCCGCATAGATCATGCGCAAGACGGGGGCGGCGCGGGAAGCAACGATCAGGCGGCATATCTATTTCGCACTGGAAGGCGGTCGTGCCGGCGGCTTTGTCGGCTCCGTAATCGAGTTCGGCCTGATCGGACTGATCATCGCGAACGTAATTGCCTTCACGCTGCAGAGCGAGCCACCGGTCCGTCGCGCCTTCCCGGAGTTCTTCATCGAGTTTGAAGGCGTTTCGATCGCAGTCTTCACGATTGAATATCTTGCGCGGCTGTGGTGCGCGCCGGAAGATCCGCTATTCCGCGGTGGTGCATTCCTTGGGCGTGTGCGTTTCGCGCTCCGGCCGATGATGCTTATCGACTTTCTGGCCATTGCGCCCGGCTACGTCGCCTTCTTCATACCGTTTATCGATCTGCGGTTCCTGCGGCTCATCCGGCTTTTGCGGCTGCTGAAGATCGCCCGCTATTCGCCCGCGCTGTCGACGCTGGCGCAGGTGATCGTGGACGAGCGCCGCGCGCTTGTCGGCACACTTCTGCTCGAACTGTGCGCCATGGTGTTCGCGGCGGCGACGATGCACGCCGTTGAGGGGCACGTGATGCCTCAAGCCTTCGGCACAATTCCCGATGCCATGTGGTGGGCCCTCGAGACGCTGACGACTGTAGGTTATGGCGACGTAGTGCCGGTGACCGGCTTGGGACGGGTTGTGGCCGGCGTGACGATGATTGTCGGCGTCGGCCTTCTGGCCCTTCCCGTGGGCATTGTGGCGACCGGATTCGTCAACACGATCCATCGCCGCGATTTCGTCGTCACCTTCGCGATGCTGTCGCGCGTGCCGCTGTTCCAGGGTTTCAGCGCCAGCCTATTGAGCGAGATCATGGGCCTTCTGCGCGCACAATCGGTGGCCGCCGGGGGCATCATTTCGGCGCGCGGCGAACGCGCGGCGGCGATGTATTTCGTCGTGTCCGGCGAAGTCGAGGTCGAGCTGGAAGACAAGCATGTCGAATTCAGTGCCGGCGACTTCTTCGGCGAACTCGCGCTTTTGCACGACACCATGCGCAGTGCCAGCGTCATCGCCCGATCGCCGACTCGTCTCTTGAGCCTCTCCGCCGAGGACTTCGCGAGCCTAATGCAGAAGCATCCCGCACTCGAGCAGCGTCTCAAGCAAACCGCCGCCCTCAAACCCTTTGCCCACGACGACGGCATCACCCAGTCCGAAATCAACGCCGCTGGCGTCGCCCGCGACGACGCGCGGACGGAGTGATTTCGCTTCCTGAAGCGGATCCTACGGCTTGCAGAACACGCAGATCTTGTTGCCGGTCGGGTCGCGCATATAGGCGCCGTAGAAGGTCGTCGAATCTTCCGGACGCGGGCCGGGCCTGCCTTCGTCGCGACCGCCATTCGCCAGCGCCGCCTTGTACGCGTCGTCGACTTCCGCTTTCGAATTCGCCTTGAAGGCGATCATGGTGCCGTTGGCGGGCCGCGCCGGCTGTTTATCGAAAGGCGGGCAGACATAGACGCTGTGGCTGTCTGAGCCCTTCGGGCCGTAGCCGATCCAGCCGCCGTCGGCGAATTTCCGCTCCGCGCCGATGGCACCGAAAACCGCATCGTAGAATTTGCCGGATGCCTCCGTATCCAGCGCCCCGATCGTCACATAGCCAAGCATGTCTGCCTCCCAAGAAGTGTAGGCGGAGCCTAGCAAAAAGAAGGAACAAAAAAAGAACATTTTTGCCCGGACACCCGTGCGCCAGCCGCATACCGGCTGGCAGGGCGCCCATGATGATTCCACATGCCTGCCCAATAGCGGCGCGACTTTAGGCTTCGATCGTCGGCGACGGGGAACAGCGCAGTGACTCGCAAGATCACATCGGCCGTGATGCCGCTTGTCGTATTTGGCGCCCTGATCGCGTTCGGCTATTTGCCGGGCATCCCGCTGCTCGCCCAGGCCGGCAAAGCGCTGGGGCCTTACGGCTATTCCTTCATCGCCAACACCGTCTGGATCGTGGTGCCCATTCTGGCCCTCACCGTCGCGCGGCGCAGTTTTCGCGCGGCGCTCGAGGAGCTCGGGATTCTGGCCAACCCGCTTCGCCCGCTATTCTTCGGATTCGTCGCTACATTGCCCGCCGCCATCGGCTTTGCGTTGACGGCGCATGTCGATCCCAGCGTGACGCCGCGCGCGTTTTTTCTCTTATGTCTCTACAGCCCCTTTGCTGAAGAAGTCCTGTTTCGCGCCTTCGCGTTTGGACAACTCTATGAGCGCGCGCGCTGGAATTTCCTCGCCGCCGCGCTCGTCCCCGCCGTGCTCTTCGCCGCCGGTCACGCTTCCCAATCGCGCGATCCGGCGGAGCTTGCCGGCATTCTGGCAATCACTGTGCTGGGCGCATTCGTGTTTTCCTATTTCTTCATCCGCTTCAGACGGAATATCTGGGCGCCGTTTGCACTGCATGCGCTCTTGAACACCTGGTGGACGATCTTCACCGTCAATCAGACGGCGCTGGGCGGCTTGTCGGACAACATCTTCCGTTTCGGCTCGATCGGGCTCGCCTTCGGCCTGGCCTACTCGGCTTCGTATCTCGGCGCCTTCCGGATTTTTGCGCCGAAGAACGGGGCGTGGCGCTCCGTTGCAGCCTAAGCGGACAACCTAGTGCGGGTCGTTCGCGCCGATGGCGCGCACGACCCGGCCGTGCTCGTCGAGGAACACGATCGACGCTTCGCCGGCCGCGGTGACGACCAGACGCAAGCGCGTCTGGCCTTTCGCGTCCTTGAGGCTGACGAGCGAACCGCCCGAGCCGTCCTTGCCTGCGAAGAGCCGCGTCGCGCCGAAGGCGCCGGACTGCTCGAGGCTCCGCAGCTTCGCCGTCTTCGCGGGACTGTCGGGTTCGCTCTCGAGCGCGGACAGGCCAGCGAAATCCATCGGTGCGTCGGGGCGATCGTCGATGGTGGGGCCCGACACGCGACGGCCATCTTCTTCGCTCTGCTCCAGCGTGGCGACCTGGTCCTGCATGTATTGATCGAAGCTCAGGTGGCCGAAATTGACGACGCGGCCGCTCTCGGATCTGCCGCCGAAGATGAGCCCGCCGTTTTCGGTGCCCTCGTCATTGAAGAACAGCATGCCGGCGGAATCGCTGCGCGTAGCATGCGGCAATTCCTTGCCCTTGACGATCATGCCGGGAAATTGCGCGCGATCGGAAATCGTCATCCTGAGCGTACCGTCGGGCTCGACGACGTTGATGCGATGGACATCGATCTCGTCGAGCGAAACCCTGCGTGGCTCGCTGATCGCTTGCCCTGTCGCGATGGCGGCAAACGCCGTCACGATACCGGCGCAATAGGCGGCTGCTACGTTCAATTTCATTGTATCCCCTCCATATTTCCAGCAACGACAATGAGAGCGGCAATACTTCAGTCGGCTCTTGCATCAGCGGTTGTTACCCATTCGATCGGGTGGACCCGAACGATATTCGGTTTCCCATTTTTTGTTTCCACATAAAGCCGCACTCCAATGTCGTGGCCGTGAAATCCAAACTGGTCAATCTCCCAACACGTTGCCCTGCCATCATCGCTTTCGCATGACTCGATATTGGTCACCTCTTCGGGGCGCATAAGCTTGGCGTCAGACAGGCACTGCGGATCGTCATCGCGATAGTCGTGGCAATCGAGCGTGAACGACGGCGGGGTTGATTTCAGCTCACTCGCGAGTTCGGAAATCAACCACACACCTTCAACCGCGCTTTCTTCATCGCGCGCTGACAGCATTTGTTCCTTCTCCGGATTCACATCGGCGCAGCGTGCGCGCAGGTCACGAACATCCGACAGGCCCATGGCTGAAAACATCGGCAACACCGGTAGATGTAAGAAGCGATAATATGTTTTCGCGTGGATACCCTCTGCGACCGTTTTCGTTTCTGGGCCGGAAATTTCGGCAACGGGTCGGAAGTAGACGGTAACCTGATCGGCCGCGCATAGCTCCGGTGCATAGGTCGCTCGCGGGGAAGTCCAAAGCCACAAATCGTTCAAGGGAAGATGAGGCCTATGGCCAGGGTCCGCCGTGTATTTCTCCAAGTGCAGGATGTTCGCGAGCTGGGAGAGGACGCGCTGAGTGACTACGTCTGGCGGCAGCTCGCGCGACTCGATCTTCGTGATCGGACGCACATCATTCGCCGACGCCGGTATGACCTGCCAGAGCGTCCACGCCAAAGCGGCCGCAAAATGAAGATTCAGGCGCATTGATCCCCCCACGACGACGCGCAAGGGAAACCTTATGCGGAAGTCGGCGAGCGAGCCAGCGGCCTACTTCATCGCCTTCTTCAGATTCTCGTCGACCTTGTCGAGGAAGCCTTCCGTCGTCAGCCATTTTTGCTCAGGACCGACGAGAAGGGCGAGATCCTTCGTCATGAAGCCGGCTTCCACCGTGTCGACGCAAACCTTCTCCAGCGTGTGCGCGAACTTGTCGAGCGCCGGATTGTTGTCGAGCTTGGCTCTGTGAGCGAGACCGCGTGTCCACGCGAAGATCGAGGCGATCGAATTGGTCGATGTCGAATTGCCCTTCTGGTATTCGCGATAGTGACGCGTCACCGTGCCGTGCGCGGCTTCGGCTTCCACCGTCTTGCCGTCCGGCGTCATCAGAACGCTCGTCATCAGGCCCAGCGAGCCGAAGCCCTGCGCCACCGTGTCCGACTGCACGTCGCCATCGTAATTCTTGCACGCCCACACATAGCCGCCCGACCACTTGAGCGCTGCGGCCACCATGTCGTCGATCAGGCGATGCTCGTAGGTGATGCCGGCCGCCTTGAACTTCGCGGCGAAATCCGCGTCGAACACTTCCTGGAACAGATCCTTGAAACGGCCGTCATAGGCCTTGAGAATCGTATTCTTGGTCGAGAGATAGAGCGGATATTTGCGGTCGAGCGCGTAGTTCATGGAAGCGCGCGCGAAATCGCGGATCGAATCGTCGAGATTGTACATGCCGACGGTCACGCCCGAGCCGGGGAACTGGAACACTTCGTGCTCGATGACCTTGCCGTCCTTGCCTTCGAACCGCATCATCAGGCGCCCCGGACCGGGGATGCGGAAATCGGTGGCGCGGTATTGATCGCCATAAGCGTGACGGCCGATGACGATCGGCTTCGTCCAGCCGGGCACGAGGCGCGGCACGTTCTTGCAGATGATCGGCTCGCGGAAGATGACGCCGCCCAGGATGTTGCGGATGGTGCCGTTGGGCGACTTCCACATCTTCTTGAGATGGAATTCCTTCACGCGCGCTTCGTCGGGCGTGATGGTCGCGCATTTGACGCCGACGCCCGAGCGCTTGATCGCTTCCGCCGCATCGATTGTCACCTGATCGTCGGTCTTGTCGCGGTTCTCGATGCCGAGGTCGTAATAGTCGAGCTTGATGTCGAGATAGGGCAGGATCAGCTTGCCCCGGATGAGCGCCCAGATGATGCGGGTCATCTCGTCGCCGTCGAGCTCGACGACCGGATTGGCAACCTTGATCTTGTCCATTTGAGGGTCCTCGGGAATGGGTGGGACGCCCTCTTAGCGGGACCGAGGGAAGGCGTCAAAGCCGCAAATTCGCGCCTGCCCACCCAATTGTGTATCGGTGCGCCCAACCGGTAATCTCGCCTGTCCGGAGGTCCCATGTTGAAGCTTTCGCCCGAGATCAAGGAACTCGTGAACGCCTCACTGTCGAGCGGCAATCCGATGCTGTTCGCGGCCGTCGACAAGGACAGGAAGCCCGTTCTTTCGTTCCGCGGCTCGACACAAGTCTACAGCGACGACCAGCTCGGCTTCTGGCTGCGCAATACCGGCGGCTCGACCGTCGAGGCCATCCGGCAGAATCCGAATGTCGCGCTCATGTATCGTTCGGCGACGACGCCGCTTCTGCAATTCAAGGGCCGCGCGCGCATCACGAACGATCAGGCGGAACGCAAAAAAATCTTTGAGGCGGCGCCCGAACGCGAGCAAAAGTCCGATCCCGAGCGCAAGGGGCTCGCCATTATCGTCGATCTGGATTCGATAGAAGGCGTCCTGAGCGTAGGCCCGAACGGTCCCAACTTGGTGCGGCTCTCGCGATCCACTTCGTAACAGCACCGGACGACGATCGAGCGGCATCTATTGGGGCACATCGATGGTTGCACCTTCGGCCCGCAGCCGATCGAGAATACCGTCCTTGCGCAGCAGAGCGCCGAGGCTGGCCACCATCAATGTCTTGCCGCCTTGTGCTAGCGCAGCATCGACGACCTTCGTGGCGTCCGCGACACTCTGCGCCCAAAGCTGGGCAAAGCTCGGCGCCTGCTGAAGACAATCGAAGATGGTCGCTTCCGAATAATTGCGCCTCATGCCGGCGAGATCGCCCGCGGCCCAGGCTTGGGCGGTCAGCGCCTGATGCGCCTCTTCCGCGGCGATGTCATCGAGTGCCGCCGACAGGCAACGCCGGCTCGCCGCATCGGACATCTTGCCGATCTCCTTGACCACCGGCATCGCTTCGTAATCGGCGATGGGATGCGTTGGCACATCCTTGTGGTCCGCGAGGTCCTTTATCGTATCCTGCGGCTCGCTCATGGAAAGTTTGGCGTCACTCAGAAAATCGCCGAAGAGCATGAACCCGGCAACAGCGGGCAGATAATCTTCATAGTGATCGGCATCGCGATGAAGGCTGGTGCGCGCAGCGACGAAGCGCGCCTTCAAGGCCGGATCGAGCACGTCTTCCAGATGCGCGTCGTTGGGCAATTCAAGCGTATGACGCTGCGTCAGGAGAAACCAGCTTGCTTCGAAGAAGCCGATCTGCGCCCGCGGCTGCAACAGGACGCTTTTTGCTCCATCGAGGATCTGCTCCAATTGCGTGTGATCCCAGGCGAGGCCTTTCGGCATGGGGCCGACGGTGCCAAGGATCCAGACTTCGGCGTCGCCGCGCGAGACGTGCCAAAAAAGCGGCCCATGCCGGGGCGCGTTGACCACTACGGTTTCCGTGGACCAATCACTGGAAGGCGGAGGCGGCGTCCCGGCGGCCTGCGCGGCGCCGAGGCTCAGAAGGCTTACCGCGAGGAATTGCGTAAGCGTCCGGCGCATCCCATAACCTCCGTCAGACCGCTTCCGTCTTAGCACGGAACGGCCGCCCCAGAATCCGGAACAACGCTTGACCGAGAGAACCATCCCCGTCGTCATTCTGTCCCATCCCCAATTGGGTGAGAATATCGGCGCGGCCGCGCGCGCGATGGCGAATTTCGGCCTGAGCGATTTACGGCTGGTCGCGCCGCGCGACGGCTGGCCCAACAAGAAGGCCGAGGCGATGGCGGCCGGCGCGTCGGGTGTCGTGGAGAACGCGCGCGTGTTCGGAACAACGCGCGAAGCCATCGGCGCGCTCGAGCTTGTCTTCGCGACCACGGCACGCGAGCGCGGCACGACGAAGGAAGTGATCACGCCAGCCGAAGCGGCAAAGCGTTTGCGCGCGGCATCTGCGCGCGGCGAGAAGACCGGCATTCTCTTCGGCAACGAACGCGCAGGCCTCGACAATGACGAGATCGCGCTGTGCGACTGCGTCATCACGATTCCGACCGCGGCCTTCGCCTCGCTCAATCTCGGACAGGCCGTTTTGCTCAACGCCTGTGAATGGTTCCGCGCCGGCGATGCGACGCCGCCTGCACGCATCGAGCATGGCGCCATCCATCGAAAACCCACGCGCGAAGAATTGTTCCAGCTGTTCGAGCATCTCGAACGCGAGCTGAAAGACAGCGGCTTTCTTTATCCGCCCGAAAAACGCGACGCCATGGTGCGCGCCATCCGCGCGACGCTGCATCGCGCCAGGCTCACCTACCAGGAAACGCAGACACTTCGCGGCATGATCGTAGCGCTCGCCAAAGGCAAGCACCGGGTCAAGAAGGACGGCTGACGGCCCTCAAAGCATCAACTCGACCCACTGCGCGCTAGACGGGCCGGGCTCGAGCGGATCGGCGAAATATTGCGTTTCGCGCCCCACCCCGCCCCCGACGCCGTCGATTTTGAACCCACGGTCGTTGCCCGCAAAGCAAAAGCGTCCCTTCCGCAAAGTAGGCATGTAAAGGATGCTTGACAGCATGCCGCAGGTGGCCTATGTAAAGCACGCTTTACAGAGGGGATGCCGCCATGTCCGACACGGCCGTACCGGTGAAAAGCGCCGGCCGCATTTACATCATCGAGGTCTGGACTTCCGGGTTGCTTTACGCCGTCGCCATGTGGACGAGACCGTGGCTCATCGCGCACGCGTCCGATCACGCCCTGGTCGTTGCGGCGACGGTTCTTCCGGCCCTGCCCATCTGGCTGATCTTTGTCGCGGTCTGGCGGTATTACCTGCACATCGATGAATTTCAGAAGCACCAGTTCCTGCAGTCGCTGGCGATCTCGTTCGGCCTCGGCTGTTCGACGCTCGTGACCTACTCGTTTCTGGTCGATGTGGGTCTGCCGCCGCTCGGCATCTCATGGGCGTGGCCGATCCTGGGTGTGGTGTGGCTGCTTTCGAGCATCGCCATCAAGCGGGCGTACCGGAGATGAAGAACAACTTGCCCGCGTTGCGTGCGCAGCGCGGCATGACGCAGGGCGATCTCGCCGACTCGCTGAACGTGTCGCGCCAGACGATCAATGCGCTGGAGACCGGGCGCTACGATCCCAGCCTGCCCCTCGCCTTCGCCCTCGCGAGGCTCTTCAAGTGCCGGATCGAGGACATTTTCAGCCCGAAATAGGCGGCTCTTCACAAAACGGCCGTCTCGCTCTACATTCTCCGCGCGCAACTATATTCGAAAGGAGGTGATCCAGTGTCTCATTGTCATCATCTGCAGAGCTGGATCGTGGCCTCTTCCGAGGATCACGGCTGAACAAGCCGACCGCGGTCCAGCGACCGCAGCCGACAATGGAAGGGCCGGTTTCCAGAAGGGAGCCGGCCCTTCGTTTTTTTGGCCCAAGTGGCGGCCGACTCGCTTTTCCGGGCGCCAGCGCCTATATCCCCCGTGGGAGACGGCGCGGACGCGAGCACTCGCCAACCCGGTCAGGTCCGGAAGGAAGCAGCCGTAACGAATCCGCTCCGGGTCGCTGCCGGCTCCCACCTGATCCCCAAGAATCCGAGCTTCTCGCAGGCATGCGCTTGCTATAGTCGCCCCATGGACGAACGCGAACAGGACCAAAATACGGGTTTGGGCCTCGGCCTTGATCTGCCGCCGCAGAAAGGCGACGCCTATCGCGTCCTGGCACGCAAATACCGGCCGCAGGACTTCACCGGCCTGATCGGACAGGAAGCGCTCGTCAAGACGCTGAAGAACGCCTTCGCCACCGGCCGCATCGCTCATGCCTTCATGCTCACGGGTGTCCGCGGCGTCGGCAAAACCACCACGGCTCGCATCATCGCGCGCGCGCTCAACTGCATTGGTCCGGACGGCAAGACGACGGCGCCGACCATCCACCCGTGCGGCGTCTGCGAGCCCTGTGTCGCTATCGCCGAGTCGCGCCATGTCGACGTGCAGGAGATGGACGCAGCCTCGCGCACGGGCATCGATGACGTCCGCGAAATCATCGAAGGGGCGCGCTATGCGCCGGCCTCGGCCCGCTACAAGGCCTACATCATCGACGAAGTGCACATGCTGTCGAAGCAGGCCTTCAACGGCCTCCTGAAGACGCTGGAAGAACCGCCGCCGCACGTGAAGTTCGTGTTCGCGACGACTGAGATCCGCAAGGTCCCGGTGACGGTGCTGTCACGCTGCCAGCGTTTCGATCTGCGCCGAATCGAAACGGACGAGTTGGTGCGGCATCTTGCCAACATCGCGAAGACCGAGGGTGTGAACATCGAAGAGGCGGCGCTCGCCTCCATCGCACGCGCGGCGGCAGGTTCGGTACGCGACGCACTGTCGCTGCTCGACCAGGCGATTGCCCATGACGAAGGCGGCACGATCACCGCCGAGAGCGTGCGCGAGATGCTGGGCCTCGTCGATCGCGGTCGCGTGCTCGATCTCTTCGAGAAGGTGCTGGGCGGGCGCATCGCAGACGCGTTGAACGATTTGTCGGCGCTTTATGACCGCGGCGCCGATCCGCTGGCCGTGATGCAGGACCTTCTCGAGATCACGCATTTCCTGACGCGCGTGAAGGTCGCGCCGGGCGCGGAGGGCTTCTTCGACGGCGGTTCGGGCGAAGCGGCGCGCGCGGCCGAGATGGCGGGAAAATTGTCAGTGCCTGCACTCACGCGAGCATGGCAGATTCTTCTCAAGGGACTGTTCGAGGTGCGCGATGCGACGCGTCCGATCGCGGCAGCCGAGATGGCGCTGATCCGCCTCGCCTATGCCGCCGATCTGCCGCCGACCGAAAAGCTCGTGCGT
The DNA here is from genome assembly GCA_035524575.1 of Rhizomicrobium sp. Taxonomy (GTDB): domain Bacteria; phylum Pseudomonadota; class Alphaproteobacteria; order Micropepsales; family Micropepsaceae; genus Rhizomicrobium. The sequence continues at coordinate 14,981 of DATKON010000204.1, forward strand.
GATGTGCTCGACTCGGAAGGCGCGGCGCCGCGCGCTCCGTCATCCGCGCCGTCACCGGCTGCTCCCCGCGCGGGCTTGACTGCCGGCAACACAGTCACGGCGCGTGCTGCAGCGGCGCCGGAGGCAATCGCCGACAACGCGCCCCCGCTGCGCAGCCTGGAAGACATCGTGTCGCTGGCGGCTTCGCGCGGCGCCTCGGTGCTGAAGGTTCATCTCGAAAACGACGTACATCTGGTTCATATCGAGCCGGGCCAGATAGAATTCCGGCCGGGCCCGCGCGCACCGCGCACGCTGGCGGGCGATCTCGCGCAGAAGCTGAAGGATTGGACCGGCACGCGCTGGGTGGTCACGTTGGCGCGCGAGGGGGGCGCACCGACGATTGCGGAGCAGAAGCGCGAGCAGCATGCGGCGAAGATCGAGTCCGTGGCGCAGGAGCCGCTCGTCCGCGCCGTGCTCGATCGCTTTCCGGGCGCCGAGATCGTCAGCGTGCATGACCGGGCGACGGAAGAGGTTGCACCAGCGACGCCGGACGACAGCGGCGACGAGTGATGTCGGCTTTAGGTCCCGAAATCGAAAAGCTCATGCAGCTTCTGGCGAAACTGCCGGGACTGGGGCCGCGCTCGGCGCGGCGCGTGGCGCTGCAACTCCTGAAGAAGCGAGAGACGCTGATGGCGCCGCTGGCTGCGGCGATGCGGGACGCGCTGAAAGCGATCCGCGATTGCGAGCTCTGCGGCAATCTCGACACGACAAGCCCCTGCGCCATCTGTCGCGACGAGCGTCGTGAGTCGCACGTGCTGTGCGTCGTCGAAGACGTTGCCGACCTCTGGGCGCTGGAGCGCGCCGGCGTGTTCCGCGGCCGCTATCATGTGCTGGGTGGGGCACTCTCGGCGCTCGATGGGGTTACGCCGGAGCGGCTTAATATCGCGCCGTTGTTGAGGCGCCTTGGAAACAGTGTCGACGAAGTGATCCTCGCCATGAATGCAACCGTCGAGGGCCAAACCACCGCGCATTACCTGATGGACGTGCTAGGCGCTCACAATGTGAAAGTCACCCGTCTCGCGCACGGCGTGCCGGTAGGGGGCGAACTCGACTATCTTGACGAAGGCACCTTGTCCGCCGCCTTCAAGGCCCGCCGGACAATCTAGAACTCAGGCGCCCCTCGCCAGCTTTGCCGGTTCGGCTCCGCCGAGTTCCACCGCCTCGATCGCGCCTGCGCGCTTGATGATCTTCTCCGTCGAGGTGACGATGTCCTTGATGTCACCATCGGCCTGGCCGAGGTGGCGCTGCAGGTTGAGCACGCGCTCGCCCAGCCGCTTCACGTCGATCAGAAGCGCGCCGACCTCTTTCTGGATCAGATTCGCCTGCTCGCGCATGCGGGCGTCCTTCATCACGGTCTGCACCGTCGTGATGGCCAGCATCAGGATGTTGGGCGACACCACGATCACCTGCGCCCGCTGTGCCCGCTGAATCACGTCGGCGAAACTCTCGTGCAGCTCGGCGTAGATCGATTCCGACGGCACGAACATGATGGCGGGTGTCTGGGTCTCCCCAGGAAGCAGGTATTTCTCCGCTATATCTTTGATGTGCCTGAGCATGTCGGTGCGCACGGCCGCGGCCGCGACTTTGCGCTCGGCTTCACCCGTCGCGCCAAACGCCATAAACGCTTCCAGCGGGAACTTCGAGTCGATGACAATGGCTGTCTTCGAGCCCGGCAGGCGGATCACGCAATCGGGCCGGCTACCGTTCGAAAGCGTCGCCTGAAACTCATATGAGCCGGGCGGCAGGGCGTCGGCAATGATCGCTTCCATCTGGGCCTGGCCGAAAAGTCCGCGAGCCTGTTTGTTGGACAGAATTTCCTGCAGGCTGATGACCTGGCCCGACAGCGCCGAGATGTTCTTCTGCGCCTCGTCGATCACCGTGAGCCGCGTCTGGATGCCGCCGAGCGTTTCCGCCGTTTTGGTTGCGGTTTCCTTCAGGCTTTCGCCGAGCCGCCGGTCGAGCGCTTCAAGCCGCTCCGCGAGCACGTTCTGCAATTCGCTCTGGCCGGCAATGGCTTGTGCGAAGCGGCCGGCGATCTCGTTTTGCGCCGCGGAAAGGGCTTCGAGACGCGGTGCCAGCATTTCTGCAGCGTCTGTGTTATTGCGGCCACGGCTAACGTAAATGCCCAAAACCATAAAGCCGGCGGCAAGAAAGATGACCAGGACGAGTAACAGTTGCATGTGTTGGTTACCTTGAACGCGCGCGGCGCTTGACCCAAAAGGCGCGCTCGCCTATTTCCGAATCCATGGCCATCCGTCCGATCCTAACCGCGCCCGACCCGCGCCTCAAAGAAGTCTCGCGCGAGGTCGAGAGGGTGGATGCTGAAATCCGCATGCTTATCGACGACATGTTCGACAGCATGTACGCGGCCAAGGGCATCGGACTTGCCGCGATCCAAATCGGTATCCCGAAGCGCGTGATTGTGATGGATCTCGCCCAGTCGGCGGACGAGACGGAGCCTTATGTCTTCATCAATCCCAAAATCCTCTGGACGTCCGAGGAGATGGCGGTCGCCGAAGAGGGCTGCCTTTCCGTGCCGGATATTTGGGACAGCGTCG
>DATKON010000205.1:0-52128 GCA_035524575.1 Rhizomicrobium sp.
ATGGAGGTGAGCTGCGCCTTCGTGTCGTCCGAGAGAATTCCTGCATCGTCGACGACGCGGCCCGTCAGCGGCGGAAAAGTGGGCGCCGCCGCGGCCGGCAGGGCGATGATGAAGCCGAGCCAGACCGCGGCGAGAACGACCAATCGCATCACATTGCGCATGAGAGACAGCTCAGAACTTCACCTGCGGCGCTTCCTGCGCCTTTTCGCTGATCGTGAACGTCTCCCGTACCTTGAGGTTGGGATAGAACATGTGCGCGATCCACGCCGACGGAATCGTGGTCAGCGTCGTGTTGTATTCCTGCACGGCCTCGATGTAGTCGCGGCGCGCCACGGCGATGCGGTTCTCAGTGCCTTCGAGCTGCGCCTGCAGCGCCAGGAAATTCTCGTTCGACTTCAGATCGGGATAACGCTCGCTGGCGACCAGCAACCGGCCGATCTGATTGCCGAGCGAGGCCTGCGCCTGCTCGAAATTGTGGAAGGCCTGCGGATTGGAAAGCACGTCCGGCGGCAGGTTGACCGTCGTCTGCGTCGCCTTGGCGCGCGCTTCGGTCACCGCTTCGAGAACCGACGATTCCTGATGGGCATAGCCCTTCACGGTCTCGACCAGATTGGGAATGAGATCGGAGCGGCGCTGGTATTGGTTGAGCACCTCCGACCATTTGGCTTTGACGTTCTGGTCCTGCCGCGGGGCATCGTTGATGCCGCAGCCGGCAAGGCCCACAAGCACGACAAAAAGTGCGCCGGCGCGGGACAGCGCACCGAAAATCGGCTTCGACATGGCGGAATCGTCTCCTTCGAACCTGTGCGCCGGAAGATAGGGGCTCGACGCCCGCGTTTCTATCCCCCCGATCACAGTGGTGGCAAAGGCCTGCAAAGTCAGCCTATTGCCCGGTCAGGTGGCGGCTGGCGCGGTCAGGTACCAGTCAATGTGACGGGTCAGATACATCGTCAGCAAGCGCCGCGGGGTTTAAGCGCAAAGGAAGGACAATCTGCCGACTTTGTGGTAATCGGTTCGATCCCGCTGTCGGATTTGTTCGATGTCGCAGCTTTATGAAATCGACGACCCTCGACCGATCGCGGCTTCGGCTCCTTACACATATTACCTACCGGCGCCAGCGCTGCTCCGCGCAATCGGCAATGACGATCTCGTACAGGCCACGATCCGATCGATTCCACCAAGCCCGAAATGGGATGCAGAACGAATGTGGATAAAGATTACGTCCGCTGATCCCGAGTGGTTGGAGGGAACACTCGAATCCATGCCAAGCGATATGCCAAACCTTTCCCAGGGATCGATCATTCGCCTTCCACGATCGCATGTGATCGACATCATATTTGCCGATCCCGAGAAGGAGCTGATCTCAAGAGGCGAACCGCGAAGAGAATACTGGGAGCGTTGCCTCGTCGATCAGTGTGTTCTCGATGGAAAATTGCCGGTCCATTATTTGTACCGCGAAACGCCTGATATGGGCGAGGCGAGTGACAAGTATCCCGACAGCGGATGGCGCATAAGAGGGGATATGCGCGGCGTATCTGCTGAGCAACTCGATGCGCGCAAATCTGTTTACGTCGCTCTCGGAGCGGTGCTGAACAAGGACGATTCCTGGATCGGACTTGTTGACGAGCCGACCGGTTCTGCCTTCGAAAAAGACTTTGAATCAGGAACATTCGTCCGTTTGGATTGACCTTTTTTGCCTCCCGCGGAAACCTTGTTCGCGGAATAGATTCAAGGATCGCCCATGAACGGTGCGGAAAGTCTGGTCTCGACGCTCGTGAATTGCCGGGTCGAGGTCTGTTTCACCAATCCCGGAACGTCCGAGATGCATTTCGTGGCGGCGCTGGACAAGGTCGCCGGCATGCGCGCCATCCTCGGCCTGTTTGAAGGTGCCGTGACGGGCATGGCCGACGGCTATGGTCGCATGACGGAGAAGCCGGCCGCGACGCTTTTGCATCTGGGCCCCGGTCTCGCGAACGGGCTTGCCAATCTCCACAACGCGCGCCGCGCCGCGACGCCCATCGTCAACATCGTCGGCGATCACGCGACCTATCACGCGCAATACGATGCGCCGCTGGCCTCCGACATCACCGGATTCGCGCGGCCCGTTTCCGCCTGGGTGCACACCAGCATGTCGCCGAAGACAGTCGCGTCCGATGCCGCGCGGGCCGTGCAGGCGGCGCGCGCCGCGCCCGGACAGATCGCGACGCTCATCCTTCCCGCCGACACCGCCTGGCTCGAAGCCGACCGTGCGGCGCCACCGCTCGCAAACATCGAAGCGGCGTCGGTGTCCGATGCGGCCATCGACGAGGCGGCGCAAGCGTTGCGCAACGGCAAGCGCACGGCGATCCTGATGCGCGGCGCGGCGCTGAAAGTCGCGGGGCTCGAAGCGGCGGGACGCATCGCCGCGAAATCCGGCGCGCGGCTGATGTGCGATACGTTTGCGCCGAGGCTCGCGCGCGGCGCCGGCCGTGTCGCCGTCGAACGCGTGCCCTATTTCGCGGAGCAGATCGTCGAGTTCCTGCAAAATGTCGAGCAGCTCATTCTGGTCGGCACCAAACCGCCCGTGTCGTTCTTCGCCTATCCGGGGAAGCCCAGCTGGTGCGTGCCGGACGGCTGCCGCATCCTCTATCTCGCGCAGCCGCATGAAGACGGCACCGGCGCGCTCGAAGCGTTGGCGGAAACTCTCGGCGCGCCGCGCGCGGCGGAAACGGTGAAGCTCGCGCGTCCCGAAAAGCCGGCCGGCAAGCTCAACGCCTATTCCGCGGGACAGGCGATCGGATTTTATCTGCCCGACAACGCCATCATCTCCGACGAAGGCGCGACCGCCGGCATCGGCTCGCAGGTCTATACGGCAACGGCCGCGCCGCATGATTGGCTGTCCCTGACCGGCGGCTCGATCGGGCAAGGAATTCCTCTGGGCACCGGGGCGGCGGTCGCCTGCCCCGATCGCAAGGTCGTGTGCCTCCAGGGCGACGGCGGCGCGATGTACACGCTGCAGGCCCTGTGGACGCAGGCGCGCGAGAAGCTCGACGTGACGACGGTGATCTTCGCCAACCGCGCCTATGCGATCCTCAACATCGAACTGATGCGCGTGGGTGCGGAGAATCCGGGACCGAAAGCACTCTCGTTGTTTGACTTGCGCAATCCGGAACTCAGCTGGGTGAGCCTCGCCGCCGGTCTGGGCGTCGAAGCCTCGCGCGCCGAGACGGCGGAAGAATTCGCCGACCAGTTCGCGAGCGCGATGAAGGGCAAAGGCCCGCGGCTGATCGAAGTGGTGATTTAAAGATAGCTCAGCCACCACGCGCGCGAACGCGTGCGCACGCCCGCATACCAGCGGCAGAGCGGATACATCGCCACCACGACGGCGATCCAGATCGCGTAGATCCATGGCAGGCCGACGTCCCAGCCGGGCGGTGCGCTGAACGGAAAATGTGCGAGGTCGGGCGACTGCGTCGTCTCGCCGACGATGCCGTAGCGTCCGTAGCTCACGGCCATGGCGAGCAGATGGATCAGATAGAAGTGCAGCACGTAGAAGAACAGCGGCACCTTGCCGAAGATCAGCGCCGGCTTGAACGGCGGCGCCACACCCGCGTCGAACGCACGCAGCAATAGCAGCGTCGGCCCGAGCGTCATCAGGAGGAAAAGCAGCGACGGCGGATATTTGGTCGTATCGATGAACGACATCACCGTGAAGAGCGCCGTATCGTGCACTCTCCACTTCAGGGGATCGCCATAGAGATTGGAATAGCGCAGCACGATGAACGCCGCGACGCAGGCGATGCCGAGCGACAAAAGCAATCTTTGCCGCGCCGGCGCATTCCAGCCATAGACGACCCCGAGCACATAGCCCAGCGCCGTCACGCCGACCCACGGAATCAGCATGTAGGACACCAGCACGGTGGAATGCGCCGTCTGAAGCATGATCCCCGGCTGGTGCAGCACGTTCCAGAGCGGCGCCAAGGGCCCGAACATCTTCGGATCGATCCCGTCCAGCAGATTGTGGCCGGCGACGAGCACGATGCCGAACAGCGCGATCGCCCAAAGCGGAAGCCAGATGAGGGCCGAGAGCACGATCATCGCCCAGCCGAGGCCCCAGAGCACAGTCGTGATGGTGAGGTGATAGTCGATATTGAACTGCATCGCGAAACGCATGACGACGAGTTCGAGGACAATGAGCCAGAGGCCGCGTGTCAGAAGGAAGCGCGAAAGCTCGCGCCGCGTCATGCGCTTCAGCGTCAGATAGGCGCCCGTTCCCGTCAGCAGGAAAAAGGTCGGCGCGCAGATGTTCGTCACCCAGCGCGTGAAGAAAAGCGCCGGCGTCGTCGTCGCCAGGTCCACGGGGTTCGCCGTGAAATCGCCGAAAAAATCGCGCACATGGTCGAGCGCCATCAGGACGATGATGAGCCCGCGCACCACGTCGATCGATTCGATACGCGTCCGGACCCGTTCCATCCCGCCCCTCTTGCAACTCAGGATCACAATGGACGCCGACGAGCGTCAAGGCCGCAACCCTCGGCTTTGATCGGGCGTTTGCTGAATGTTGCGACCCGATGGGAGAGGACCATGGCAGACCAGCAGAAACCCGGAAGCGGCAAGGTCGAAGGTGAAGGCAGCTACGAAGCCACGCGCCGTTTCGACGAGAAGCAGGAGAAATTCGTGCACGACAAGAAGTCGGAGATCCCCGGCATGGCGAAGGATGCCGAGAAGGCGCTCGAGGGACCCGAAGGCGAAGACCTGCGCAAGGCCGAAGAGACGGCGAAGTCGAAGGCGCGGCATTAGCCGTCAAAAACGCGAACAAAAAGCGCAACATCATGCGCGCAGTTTCAACGGCTTGCGCGCAGAAATGCGAAACGTTGCGGTACACGCCGCGATTGCGATTGCACTTTTGATCAAAAACTGTATGCTTTTCGCCATAACTCAAATCTGCGCCCGGCCCTCACCAGAGCAGCCGGGCTTTTTGTTGCCGCGCGCGGGCGCATAGACCGCCGGCATAGGCGTTGCCGGCGCGCCGCGGCCAGTCTGTTACCGTGCCAATTGCGTGATCCTGTCACGATCGCATGTGCGCCGTCGCGCAGATGTTCCTGTCGCGCAAGGACTATTTCGTTTCCGACCGTCGCAACGCCGGGAAAAATTGCGTGTTATCGCGGGCGAAACACCGAATTCAGAGATGCCGCTCGATCCAGCGGCGCGCCGTGCGCAGCACTTCGTTGCTGCGCGTCCAATGCAGCAGCAGATGCGGCCCGTCCTCGATCTCGGCCCAGGCCTTGGGGCCGGCGAGATTGTTGTGCAGCTCGAGGATGCATTCGCGGCGCAACAGATCGTCCTTGCGTCCGACCATGGTGAGCGTCGGCATCGCAACGCGGCGCGCGGTCTCGACCGCGGAATAGGCGAGCGCAATCACGCCGTCGAGCATGGCCGTCGTGATGCTGCGCATGACGAGCGGATCGCCGAGCAGCCGGATTGCATCCGTTGCCGACAGGTCCGAGCTGTCGAGCCGTTCGACCACGAGTTCCGCTTCGCCCACGAGCTTGCGCGCGCCGTAGAGGATCCAGCTGTAGAGCGAGCGGCGGAACGACGACGCGAGCGCGCCGGGCGCCACGAGCACCAGCCCGGACGCTTCAAGGCCGCGCGCGGCGGCATGGAGCGCGACGGCGCCGCCCATGCTTTCGCCGAGCACGAAAAGCGGCAGGTCCTGCCCGATGCGACGGCGGAAGAACGCGGCCGCGTCGCGGACATCGCGCACCAGCCGATCTTCGCCGGCCCATGTGCCGCGTGCACGCGTCGCGCCGAAGCCGCGCTGGTCGTAAGCGAGCGCTGCAAAGCCGGAGCGCGCCAGCTTGGCGCCGACGGAATCGAATGCGCCGGAATAGTCGCAGCAGCCGTGCAGCAGCAGGATCGCCGCCTTTGGTCTTCGCGGCAGCCATAACCGGTAGGGAATCTGCTCGCCGTCGCTCGCCGCAAAGGCGCCGTAGCGAAGCCGTCGCTTGACGGGATCGAGCGCCGTCAGCCCCCAGCGCACATCCTCAAGATTGTTGTGCGTCTCGAGGGCGAGCGCCTGGCGAATGCCGAAGCGAAAACCCGCCATGGCTGGTCAGCCTCCGGTCAGCCGCCTTGCCGCCGTGAGTCCGAGGAACAGGAAGACGAGGAAAACGACAAGGAAGATGAAGAAGAGGAATTTGGCGATCGCAAAGGAGGCGCCGGCTATTCCGCCAAAGCCCAGAATGCCGGCAATCAGCCCGAGTATCAGAAAAAGAAGCGCCAATCTGAGCATAGGGGTCCTCGGGTCGATTTCGCTCATTCAACGAAGGGCTGTGAGGCCAAGTTCCGATCCCCGGCCCCGGGGCGGTAAACCTTTCGAGATCAATGCCATATGCTTTCCCGATTGCCGCAATTTTGACGCGGGTCTGGCTTTCTTTCCGGCGGGACGGCTGGAGTTCTGGTAGTACAGCACCCCACACCCCACTGTGAGCGCGGTTCAGGCGTAAACCTTCATGGCAAACAAGCCGATTTTCTTCGATGCAACCGGGCGGCGTGCCGCGCGGGTCTCCTTCGCCGGATGGATGCTGGCCGTGGCGAGCACCCTTCTCGGCGGGATTTTCGTGATGACGCTGTTTGCAGCGCCGCAGATGGCGAAGCTGCCCATGCCCGGCAGGCTCACGCCCATCAACGTTTCCGACCTCGAGCCGAAGGCCAAAGATCCCGCGCTCCTGCGATCCTTCGCGCGGCTCGCGGCAAAAGCGCAGGCGCAGGCACGAAGCTGGAAACTGCGCAGCGCGCGACACTATGCGCGTGCGGCCCGTCCGCTCGGCCGTCCGCTGGCCGTCGCCTTCTATACGAACTGGAACGGCCGCGAGGACGGTTTCCCCGCGCTGCAGCGCGCGCTGCCGAAGCTCGATTGGGTTTCCCCGGTCTGGCTGATTTTCGATCCGTCCAATCTCAAGCTGCAGACGAATTTCGACCAGCACATGGCGTCCTATGTGCGAGCGACGAAGCCAACAACGGCGATTCTTCCGACGATTCAGAATGCGAACGGCGGAAACTGGAACGGCCCCGGGCTGGCCAAGCTTCTGGCAGACCCTTCGCGTCGCGAGGCGCTGTTGGCGCAGGTCATGACCTTCGTGACGTCGCACAAGCTGCAGGGTCTCATCGTCGATTTCGAGGAAGTACCGGACGCCGCCCACGATAATCTCGCAATCTTCCTGCGCGAGCTTGCGGCGCAATTCCGCCCGCGAGGCCTCATCCTTGCCATGGCGGCGCAGTTCGACGACGACAAATGGCCCTACGCCAAATATTCGCAGATCGTCGATTATACGATGCTGATGGCGTCCGACCAGCACGACGATCGGGACGATCCGGGAAGCATCGCCGGCCAGAGCTGGTTCGAGGCGACGCTCGACAAGCGCATGAAAACCTTGCCGCCGGACAAGACCATCATCGTTCTCGGCGGTTTCGGCTATGACTGGAACGGCGGACCTGCGGACAAGCTCACCTTCGCGCAGGCCATGATCGATGCGCAGGATGCGGGCGCCAAGATCGATTTCGACGACGCCACCAACAATCCGCACTTCTCCTATATCGACGAGGACGATCACACCCGTCACGACATCTGGTTCCTGGACGGCGTGACGGCGTTCAACGAGATCCATGCGGCCGACGTCTACGAACCCGCGGGCTATGCGCTGTGGCAATTGGGTTCGGAGGATCCGACCGTCTGGAGCGTGATGGGGCGCCGCTATGGCGCGCCGGCGCCGCAGGGCCTGAAGCAGCTGCCGAACGAAGACATCGATTTCGACGGCCAGGGCGAAATCTTCACCGTCGACACCAATCCCAATTCGGGCACGCGTCGCCTCGATATCGATCCGCAGACGGGTGACATCAACGACGAGGCCTATACGCAGCTGCCGACGGCGCATTATCTGATCCGGCAGTTCGGCGGCTCGCCCACGGACACGGACGTGGCGCTGACCTTCGACGACGGACCGGACGCGCAATGGACGCCGCAGATCCTCGACATCCTGAAGGAGAAACACGTCAAGGCGACGTTCTTCATCATCGGCGAAAACGCGGAAGCCAATCCCGGCCTCGTGCAGCGCATCCTCGCGGAAGGCCACGAGCTCGGCAATCACACCTACACGCATCCCGACCTCGAGGACACGCCCTCGCAGGGCGTGCCGCTCGAGCTCAATGCCACGCAGCGTCTCGTGGAAGCCTTGACGGGTCGCTCGCTGCGCCTGTTCCGTCCGCCCTATCTGGGCGATGCGGAGCCGACCGACGACGATCAGATCGCGCCGGTGCTCGTGGCGCAGCGCATGGGCTACACCACCGTCGGCGAGCATGTCGATCCGGTCGACTGGGCGCAGCCCGGCGTCGACAAGATCGTTCAAGCCGTCGACGACGAGGTCAACCACCGGCCGACCAATGTCGGCGGCGCCCATGTGGACACCAGAGGCATTCCGACCGACGTCGTCCTTCTGCACGACGCGGGCGGCGATCGCGCGCAGACCGTGGAAGCGCTGCCGCTCATCATCGACAAGCTGCGCAGCGAAGGCCACCACTTCGTGCTCGTCTCGGATCTCGCCGGATGGACCAAGGACCAGGCGATGCCGCGGCGGACTTCGACGCTGTCGATGTTCATGGACCGCATCGTGTTCCTGACGTTGAATGCGCTCGGCAACGGGCTCTATTTCTGCTTCCTGATCGCGATCTGGCTCGGCGTCCTGAGGCTTCTCGTGCTGGCTGGCCTCAGCGCCCTTCGCGGGAAATCGAACGGGGAACCGGCCCCGGCGACGGGCGATCCGATTTTCGTGTCCGTCATCGTGCCCGCCTACAACGAAGCGCGCGTCATCGGTTCGACCGTGCGCACGATCCTCGCCAGCGACCACGAAAAGCTCGAGATCATCGTCGTCGACGACGGCTCGCAGGACGACACCGCCGGCGTCGTGCGCACCGAATTCGGCGATGATGCCCGTGTCGAGTTGCTGCGCATCGCCAATGGCGGCAAGGCGAACGCGCTCAATGTCGGCATCGCCCACGCCAAGGGTGAGGTGATCGTTGCGCTCGACGCCGACACGCAATTCGCCCGCACGACGATCTCGCGTCTGGTGCGCTGGTTCGCGGATCCGAAAGTCGGCGCCGTGGCCGGCAACGCGAAAGTCGGCAATCGCGTCAACACCATCACGCGCTGGCAGGCGCTCGAATATATCGTGGCGCAGAATCTCGAGCGTCGCGCGCTCGCCGCGCTCGGCACGCTGACCGTGGTTCCCGGCGCCGTCGGCGCCTGGCGCAAGTCGGCGCTGCAGGAAGTCGGCGGCTATCCCTCCGACACGCTGGCGGAGGACCAGGACCTCACGATCCATCTGCAGAGCAAGGGCTACAGCGTGCGCTTCGATCCGACGGCGGTTGCCTGGACGGAAGCGCCGAGCTCGTTCGCCGGGCTCGCGCGGCAGCGCTTCCGCTGGGCCTACGGCACGCTGCAATGCCTCTGGAAATATCGCCGCCTGACATTCAATCCGCGTTACGGCGCGCTCGGCGTGATTGCGCTGCCGCAGGTGTGGCTGTTCCAGATCATCCTGACGGCGCTGGCGCCGCTCGCCGATCTGTTGCTCGTCTGGCAGCTGATCGGACAGGGCATCGCCTATCTGCAGCACGGCGCGGAGTTCACCAACGACAACCTCGTCATCGTCGGCGTCTACTATGCGGTGTTCATGGTGGTGGACCTGACGGCGGCGCTGATCGGCTTCATGATGGAGCAGCGCGAGGACTGGAGTCTGCTGTGGTGGCTGATGCTGCAGCGCTTCGGCTATCGCCAGCTGATGTACTACGTCGTCGTCCGCTCGATCTGGACCGCGATCAAGGGACCGTTCGTCGGCTGGGGCAAGCTCGAGCGCACCGGCATGGTGAAGGTCGGGCAGGCCTGACGGGCGATCGCGATCGCGCACCGCTCCCCTGCTATCAGGGGAAAAATCAGGGTGGAAAAAATTCCGCGCGCCGACGGGATGACGGGAAATGCCCGTTCCGCGAAGCTTCCCCGCGCGCTGCGCCCGGAACCCAAGCCGAAAAGCAGGGGCACGCAGGGCCAAATCCATCCGTACACGGATGAACTGCGCGAGGCGACGAAGGATGGCGAACACGAGCGGCAGAGGCCTGGTCCTTCTAAACCCGAAGCGGTAGTATATACCGAATCGGCTTCGTCCTGTCAAGCAGAAAGTTCTTCCTTTGTTCTCAATGGGTTAGCCGAAGCTGGGTCCGGAGCGAAAACCTGAATCATCCAAAAATTCGTCATCACCCGGACGCGCAGTAGCGCGTCCGGGTGATGACGAATGGAAGGGGGTATCTCAGCCAATCCCGCCCTAGCGCGGCACCAGAAAGACGCCGTCGTCGTCGGCGTGATCGATGCGGTAGTTCGCAAGCACCGCCGCCCTCACCTGCGGGCCGAGCGCGAAGGGATCGAGCGTGTCGAACTCCATCGTCGCGAAGGCGTGCGCCTCGATGGCGCGGACGAGAGCGTCGTCGCGCCGCGCGCCGGTGGCGAATTGCTGGCCGACATTGAACATGTCGACCTCGGCGGGTTTGCCCGCCCAATAGCAGTACGAAAGCATCTCGCAGAGCGCGCGGCCGGGACGGGCGCGGAGGAAAGCGATGTCGCGCCTGGCGGCCGCCGCCTCGTCCGCCATCGGATGACGCCAGTAATCCCAATCGCGCCAGTCCTCGTCCCGTGACGCCTGGTAAAGCCCGAATGCCAGCGGCAGAAGCAGCGCGGCGGATAGGAGCGCCTGCCGCCGATCGCTTCCGGCGCGGTTGAACGCGAGACCCGCGCCGAGCGCCAGCGCGATATCCGCATCGAAGAAGACATTGGCGTCGACGCCGGCGCCGCCCGCGAAGGCGATCGCGATGAGGATCGCGGCGCCCGCGTAGAGCACGGCAAGGCGGACATGGGCATCACGCCAGCGGACAAGCCCGAGCGCGGCCGCGATCAGGATCGGCACCGCGCCCCAGATGAGCCACTGCCCCAGATTGTCCGCCAGAAGCGCGAAGGAATAGCTGCGCGCCGACATCAGGTGAGCGAGCAGGCTCGTGCCATAGACGATACGGAACAGCGCGAGTCCGACGAACAAGAAGACGGCGCCCGATCCGATGAAGCGCCACGCCCGTCTGCGATCCTCCATCAGAAGCCACACTCCTGCCGCGACGGGCATCGCGACGAGATTGTGCTTCACAAACAGTGCAAGCGCGAAAAGAGCGGCGCCCGCGATATCGTTCGGCGATCTCTTCAAGACGAGCAGCAGCGCCGCGATCTGGAGCGCATGACCCAAGAGTTGCGGGTCGTCCATGCCGACATAGTCGGAGCCGACGATCAGCCAGGCGGCGAGCAGGAAACCGGCCAGCAGCGCGCCGCCGGTGCAGCCCTTCATGGCGCGCACGGCCTGAAAGACGCCCGCAATCAAGGCGAAGAATGCGAACAGCGAGAGGACGCGGCCGGCGACGATCGCGTCGCCGACAAGCTTGCCGAGCGCACCGACGAGATAAAACGACAGCGGCGGATAATTGTTGACCAGATAGGCCTGCGCGTCCGGATAGAGCGGATGTCCCGCCAGCGCCGCGGCAGCCAGATAGGCGTTCCAGCCTTCGTTGGGATCGAGCGGCACGCGCAGGCCGATCACGGCGATGACGCGCCACAGCCCCACGGCGCACACGAGCGCGAAGGCCGCGAGGACGACGTTCGAAGCCGCGCTCGCGATCCTGCCGGTCAACGGGCGCGCCGCGCCGGTCATGGCTTTGCGCAGGCGTCGTCGGGTCTGACGTCGTAGAGATCGAAGAAGCTGCCGCGATGGCGAAGCTTCAGGACATCGGGCGCGGGACTGGGTCTGCCGCCCGAACGGATCACCACGACCTCGTCGAAATGACACTGGAAAAGCATCAGATAGGGAAATTCTTCCGGGATGTCCTTGTCGCCGTCGACCTGGTTGGCCGCAAGATCGCCCAGCTCACCCACATCCGGCGGCGAACCCTGCTGCGCCGTCGCCGCGGCGATCGCCTGATAGGCGGGCTGGTCGCGCACGACATGCTGGCCCGCCGTCGTGAACAGCAGCGGCGAAAAGCCGGAGCGATCGAGGATCGCGAACTCGGCGATGTGCCAGTAGGGCTGGTCGGAAGCGAGGCCCATCGCATCGCCGTCGAGCACGGTCATCAGCTTGACGCCGCGCGGGCTTTTGGCGAGCGCCGCCCGGAACTCCGCATATTGCCTGTCGTAATAGGCCCAGTTGCCGCCCGCGGCGGCGGCGCTGAAGCCGAGCGCGATCAGCGCGGCAGCGGCCAGCGCGCCTTGCCAGCGCGGGGACAGCTGAAACTCGACCGAGGCAAACGCGACGGCGCCGAGGATCGCAGGCAGACGCAGGTCCACGCCCCAGCCGCCGAGCGCCCATTCCGGCATGAAGACGGCTGCAGCCAGAAGCGCCAGCACGACGAGGCGCATCGCGGGATGAAACCTGAACCAGCCGCGCCACAGACCGACGAACCACAGAAGCGCGAGCAGGCCCAGGATGATGTAGCCCGGCGCGTCGTAATGCAGCTGGAATGCGGCCTCCAGCCGGTCGTCCCAGGTCGACAGGAAATTGAATTCGAGATGGCCGCCGTCGGCCGCCTTCGGTTTCAGGAAGAAGAAAGCAAACGCCGAAGGAAGAACGAGGCTCGCCATGTCGACGGCGCGCGCAAAGACGCGGCGCGAGAAAAGCGCCTTGTCGCGAATGAGCACATCCAGCTCGAAGCAGCCGATCATCAAGAGCAGCACGGCTTCCGCGAAGAGATGGCAGAAATAGACGACCGTCACGATCGCGGTGAACGCCGCCACGCGACGCCAGCGTGGCCACGTCGCCGTCGCGATCCAGCCCGCGAAGACGAGAAGATCGAGTCCCGCCGTGAAATCGTAATTGAGGAAGCCCCAGAAGAAATTGGCGTTGTAGGCGAAGAACGCCGCCATCAGCGCGGCGATGCCCACGCGTCCGAACAAGGCGCGCTGAATGGCCGCCGCGCCCAGCACCCACAACGCGACGGCGGCGCTTATGAACACCTTCGCGGCCGCGATCAGCCCGATCGCGCGCGCGAGAAACGGCACCGTGATCTCGGAGGCGAGATTGGGCACGAACTGCCAGTCGATCCGGTAGAACTGCGCCAGATGCGGATCCTTGATGCCGCCGGCAAGCAGATAGAAGCAGGCGATATGCGCCGGCAGATCCGGCATGGCCGGAAAATCGACCGCCCAGATCGGCGCCGTCAAAACGAGCGCGGCAAGCACCACCAGGAGCGCGGGCCGGATACGCCCAATTCCCATCAGCCGGCCCCCCGCGCGCCGCACGCCGCCGACCCCCGCGAATTCGCCCTTCACGTTCGGCTACCGCAATACAAAGCGGAAATTCAGCGTGTGCGCCAGACGAACTGGCTCGACATCAGATAGTTCCACAAGGCGCCCATGACCGAGCCGGCCGCTCCCGCGACCCACCACACGGAATGATTGGAATACATCCATGTCGCGAGACCCACATTGCTGATCGCGCCGGCTGCGCCGATGGCGCAGAAGCCGAGGAAGCCGGTGACGAGCGAAAAGCCCTTGAGGCGCCGGTCGCGATAGGTGGTGGCGTTGTTGAGGAGGAAGTTGCTGACGAGCGCCGCGAATGTCGCAACGCTCTGCGCCACAGAGAACGGCAGATCGAAGGTCGCAAGCCCGATCTTGAGCGCGACCATGTTGACGACGAGACCCGTCGCGCCGACGAGCGCGAACAGCAGGAAGCGGGAATCGATGATGCCACCGGTCAGCTTGGCGAGCAGCAGCCCCAGGAATTCGAGCCCGATGCGCAGATCGAACTTGCTCTCGCCGGAATGACGCTCGCGGAACGTATAGGGCTCTTCGACCACGCGCAGATGGCCCTGCGACGTCAGCACGAGATCGAGCAGGATCTTGAAGCCGATCGGCGACAGATGTCCCGCCACGCGCTCGACGCAATCCCGGCGGGCCATGAAGAAGCCGCTCATCGGATCGCTGAGATTGATGCCGAGCAACTTCTGCGCGAGGCCCGTCGCGGTATGGCTGTAGGCCGAACGCGCGCCGCCCAGGCCATCCGCCACCGTGCCTTGCGTATAGCGGCTGCCGACCACGAGATCGGCCTCGTCGTCCGTCAGGCGCTTCAGCATTTTGGGCAGCAGCCCTTCGTCATGCTGCAGATCGCCGTCGATCACCGCGATGTATGGCGCGCTCGACGACAGGATTCCTTCGAGGCAGGCGCCGGCGAGGCCGCGACGCCCGAGGCGACGCAGGCATCGCACGCGCGGATTCTTCGCCGCGAGGGCCTTCGCGACCGCGGACGTTCCGTCCGGCGAATTGTCGTCGACGATAATGGCTTCCCAGGCGAGGCCGTCGAGCGCGCGTTCGAGGCGCGCCACCAGCTCCGCCACGTTCTGGGCTTCGTTGAAGGTCGGAATAATGACCGAAAGAACGGGTGCAACCGCCGGCGCGGGGACAGGTCCGCGCGGCGCGTTGGGAAACGGTGTAACCGACATGCGCTCCAGCCTTGAACAGCGTCCCGAAGATTCCCCAAAATCGGCAGGGGAACAAGACGCAGGGGTGCGCCTCCTCACCCCTGGTTAATGGCGCGCCCCTGTGGCCACTTTATGGCCTTGCAGAGCCTTTATTGGACGGGGACCCCGCTTGAACCGGCATTTTCGCCCGCCTAAAAGCGATCCGACGGCCCCAACTGGAGCGCAGTTTCAATGAAGACGGGCCGTATCGCCCCCCTCGACTCCCTGCGCGGGCTCGCGGCGCTCATCGTCGTCTTCCACCATTGCCTCGTCACCTCGCCGATGTTCTGGGAGGTGTACCAGCATCCGGTGAAGCCGGGCTTCGTGCGGCTCATGGGCAACACGCCGCTGCATCTTTTGTGGGACGGGCCGGAATTCGTTCTCGTCTTCTTCACGCTGAGCGGCTTCGTGCTGTCACTGCCCTTCTGGGCCGGCAAGCCGCTCGGCTGGCGCCAATTCGTCGTCCGCCGCGTGCTGCGCATCTATCCGACCTATCTCGCCGCCGTGACCATCGGCATGATCCTGATGACGTTCCTTTCGCATGGACCGCTGTCAGGCCTGAGCGACTGGACCAGGCAGTTCTGGAACCGGCCGCTCGATTTGAGGACCGTCGCCGAGCACGTGTTCCTGATGGCGAGCGCCGGCAACAATTACATCGACACGCCGGTGTGGTCGCTGGTCGTCGAGATGCACATCTCGCTGATCTTTCCGCTTCTGATCATGGCGCTGATGCAGTCGGAGCGATGGACGCTGGCGGCGGCGTTCGCGCTGGCCCTGTTCGGCGACTGGGCGGCGCGGCTCGATCCGGGCGGCCATCCGTTCCTGACGTCGTTCGCCACCAGCGCGAGCTATCTCTGGCTGTTCGTGGTCGGGGCGATGATGGCGCGCCACCGCGAAGCGCTGACGGATTTTGTGAAGCGCGTGCCCGGGCTGTTGCAGATGCTCGTGCTCGCGGCCGGCCTCGTCGCGCTCAATTCCATCTGGCAATTCGGTGCGAGCGAGCCCTATCGCTTCCTGGAGCAGGCCGGCGCGATCCTCGTCGTCGCGAGCGCGGCCTATATGGGTTGGCTTCAGCGTCTGCTCGACGTGGCGCCGCTCCGATGGCTCGGGAAAATTTCCTACAGCCTTTATCTCATCCACTTCGTGGTGCTGTTCGCGCTTCTCTATGCGTTCCGCCCCGAAGTCACTCTGCTGCGCACGTTGATCGCGGTGCCCGTCCTGTCGATCGCCGCCGCCGCGCTGCTTTATCATTTGGTCGAGGCGCCCAGCATCGCCTGGGGCCATCGCATGTCGGAGGTGCAGAAAAGACGAACGCCACCGCGCATCGTCGAGGCGGTCGACACCCCGCCGCCCTGAAGATCGGCTTCGTCAAATCCGTTTCACGACCCGGACGTTCCAGTGCAGATCGGAGCGATATTCGGCCACCATCGCCGCAACCGCGCCGGCGAATGCGGTTTCCGTCTTGAAGGCCGCGGCCGTCTTCGCCACGTCGCCGAGATGCGCATCGTCCGACACCGGATGGCCGGCGCAGCGCTGGTGCGCCACAAGCGCGAGCGCGACCGGAGCATGCGCCCCGATCAGGAGCTTCGCCTGGGCGAGCGCGATCTGCCACTCCGCGGCGCGTTCCGGCAGCAGCAGCCCGTCCGGCCCCGGCACCGCGACGAAATCGACGCCGTCCACGCCCGCCGCCCTGGCGATCTGCCCGTTGAATTCCGATCTGGAATGATGGAGCCGCCAGTCCGAGCACACGATCGCGACGGCCAGCTTCTTACGCTTTTTGCCCCACATGGATCCCCCAAAGGCGCGCCGCGATAAAACAATGGTTGCAGCGGCCATACAACCCGTTTTTGGGCTTCAAGTTCCCGTGACGCGGCGTCGCGAAACCGCCTCTCGCTTTCACGCGTTGGTTTGCCGTGCCTTGATGAAGGTGATTTATGCCTCTGCTTTACCTCGTGGGTCTTCTGATCGTGGTCGGCGTGCTGCTCTGGCTGGTCAACACCTATATTCCGATGGATCCCAAAATCGCCGGATTGCTGAACGCCGTGGTGGTCATCGCTGTGGTGGTCTATCTCCTGCAGGTCTTCGGGCTGCTGGGCACGCTGCAAAATATCCGGATCGGTCACAACGGCATTCAGTCGACGGCGGCCGCCAACAGATAATCGGCGAGGTGCAGCGTCTTTCTGCCGGTCGCCTGCTCGATCTGTTCGCGACAGCTGAAGCCGTCCGCCAGTACCGCGGTGTTGCGACGCGCCTTGCGGATTTTGGGCAAAATCGCGCGCTCGCCGATCTTCATGGAAATATCGTATTTCGCCGTCTCGAAGCCGAACGAGCCCGCCATGCCGCAACAGCCCTCTTCGAGAAACTCGGCTTGCATGGAAAGTCCGTTCAGGAGCTTTTGTTCGGCCTTCTTGTCCAGTACCGCATGATGATGGCAGTGGAATTGCACGATCGCGTCGGGTGCATCGTCGCGGGTGCGCAGCGTGATGGAGCGATCCGTCAGGAACTCGCTCAGCATCCGCGTCTGGTCAGAGAGTCTTTTCGCCGCCGGATCGCCCGGAAACAGCGCGGGCAATTCGTCGCGAAACGCGGACACGCAGGCAGGCTCCAATCCGATGATCGGCGTGCCCGCTTCGATCTCGTCGCGCAACACATTCAGGGTGTTTCGCCATAGATCCTTCGCCTGTTCGACCCATCCCCAATCATAGAGGGGCCGGCCGCAACAGAGCGCCGTGCGCGGGATGTCGACCTCGAAGCCCAGACGCTCGAGCACCTGCGTGGCCGCGATCGCCGTCCGCGGCCGGAAGTAATTGTTGAAGGTGTCGGGCCAGAGCAGCACGCGACGCCCTGTCGTTCTCGGCGCGCGCCGTTTGTGCCAGGCCCGGAACGTCTCGGAGGCGAAGGCCGGCATGGTGCGCGCCTGTGCGACGCCGCCGGCCCATTTCGTCAGCGCCGCGATGCCCGGCGTGCGCGTCGCGAGATTGGCGAGCCACGGCGCATGCTGCGCGATCCGCGCCCAGCGCTCGATCTGGCCCATGCTGTAGGCCGCGCGCGGCCGCAGCTTCTTCGCATAATGACGGGCGCGGAAATCGGCCTTGTAGCTCGCCATATCGACATTGACGGGGCAGTCGCGCTTGCAGCCTTTGCAGCCGAGACAGAGATCGAGCGCGTCTTCGACTTCCTCGCTGGCAAATCCGTCGGTCAGGAAATCGCCGCGCAGCATTTCGAACAGCAGACGCGCGCGCCCGCGCGTGGAATGCTTTTCCTCGTTGGTGCCGAGATAGCTGGGGCACATGACTCCGCCCATCGGATCGCGGCGGCGGCACTTCCCGACGCCCACGCATCGCAGCGTCGTCTGCGTGAAGCTGCCCCCGTCTTCGGGATAGGCAAAGAGGCCCTTCACGGCCTTGGGCTGATAGGAAGGCCCGGTCCGCAGGTTCGCCGTGATGGGATACGGATCAAGGATCTTTCCCGGATTCATCCGCTGCCGCGGGTCCCAGATGGCGCGAAACGCACGCTGCGCCGCCATCAGCTCCGGCCCATACATCCGCTCCAGCAGCTCGGCCCGCGCCTCGCCGTCGCCATGCTCGCCGGACAGCGATCCGTCATATTTCACGACGAGATCGGCGGCTTCGTTGAGGAACGCGCGCCAGTTGGCGAGGCCCGCTTCCGTCGCGAGATCGAAATTGATGCGGCAATGAATGAGCCCGTCGCCGAAATGGCCGTAGACGGAGGCTTCATAGCCGTGCTTGTGGAAGAGCGCCTTCAGCTCCCGCAGGTAATCGCCGAGCTGCTCGGGATGCACGGCCGAGTCTTCCCAGCCGGGCCAGGTGGGCGGCTGGTTCGGAATATGCGCCGTGACGGCGAGAGCCGCCTCGCGCACTTCCCACACTTCCTTCTCTTTTGTCTTGTCGGTGATGACATTGGTGGCGTGACCCTTCGCCTTCATGCGAACGGCGAGCGCCTGGGCCTTGGACCTGGCTTCCTCGGCCGTGTCGGCGCCGAACTCTGCGACCAGCCAGGCGCATCCGTCTGGCAGCACCTCGAGCTCGCTCACCCGAAACTGCTTCTTCTTCATGTATTCGGTGAGCAGATGGTCGATCCCCTCGAGCGCGATGGGACCCGTCTGGAGCACGGCCGGCACGGCGTCGGCCGCCTGGAATACGTCCGGAAAACCGACGATCGCCAATACGCGACAGGGCGGACTGTGGACAAGGTTGAGTGTCGCGTTGAGCACGAGAGCGCAGGTGGCTTCGGTGCCGACCAGCGCACGCGCGACATTCATGCCTTTTTCGGGCGACAGCTGGTCGAGATTTTCGTAGCCGGAGACGCGCCGGGGGATTTGCGGATAGACCTGCTCGAAATGATGCCCGTGCTGCTTCCAGAATTCCACGAGCGCGCGGTAGATCTCGCCGCGGCGCCCGCCCGCGGCGATGATGCGCGCAAGCTCCTGCGGCGGCGTGGGACCGACGGTCATGCGCAGTCCGTCATAGGTGAGGATGTCCATCGACTGGACGTTGTCGGCCGTGCGGCCGGCCATGACGGAATGCTCGCCGCAGGAATCGTTGCCGATCATTCCGCCCAGCGTGTTGTGGTCGTGCGTGGCGGGATCCGGCCCGAAGGTCAGATGATGCTTCTCGGCGCGCTGGCGGAGATTGTCGAGAATGCAGCCGGGCTCGACCACGGCAAGCTTCTTCTCCGGATCGATCGAAATGACACGATGCATGTATTTGGAGAAGTCGATGACGACGGCCGTGTTGCAGGTTTCTCCCGAGAGGCTGGTTCCGCCGCCCCGCGGCAGCACCGGAACGTCGAAGCGGTTGCAGAGGCGCACCGTGGTGACGACATCCTCGGCCGATTTCGGCAATACGACGCCGTAGGGGATCTGCCGGTAATTCGAGGCATCCGTCGCATAGAGGGCGCGGTCGCCCTTTGAAAAGCGGACTTCTCCCTCGATCTCGGCTTCGAGCGCCTTGCGCAGCGCTTCGACGTTCTCTTCCGGGACTTCGATTTCTTCGCTGCGGATTCGCCCCGAAGGTGTTTGCGATACGACGATGCGACGGGAGTGCTGGACGTTCATTTAGGCCTCGTAAGGTGTTGCATCGCTGCGCCGGAACACGAGCCCGTGTCCGGGCGCCGACCAATCGGGCGAGATGCGTCCGTTCCTCAATGTAGGTGCGCCGTCGAACAGCATGTGTTCGATGCGGACATGATCGTGAAACCATTCCATATGCGCGAGCCGCGGCGCCGCGGCTGCGGCAGCAAGATGGGCCGCCGGCGCGCAATGGCTCGACAGCGGAATCTGGAACCCGTCGCAGAGAGCCGCGGCGCGCAGAAAGCCCGTGATCCCGCCGCAGCGCGTGGCGTCGGCCTGCAGCACGTCGACGGCGCCCGCGGCGAGCATGGTATGGAAATAGTAGGGCGTGTAACCGTATTCGCCGGCGGCGATGTCCATGGTCCCCGGCGCGCGATCGCGCAACAGCCGCAGGCCGCCCAGATCATCGCTCGAGACAGGCTCTTCGAACCACCGCACGTCGTAGTCCGCAAACTGTTCCGCGAAAGCGAGCGCCTGTTTGCGCGTGTAGCCGCCATTGGCATCGACGAACAGCGCTGCGTCGCCGATGGCGGCTTTCGCCACGCCGACGCGGGCGACATCGCGCGCGGGCTCGCGGCCGATTTTCATCTTTACGAATGCACAGCCTTCCTCGACCCAGCCTGCAAGCTGGCCGCGGAGGCGCGCGTTGTCGTAAGACGTGAATCCGCCGCTGCCATAGACGGGCACGCTGTCGCGCGCAGGCCCCAGCAGATTGGCGAGTGAGATGCCGAGCAGCCGCGCCTTCAAGTCCCACAGCGCAATGTCCAGCGCCGAGATGGCGCAGGCGGCAATGCCCGGCCGGCCGATATTGCGCACCGCCGCATTCATCGCCGACCAGTGCCGCTCGATGGCGAAGGCCTCGCGGTTCTGGAGCTCTGGGGCAAGGACACGGCGGATGAATTCGGCCGCGCTTCTGTCGGCATAGGTGTAACCGAGGCCTGTCCTTCCGCCCGCTTCGATCTCGGCGATGACGAGCGTCGTGCTGTTCCAGGCGGCCGTGCCGTCGGATTCCGGCGCGTCGGTCGGAATGACGTAGGCGCTCGTCCGAACCTGAACGATCGGAACATCCGCGGACACGGTCAGACCAGCTCGCGCACCTTGTCCGACAGAACGGTCAACCCGATTTTGCCGGCGTTGGGCGTGCCCTTGGCAAGCGCTTCCGCGAAATGCATGGCCTGCTTGGCGCTGGTCGTGGGCGGCATCGGCGGCTCGTTCGGATCGACTGTCGCTTCGATCAATGCCGGCCCGTTCGCCGACAGCGCCGTGCGCAGCGTCTCCGCGCAAGCCTTCGGATCGTCGATGCGGAACGAGGCGAGCCCGAAACCCTGCGCAACGGTCGCGAAATCGATGGGCTGGAGCTCGCAGACATATTCGGGATGGCCGAGGAAGACCATCTGCTCCCATTTGATCTGGCCGAGCGCGTTGTTCTTGATGACGATGATCTTGACGTTGAGATTGTATTTCCGGAGCGTCGCCATCTCGCCCATCAGCATGGTGAGGCCGCCGTCGCCGATGAAGCAGATGACCTGCCGGTCGGGATAGGCGACCGCCGCCGCCATCGCATAGGGCAAGCCGCAGGCCATGGTGGCGAGATTGCCCGAGCAGGAGAACTTCATCGCGCCGCGGATCGCAATGTGGCGCGCGGCCCAGGTCGTAATCGTGCCGGAGTCGGTGGCGATGATGGCGTTGTCGTCGACGAGCTTGTTCAGCTCATGGGCGACGACCTGAGGCTTCATCGGCTTGTCTTCGCGCGTGCCGCGCTCGACCATGAGCTCGTTCCACGCCTTCATGCCCTTCTGCGCCTGTTCGAGAAAGGAACGATCCTCCCGCATCGTCAGCTGCGCCAGCAGCGAGTCGAGCACCCGGCCGGCATCACCGACCAGCGGACATTCGACGGGACAGCGCAAGCCGATGCGCTTGGGGTCGTGATCGATCTGCACCACCCGCGCCTTGCCGGGCTTCGGATAGTATTCGATATAGGGAAAGCTGCTGCCCACGATCAAAAGCGCATCGCATTCGGCCATCGCCTCCTGCGACGGCTTGGTGCCAAGAAGACCGATACCGCCGGTGCTGTAGGGGCTGTCGTCAGGAAGCGCCCCCTTGCCGAGAAGCGCCTTAACGACCGGCGCACCGAGCCGTTCCGCCACGGCGGACAGCTGTTGGCTCGCATGCAGCGCACCCTGTCCTGCCAGGATTGCCGGCTTCTTCGCACCGTTGAGGATTTCCGCCGCCAGCGACAGTTGTCCGGCGGATGGAGCGATGTGCTGGTGGCTGCCGGCCATCGACACGTGATGCGCCACATTGCGCGGCGTTCGGATGTCCTTGGACACGGCTTCGTCCTGTACGTCGACGGGCATCGTGACATGCGCGACGCCGCGATAGGCCAGCGCCGTGCGGCAGGCGAGCGCAACGACGTTCTCCGTGTGCGCCGCTCCCATGACGCGCGAATTGTAGACGGCGACGTCCATGTACAGCTTGTCGAGCTCGACATCCTGCTGCGTGAAGGTGTGAAGCAGATCGTGAAACTGAAGGCCCGTGATCGCGAGTACCGGTACCTGGTCGAGTTTGGCGTCGTAAAGACCGTTCAGAAGGTGAATACCGCCGGGACCGGAAGTTGCGATGCAAACGCCGAGCTTGCCCGTCCATTTCGCGTAGCCGCAGGCCGCGAAGGCGGCGGCTTCTTCGTGACGCACCTGGATGAACTTTATCTTCTCTCGATAGCGGCGAAGCGATTCGATCAGCCCGTTGATGCCGTCGCCCGGAATCCCGAACACGGTGTCGACGCCCCAGTCGATCAGTGTTTCGACAAGGACGTCGCCTGCCGTCATCGAAGCCATCGGAGATTCCTTTCAAGAAATTCACGCGCCGGAGCGCCCCCTCCTCCATTTCGTAAACCCTCGATTTCTGGCGCGGTTCCTGACTTGCAAGGGCGCGCGAGGAACATTCCCGATTGCGGAACGTTCGCGGTTTCATGAGCGAACATGCCGGCCGCAAGTGCTGGGCGATTCCCGAAGGCTACATTCCAGGCGACAGCGTCGACCCGAAAGACCCGACGCTCGTGTCACACGAAGTCGCCTGCCTCTTCAACCCGTCGGCGGACGACGCACATATCGAGATCACGATCTACTTCGAAGACCGCGAACCGGTCGGGCCCTACAAGATCGCCCTCGGCGCCCGGCGCACGAAGCATCTGCGATTCAACGACCTTAAGGATCCCGAGCCGATCCCGCGCGACACGTCCTATGCGTCGCTGATCGAATCCTCGGTGCCGATCATCGTGCAGCATACCCGGCTCGACTCGCGCCATCCCAACGTCGCGCTCCTGAGCACGATTGCGTATGCGGTCGACTAAGGTTTAGGGGCGGATGCCGCGCCTGGAGAAATAAACGTCCAGCGAGTCCGGCGTCGCACCCGCAACGGCGACATACATATCCGGCCGCACGAGATAGGCAGCGTCGCTCATAAAGCCCGCCTTCTGGAATGCTTCGCGCCAGGCAAATTGTTGCAGCAGCACGTTGCGGTTTCTTGCCCATTGCCCGAGAGCGTCGGAGGCGCGGCCATAAACATGCAGTTGCCAGTCCATCGCAGCGGCAAGCGAAGAAAAATTGTCATCGGCGTCGAACGGCACCCACGGCAGGCGGTCGCCGCCGCGAATATCGCCCGCAATGCCTTCGCTCAACGGTCCGTCGCGATAGTTGAGCGTGATCTGCGAGACGGTGCGGAAGAGATATTCGCGCGCAAAGGAAAACTCGACGATCTTCGGCAGCAGGAACGGCGCAATCCGCGTCCGCAAGAGATCGGCGAACGCGCCTTCTGCGGACACCAGCGTGAAGGCACGGTCGGTGGTCGCCACGAGCCTCCTGGCGAAGCTCATGCGCTCGGCCTCATAGCTGTCGAGGAGCCGGTCGGGCGCGCGGCCCGCGAGCACCGCGGCCAGCTTCCACGCGAGATTGATGGCATCGCCGATGCCGGTGTTCATGCCCTGCCCGCCGGCCGGGCTGTGGATGTGCGCCGCATCGCCGAGAAGAAAGGCGTGTCCCTTTCGGAAATGTTCCGTCACGCGATGATGGACGTGATAGGTCGAGAACCAGTTCACGGTCTCGACCTTGACGTTCATGTGCTCGATGGCGCGGGCGCTGACATCCTCGAACCTCAGCGCGTCGGGACGATCGGCCCGTTCATCGCGCACGGTTCCGATAAGCCGCGCGCGGCCTTCACCGGCCAGCGGAAAGACAGCGAGAAAATCGGCCTCGTCGAGATCGACATGCAGCTCGCCGTTGAAGGCGGGACCTGATCCCTTGATATCGGCGACATAGAAGAGCTGGCGGTAGGTGCCGCCGGGAAATCCCGTCTTCAGCGTCTCGCGTACGAGCGAACGTGCGCCGTCACAGCCTGCGATGAATCGGGTCTCGCAGCGCTCGTCGCCCTGCGGCGTCTTCAGCCTCGCGACAACCTGGCTGCGTTCGTCGCTGAAATTCAGGAGCTCGGTCTCGCGCTCGACCGTCACGCCCAGTTGCCTGAGCCGCGAGATCAGCAGCCTTTCATGTTCATCCTGCGGGAAGATTTCGAGGAAGGAGTAAGGCGTGAGGCCCTCGCCGATGGCTTTGAACGGCAGCCGCGCCGCTTGCGCGCCTTTGGCCCAGAGATTGACGGCGGGCACCTTGTGGCCGCGCGACACAATTGTGTCCGCGAGATCGAGCTGGCGGTAGAGTTCCAGGGTCCGGGCCTGCACCGCCAACGCCCGCGATGTCGTCCCGGGCGCCGACGTCTTGTCGATGATACGGACGCGTACGCCGAGCCTCGTCAGCCACAAGGCAAGCACGAGGCCGGTCGGCCCCGCGCCGACGACCAGAACTTGGCAATCCATTGGTTCACCCCGCGGGCTGGCCCCATGGCTCAACGCGGGAAGGATTTAAGCCGTTCCGCCGGGCCCTATCATTGCGGCAGGTTGACCGGCACGCTCGGAACGAGCGCCGACGTGTCCTCGAACACGGGACGCAGCTGTTCGGTCAGAAACCGCGCGGCGCCGCGCTGGAGATTTTGCGGCGCTTCCGCCCAGCTGAAGCGCAACGTCCCGAGCTTGCGATACATGACGACAGCTCTGTTCTCGTAGAATTCGTGCAGCACCTGCGGCAGGTCACCATGGCCGACGAACAGCGCAGATGCCGCTTCGCCCTCGCACCACACGACGCAAATACCGCTGCCGAACACGCCATCGAGATTGTGGGGCTCGAAGGTATACCATTGACCGGCATCGTCCTTTTCCCATGCGACCTGCAAGGTCGTGGCGACGCCGCGCAAGCTATGACCCATGACACGTACTCCAATCACCCGGTCTGACGGCCATGTTCGCGCGAATTTCCTGAAACGGCGTAGACGCGACGGCCAACATTTTTCGCAAAATCATAAAGTTTGCGGGCGCGATCCTACGGCCCGCGCGGTTTTTTCGACCTGGAGTTGATCTCGCGCAGCGGGCGCGGCGGGAGCGCGGCAAGATTCAATGCCGCCTTCACCGAACCGGTTGCACTTCCGTCAAATGCAGCGGAATTGCTCAGCGCGAGACTGCGGGGAAAATCACCGGCAGCACCGTATCGGTCGTGAAGACGCAGCGGTCATTGTGACCGCATTCCGAGACGATCTGTATCTGCGCGTGACCGCCAAGCTTCTCGTTGACATAAGTCACAAAGGCTTCGCCGCGCGCGCGTCGCGTTGCGCCCTGCGCCATGGCGTTGGGCGAGCCGTCGAAGCCGCCGAGCGGCAGCGTATCGACTTGACTGAGAAGATAGGTGGCCGGGCGCGAGACCAGCTGCTTCTTCAGCTGATCGTCGGCGATGCCGACGAAGTAGTGACCGCTGCGACCTTCCAAGCCATAGGGCCAGCGATCGAAATTGGGCGCCTTGGCGGCGTCGAGCGCGCCGAAGCTGAAATGCGTGTGCGGCGCTTCCTCTTTCCAGCCAAGAACGGCGTTCTGCGGTGCGCCGTCGTCCACCGGCAGATCCCGGCTCGCGTCGGGCCACGCATAGCTCGACGGATTGGCGATTGCGTAGGTGACGGGAACGCCCAAGGTCTCGTGGACACGGTTGGCCATCTGATAGCGCGCGACGAACTGACCGCCCGCGGAATGTCCGGCGACGACGATGGCGGCAAGATCGGGAAAGACGCGCTTGTCGGCCAGCTTCTTGAGGATCGCATCGACGAAATCGAAGGACGAAACGTCGGGACTGCCGATCGCGTCTCCGCCCGACCGCCAGGAGTTACCATCGCACGGCCAGTTGGCTTCGCCGGCTTCGAGCTTGTCCTTGCAATCGCCATCGGCGGAGTGGAAGGCCGGTGCGATGACCAGCGTGTCGCCGAGCGCATCGGCGAGGAAGGCGGCGCCGGTTGCAGTCCGGAAGTAATGGTCGGCGTTTCGCAGCGCGCCGTGGACCATGATCAGCGCGCGCCTTACGCCGGAGTTGGGAACATCGAGGGGATAGGTGCGGTAGACCATCGCGCGCGTGTTGCCGAGCGTGATCCATTCCATGCAGGCGGCGGTGGCGCTTGTGCACGGAACGGGCGCTGCGATGGCGTTTGGCGCGGCGAACGCCAAGGCGAGACACGTCGCGATCGCGGCGAAAATGTATGCCTTGTGCATTGCCCCCCGCTCGCCAGCCCGATGCGGCTAGCCTCTTCCGTACGTGTCCTGGAACCGTACGATATCGTCTTCGCCAAGATAAGAGCCCGACTGCACTTCGATCAGGTGCAGCGGAATGGTCCCTGGATTTTCGAGCCGGTGCGTCGCGCCCTGGGGAATGAACGTCGATTCGTTTTCGTGCAGCAGGAATACCTTGTCGTTGCACGTGACCCTCGCGGTGCCCGTCACCACGACCCAATGCTCGGCACGATGGTGATGCATCTGCAGCGAAAGCTGGCCGCCCGGATTGACGATGATGCGCTTGACCTGGAAGCGGTCGCCGAAATCCACGGAATCGTATGAGCCCCACGGGCGGAATACGCGGCGATGATGCCTGTGATGGTGCCGTCCGGAGCGCTCAATCTCCTCGACGACCTTTTTCACATCCTGCGTCGCATCGCGCCGCGTAACGAGAACGGCATCCTGCGTCGCCACCACGACCACGTCTTCGAGACCGACCGCGGCGAGCAGTGGGCCTTCGCTCCTCAAATAGGAATTCGTGACATTCAGCGCGACGACGTCGCCGTCCAGCGAGTTGCCGCTGGCGTCGTGCGGCGCGATTTCCCACAGCGATTGCCAGGAACCCACATCGCTCCAACCCATGCTCACGGGAACGACGACCGCATGCGAAGTGTGCTCCATGACTGCGTAGTCGATCGATTTCGAAGGGCTGGCCGAGAAGGCGGTTTGATCGAGCCGGAAGAAATCGAGATCGCCGCGGCCCCTGGCGACGGCTTCGCGGCATTGCGCTGCGATTTCCGGTTCCAACCGCGCCAGCTCTTCGAGATAGGTTGCGGCCCGGAACATGAAGATGCCGCCATTCCAGAAGTAATCGCCGGCATCGACATAGGCCTGCGCGTCCGCGCGATCCGGTTTCTCGATGAAGCGCTTGACGCGATAGGCGCCTTTGAGCGAAGTGGCCTCGCCGCGCTGGATATAGCCGTAACCGACTTCCGGTCCGGTGGGTTTGATACCGAAGGTCGCGATGGCCCCTTCGCGCGCGGCGGCGGCTGCGATCTCGACGGCCTCTGCGAACGCTTTCTTGTCTTCGACTACATGATCGGCCGGCATCAGAAGCACGAGCGCGGACGGGTCGTCCTCCGCGAGGATCAGCGAGGCTACCGCGGCGACCGGCGCGGTGTTGCGCCCGACGGGCTCCAGCACGATGATCGGATCCTTCACGTCGCGTTCGCGCAATTGCTCGGCGATCAGAAAGCGATGCTCCTCATTGCAGACGACCAGCGGGCTTGCGAAATGCGGCCCTTTCGCACGCTCGGCCGTCTCCTGAATCATCGTGCGCTCGCCGGCCAGCGGCAGAAGTTGCTTGGGGTAAAGCTGGCGCGACAGCGGCCACAGCCGGGAGCCCGCGCCGCCCGACATGATCACGGGGTGGATGAGGTCTTTGCGCTTCTGATCGGTCATGGACGCCGTTCTAAACCGTGCTCTAAAGATTCTCAAAACTTCCACCCCGCCCCTTTCCGGAGGCAAACCGCGCCGCGCCTTCGCGGGCTTCACCGCTCGAAAGCGTCTCCATGCCACGGCGGAATTCGTTGCCGAGAGCCTCCGGCAGCGAAAGGCCGAATTGTTCGTAGGCGGACAATCGATCGTTCTTCAGGCAGAGCTGGGGCATGCGGGCGATGTCGCGGGCGAGCGCTTCTGCGGCGCTGCGAGCCTCACCTTTGGCCACGACGCGATTGGCAAGTCCCATGCGCTCGGCCTCGCGGGCACCCACCGGCCGTCCGGTCAGGATCATGTCGAGCGCGTGCGACTGGCCGATGAGCCGGGGAAGCCTGATCGTGCCACCATCGATCAGCGGCACGCCCCACCGGCGGCAGAACACGCCGAACACGGCGTCCTCCTCGACGACGCGCAGATCGCACCATGCGGCGAGTTCGAGACCGCCCGCCACCGCGTACCCCGAAACGGCAGCGATGACGGGCTTCGACAACAGCATCCGCGTCGGTCCCATCGGACCGTCGACGGCCAGAGAATCGTTTCCGGGCGGGCGTGTGCGATTGCCGCGGCCTTCCGCCACGCCCTTCAAGTCGGCGCCGGCGCAGAAAGTCCCGCCAGCGCCCCATAAGACTGCAACGCGCGCGTCCGTGTCGCGTTCAAATGCGACAAAGGCATCCGCCAGCGCCTCCGCGGTCGGCCGGTCGACCGCGTTGCGCACCTCCGGCCTGTCGAGGATGACAGTGGTCACGAAGCCGTCGCGTTCGATGCGCACAGTTTCCATTCCAAATCTCCTTGGCTTTCCCCGGAAATCTTACTAAGTAGCGCCCCATCCTTAAGCCGCCGCAACCACCCGCGAGAGGGCTATCCCGTGACACCGAGCCTCGATTCTTTCAAATCCCGCCGCACGCTTACGGCGGGAGGAAAAACCTATGCCTATTACAGCCTCGCCGCAGCCGAAAAGAATGGCCTCGCGGGGATTTCCCGGCTTCCTTATTCGTTGAAGGTGCTGCTCGAGAATCTTCTGCGCCATGAAGACGGCAAGACCGTCACCGCCGATGACATCAAGGCGATCGCCGGCTGGCTGACGAAGAAGAGCTCCGATCGCGAAATCGCCTTCCGGCCCGCACGCGTCCTGATGCAGGATCTGACCGGCGTGCCCGCCGTCGTCGACCTCGCCGCGATGCGCGATGCGATGCAGGCGCTCGGCGGCAATGTCGAGAAGATCAATCCGCTCGCCGAGGTCGATCTCGTCATCGATCATTCCGTGATGGTCGACAATTTCGGTACACGCGATTCCTTCAGGAAAAACGTCGTCATCGAATATCAGCGCAACAAGGAGCGTTACGGCTTCCTGCGCTGGGGTCAGCAGGCGTTTGCGAATTTCCGGGTCGTGCCTCCGGGTACCGGCATCTGCCACCAGGTCAATCTCGAATATCTGGGCCAGACGGTGTGGACGCGTAAGGGCAAGGATCCCAAGACCAAGAAAACGATCGAATATGCGTTTCCCGACACGCTCGTCGGCACCGACAGCCACACGACCATGATCAACGGCCTCGCCGTGCTCGGCTGGGGCGTCGGCGGCATCGAAGCGGAAGCGGCAATGCTCGGTCAGCCGATCTCGATGCTCATTCCCGAAGTCATCGGTTTCCGCGTCACGGGAAGATTGCGCGAAGGGGTCACCGCGACGGATCTCGTGCTCACCGTCACCGAAATGCTTCGCAAGAAAGGTGTAGTCGGCAAGTTCGTCGAGTTCTTCGGTCCGGGTCTCGATGAGATGGCGCTCGAAGATCGCGCCACCATCGCCAATATGGCGCCGGAATACGGCGCGACCTGCGGCTTCTTCCCGGCCGATGCGGAAACCATCCGCTACCTGAGGGCCACGGCGCGCAAGCCGGCGCGCGTCGCGCTCGTCGAGAAATACACAAAGGCGCAAGGCCTCTTCCGCACGCCGAAGAGCGCGGAACCGGAATTCACCGACACACTCGAGCTTGAACTGGGCGATGTCGAGCCGAGCCTCGCGGGTCCCCGGCGGCCGCAGGACCGTGTGCCGCTCGCCAAGGCTGCAGACGAGTTCGCATCCGCGCTGACGAACACCTTCAAGAAAGGCGACGATGCCAATCGCCGCGCCGACGTCGAAGGCGGAGATTACACGATCGGCCATGGTGACGTCGTTATTGCGGCGATCACCTCGTGCACCAACACGTCCAACCCGAGCGTGATGATCGGCGCGGGCCTTCTCGCGCAGAAGGCTGTCGAGAAGGGCCTGAAGACGAAGCCCTGGGTGAAGACCTCGCTGGCGCCGGGGAGCCAGGTGGTCACCGATTACCTCGCGAAGTCCGGACTCGACAAGTCGCTCGACAAGCTCGGCTTCGAGCTCGTGGGCTATGGCTGCACGACCTGCATCGGCAATTCGGGCCCGTTGCCTGAGCCCGTCGCGAAGGCCGTGACGGATGCCGATCTTGTGGCGGCCGCCGTGCTGTCCGGCAACCGCAATTTCGAAGGCCGCGTCCATCCCCAGGTGCGCGCCAACTATCTTGCCTCGCCAATGCTGGTCGTCGCTTATGCGCTCGCCGGTTCGATCAACGTCAATCTGACGTCGGATCCGATCGGTTACGACAAGAAGAAACAGCCGGTCTATTTGAAGGACATTTGGCCGTCGCCGAAGGAAATCGCCGAGACCATCCGCAAGGCTGTAAAGCCCGCGAGTTTCCGTGCGCGCTACGGCAATGTGTTCGACGGCGGTCCCAACTGGAAGAAGGTAAAGATCACCAAAGGCCAGACCTATGCGTGGGACAAAGAATCCACCTATGTGAAAAATCCGCCCTATTTCTCGGGCATGGGAATGCAGCCTTCGGCCGTTTCGGACATCAAAGGCGCGCGCATTCTGGCGCTGTTCGGCGATTCCATCACGACCGATCACATCAGCCCGGCAGGCTCCATCAAGAAGGACAGCCCCGCCGGCAAATATCTCACCGAGCACGGCATCGAGTTCGCCGACTTCAATTCCTACGGCTCGCGCCGCGGCAATGACGAAGTCATGGTGCGCGGCACATTCGCCAATATCCGCATCAAGAACGAGATGATGGGCGGACGCGAAGGCGGCAACACGATCTACTACTCGACGGACAATCCGTCGGGCGAAGAGATGTCGATCTTCGATGCGGCGATGCGCTACATGCAGGACGGCGTGCCGACGATCGTCATCGCCGGCAAGGAATACGGCACCGGCTCGTCGCGCGACTGGGCGGCAAAAGGCCCGAAGCTTCAGGGCGTCCGCGCGGTCATCGCGGAAAGCTTCGAGCGCATCCACCGCTCGAACCTGATAGGCATGGGGATCGCGCCGCTTGTTTTCGACGGCGGCAAGACTCGCAACGACTATGGCCTCACCGGCCGCGAGGCGATCGACATCCCGGGCCTGTCGGGCAAGCTCAGCCCCCGGAAGAAAGTCGTTGCAAAAGTGACCTACCCGGACGGGCGGACGGCCGACATGCC
Organism: Rhizomicrobium sp.; assembly: GCA_035524575.1. Lineage (GTDB taxonomy): Bacteria > Pseudomonadota > Alphaproteobacteria > Micropepsales > Micropepsaceae > Rhizomicrobium. The sequence continues at coordinate 31,281 of DATKON010000205.1, forward strand.
GTTGATCCTCAGGATCGATACGGCCGACGAGGTCGCCTATTTCGAGAACGGAGGGATCTTGCCTTATGTCCTGCGCAGGCTGGCGGCGGCGTAGCAACACAATCGTCCGCCTTCGCCGACTTTGGCGCGTTCCAGGAGTTTCCACTCCTGTAGCTCCTAGCGACAGGCGCGCCGATGCGGCAATGGTGGAAGCTTCCGACCGACCTTGCTCTGGCAGGGTTTGAAGCGCAGTGCGTGATCGCGTTGCGGCTTATGAAGCTGGCAACCGGTGGTCCATCCGCCAATCGCGAAGCGCGCCGAATGGTGACCGAGAAGTTGACGGCATCGGCGGAAGCCGCAGCGACATTGGCGACGGGGGGCTCGCCGCAGAAGGTTCTGCGCCGCACGCGAACCATCATGCGGGCCAACAAGAAGCGGCTTTCGCGCCGGAAGCGCTAAGCGGAAGACGATCCGCCGTTGCGTTCTCGTGCGGGCAATCGTCAGGCAGTAACGTCGTCGTTGGATCCCGCTCTCGCCAACGCATTGCGCACCGAAGCCGATGTCGAGCACGAGGCGCAAAAATTCTGAGCGCCGAACTCGCCGCGAGCGAGCCCGCCAATGAATTTTGCAACGCGAAAATGAAAGCGCTCAGCGAGCAGTTCCACATCACGTCAGGGACCAGGAAAACCCGGCGAAGGGTTCTTTGCGCAGGCGCGGAAGGGCGACGTCGATAGGGACGCGCCAGGGGCGGAACCCGCGTAGCGGCCGCTCCGCATTCCCCGCGGATCCGCCCGGAGGAGAATCGCCGCTCGCGCGCGAGACGGCCGGACGCCGGCAGAGGGGCCGCCCGACCGCGCCGCCCTGTTGGGGGCCCTTGCTTTTGCCCTGCAAGCGCAAGCCTTTAGCCGCAGGTGTCGGCTCGGGACACATCGGTCAAGCCGAAGTGACTGGAGGCAGGGGGCTTGGGCCCGTATCTTCGCGCCATGACCGTGTCGCGCCTTGCCCTCGGCCTTGCTCTGGCCGCCTTGATGCTTGCCGCCTCCCCCGCGGCGGAAGCCGCCGGCAAGCGGCCGGTCGTGGTCGAGCTTTTCACCAGCCAGGGTTGCAGCTCCTGTCCCCCGGCCGACTCGATCCTCGGGCATCTGGCCGATCGGCGGGACGTCCTCGCATTGACCTTGCCGGTGACTTACTGGGACATGCTGGGCTGGAAGGACACGCTTGCCTCGGACGCTGACACCCGCCGGCAAAAGTCCTATGCGGCGGCGATGGGTCGAGGTGGCGTCTACACCCCCCAAATGATCATCGACGGCGTAAGCGACGTCGTCGGCAGCCGTGAGCAGCAGGTGGAACAGGCCGTCACGTCGCGCGAAGGCGACATGGTCGCGATCCCGGTGGAAATGCACCTCTCGCATGCGGAGCTCGAGATCAAAGTCGGCGCCGGCGATGCGGGTCTCAATCCCAACGCGACGATCTGGCTGTTCCACATCATGGGACGCGCGTCGGTGGCTGTCGGCACGGGCGAAAACGGCGGCCGCACGCTCACCTATCGCAACGTGGTGCGCGACATCAAAGCGGTCGGCATGTGGAAGGGCCAGCCCGTGACACTCGATCTGCCGCGGACGGAGCTGACCAACGCGCCGCACGATGCGATCGCCGTCGTGGTCCAGCAAAACGGTTATGGCCGGATCCTCGGCGCCGCCGAGATCAACCGCACGGATTACGCGATCGCCTGGTGACGGCGGCGATTTCGCGTAGACTTCCGCCATGGCGCTGTTCTTCGATTCAGCCTGGTTCGATCAGAAGCTCGCGAAGCTCGGGCTTGCGCAGGCAACGGTCGCCGCGGCCTTGGGTCTGACCGACGAGGAGGTCCGCGAGATCTGGAAAGACCAGCGCGAACTCAAGGCGCGCGACGTCGCCATCCTTGCCAATCTTCTCGGCACATCGCCGGAAGAGATCGCGCATCGCGCGGGCGTGTCGACACCGGTGCCGCAATCTTCGTCCGACGCAGGCTTGCGCGTGATCGAAGAGAGGCTGGCGCGTATCGAAGAGAAACTCGACGCGCTGCTGCGCGAACGGAAATAGCGCTACCGTCAGATTTCGCTGTCGAGACATATGCCCGTCGGAACCCGCACCGGCGCTTTCCGGTAGGCGGCCCGGGCCCAAAGCGGATCGGGCCCGGAGTTCGGCAGTACCTGGCCGAGGATTTGCGCTGCAAACGGCGCGGAAAGCCTCGGTCCGTGCCAACGCGGCGCGTCGTTTGTCCCGGAACGGGACACTCTGTGCGGCAGGGCCGGCTCGCCGGCCTTCTCGCGGGGCTCCTCGCCGCCGGCCATGTCGTTATGCAAATCATTGCTGCGGCTAGGCTTTTCGACGCGCGCGAGCGACTTCCCGGTGCCGGATGGGGCTGTTCCGGAGACCAAAGGAAATGTGGTCAAGCCGCTCATAACCAGTTCTTAAGGCAAAGACCGCGCCGCCCCCCTCGGAACGCCCCCAGTCGGGCAAAAGTTTCGGCTTTTTTAATGCCCAACCGCCATCCTCGCATCAAAGGCCGGACAAAAGGCCGGGATGGTGGGTAGTGGTTGTGAGACAGACGCTTCTGAAGAAGCCTGTCGATGGCATACGTGCGCTCGCGTCGGAACACGACGTCGAGAGGCTCCGTCTGGCCGTCACCGGCGCAAATGAAGTCGCCTTCGACTGGACCCTCGGCGATGACCGCATCGTGTGGGACGGCGGCGTCGACGTGCTCATCCTGCATGCCGATGTCGATCGCCTGCAGAAGGGCGAGCAGCTGCGCAACTGGATATTGCCGGCCGGCCGCGATCTGTTCGACCGCATCGTTCACGAACGTGCGCTGTCCGATACGACCTTCGAATTCGAGTTCGAGGCGGCCTCCGCCATGGGTGCGGTATGGTTCGAGATGCGCGGCGTGCGCATCCCGGGACCGGACGGCCGCGCCGAACGTCTTACCGGCATCCTGCGCGTCATCACCGAACAAAAGCGCGAAGCGCAGAGACTGACCTATCTCGCGACCCGAGACGAGCTGACCGGGCATCTCAACCGCACGAGCCTGCGTTCGGAGCTCGCACGCGCCATTGAAGCGGCGAAAGCCGAAGCGCGCAGCTGCGCCTATCTGGTCGCTTCGATCGACCGTCTCGCCATGATCAACGAAGCCTATGGCTTCGGCGCGGCGGACGAAGTGATCCTGGCTGTCGGCGAACGCATTGCGGGCGTGCTGCGCCATTGCGATGTGATCGGCCGCACCGCCGGCAACAAGCTCGGCGTCATCGTGGCCGACTGCTCGGAACGCGAGATCGCGCTTGTCGCCGACCGGGTGCGCTCCGTGGTGCGCGGCGAAGTGATCGCCACGCGCAGCGGAACCGTTTCGGCGACCGTCTGCGTCGGCGCCGTGTGGCTCCCTTCGGGCGCCACTTCCAGCCAGGAAGCGATGCTGCGTGCCGAAGAAGCGCTTGATCGCGCCCGCGCCGCCGGCCGCGACGGCTTTGCGGCCTACGTGAAATCGCCGCAGCGCGAAATGGCGCGTTCGCGCCTGATGAGCATCGCCGACGAGGTCGTCGCCGCTCTCAACGACGATCGCCTCGTCTTCGCCTATCAGCCGATCGTCTCCGCCAAGACGCGCAAGGCTACGCATTACGAATGTCTTCTGCGCATGGTGCGCCCGGACGGCACCATTGCGGCCGCCGGCCAGTTCATTCCGGCCGCCGAGCAACTGGGCCTCGTGCGCCTGGTCGACCGTCACGCGCTCGAAAAGACCGTGGCACAGCTGCATGCCCATCCCGAGCTGACGCTCGCCGTCAACGTCTCGGGCACGACCGCCAGCGACTCCTCCTGGCTGCAGTCGTTCCTCAATTACGTGCGCGCCAACCAGCAGGTGGCGCCGCGCATGATCGTGGAGCTTACCGAAACGGCGGCGCTGCACGCCTTCGAGGAAAGCGCGCGCTTCATCTCCAGCCTGCGCGAACTCGGCTGCCGCGTCGCCATCGACGATTTCGGTGCCGGCTTCACCTCGTTCCGCAATCTTCAGATGCTGCGCGTCGACATGGTCAAGATCGACGGCTCCTATGTGAAGGGCCTCGCATCGTCGCCGGACAATCAGCTCTTCGTGCGCTCGCTCGTGGAGCTGGCGCGCAACTTCAATCTCAAGACGGTTGCGGAATGGGTGGGGTCGGACGAAGAGGCGGCCCTCCTCGAGAAGTTCGGCGTCGAGTATTTCCAAGGCTTCCATTTCGGCGAGCCGACGTTGACGCCCGCCTGGGACACCAAGCGCACCTAGCTATTTCGGCGGCGTGATCGGCGTCGTCGGCGGCGTGCCGGCGGGGTTGGACGTCGGATCCGATCTCAGGAGCGACTGATTGAGGCGATGCTCGTTCGCCTTTTTGTTCTGCTGCTGCGCTTCGTAATTTTCGTTCTGGTTGACATAGGCCTGATAGGCCTGGTCGTCCTCGGGCAGGCGCTTGTCGCAGCGGGACGCGGGCAGATGCTGCGTCTCCTGGCACCACATATCGAAGCTCTGCGGCTGGAAGTGCAAAGCCCGCGTCTGGGCGCCGGCGTCTGTGACAGCCAGCAACGCCACCCCAAACACTGCGTACGCCAACGTCCTTTTCATGACCGCCATCCTTCGCCCGCTTGCCGCATCGTTACACGATGTGAGGGCGGCGGTCGACTTTCGCAACCCGCGCACGGTCGTATCGCTGATTTGAATCAATAGCGAAGAAAAGCTATTTCCGTTCGCGCGCGAGCTCGGACAACTGCTTGCGCATCGCCTCGATCTCGCTCTTGAGCTCGCTGATCTCTTCGGAAGTCTTGGGCTCCGCGGCACCGTTGGTGTTGCGCTCGTCACCAGCGCGCTGCGGCATGCCGAAGGGCGAGAACATCTTCATGGCGCGCTCGAACATCGCGAGGTTCTGCCGTGCCATGGCCTCGAACGCCTGAGTGCCGCCGCCGAAGGCTTCCGCCACGCGGTTCTTGATCGCTTCCTGGTTCTTGGAAAAGCTTTCCATCGAGAGATCGAGATAGCCCGGCACAAAAGACTGCATGCTGTCGCCGTAAAGACGGATCAGCTGGCGCAGGAACCGGATGGGGAGAAGATTCTGCCCCTTCGCCTCTTCCTCGAAGATGATCTGTGTAAGGACGGAGCGTGTGATGTCTTCCCCGGTGCGGGCATCGCGCACCTCAAAATCGACCCCTTCCTTCACCATCTCGCACAGATGATCGAGCGTCACGTAGCTCGAGGTTTGCGTGTTATAGAGCCGCCGGTTCGCATATTTCTTGATCACGACCGGCTCGGCCGAGCTGGAGCTCTCTTTGGTGTTCTCGTCTGTCACTGTGATCCGTTACGGTCTATTTGCAGGCGCTAAGACGCGTTAGCACAACATCACAATTTACACCCTGTCCAGTGGCAACTTATCCGGGCGGTCCCGCGCCGACCGAAAATTGCTCGGGTAAGCACTTGAAATGCTGGAACTATTGGCCACTGTTTACCCAGGCACGCATTCGCGTCATTTTGCGCGCAGTGCAGCAAATTCAAACACGGAGGACTTCGAATGACTGAGGTCGTGATCGTCTCCGGCGCGCGTACGCCGGTCGGTTCGTTCAATGGGGCATTTGCGAATGTTGCGGCCCACGACCTCGGCAAGGTCGCCATCGAAGCAGCACTTTCGCGCGCGAAGGTCGCGCCGAAAGACGTCTCCGAAGTGATCCTGGGGCAGATCCTCACGGCCGCGCAGGGACAGAACCCGGCACGCCAAGCCTCCATCCATGCGGGCATCCCGGTGGAAGCGCCCGCGTGGCTCGTCAATCAGCTTTGCGGCTCGGGCCTCAGGGCCGTCGCGCTCGGCTATCAGCAGATCATGGCCGGCGATGCGTCGATCGTCGTGGCGGGCGGCCAGGAATCGATGAGCCAGGCGCCGCATGCGGCATATCTGCGGGCCGGCCAGAAGATGGGCGGTCTCGAGCTCGTCGACACGATGCTGAAGGACGGCTTGATCGACGCCTTCCATGGCTATCACATGGGCGTCACCGCCGAGAACGTCGCGCGCGAATGGCAGATCACCCGCGAGCAGCAGGACAAGTTTGCGGTTGCCTCGCAGAACAAGGCAGAAGCCGCGCGGAAGGCCGGCCGCTTCAAGGACGAAATTGCAGCCGTGACCGTCAAGGAGCGGAAGGGCGAGAAGGTCATCGACACCGACGAATTCATCCGCGACGGCGTCACCTATGACGGCGTTTCAGGTCTGAAGCCTGCCTTCCAGAAAGACGGCACGGTGACGGCCGCGAACGCCTCCGGCATCAATGACGGCGCGGCCGCCGTGGTGCTTATGTCGGCGAAAGAGGCCGACACCCGCGGGCTGAAGCCCCTGGCGCGGATCGCCTCCTGGGCGACGGTCGGCGTCGACCCCGCGGTGATGGGTACGGGGCCTATTCCGGCTTCGCGCGCGGCGCTCAAGAAGGCCGGCTGGTCCATCGGCGACCTCGATCTCATCGAGGCCAACGAAGCCTTTGCGGCGCAGGCTTGCGCGGTTAACAAGGAGCTCGGCTGGGACGCGTCCAAGGTAAATGTCAATGGCGGCGCCATCGCCATCGGCCATCCTATTGGCGCCTCGGGCGCGCGCGTGCTGGTGACGCTCCTTTTCGAGATGCAAAAGCGCAACGCGAAGAAAGGGCTCGCCACGCTCTGCATCGGCGGCGGCATGGGTGTCGCAATGTGCGTGGAGCGTTGACAGAATCCGCGTTAGTCTCTTGAAGGATGGTCGGGGGGCAAGAGAAAGAACGTGGAGGAATCAATGGCTCGGGTTGCGATCGTTACAGGCGGCACCAGAGGTATCGGCGAAGCCATATCCATTGCACTGCAAAAAGCCGGTTACAAAGTCGCCGCAAATTATTGCGGCAATGACGAGCGCGCGCGCGCCTTCACCGAGAAGACGGGCATTGCCGCCTTCAAATGGGACGTCGCCAGCTTCGAGGACTGCGTTGCCGGCGTAGCCAAGGTCGTCGCCGAGCTCGGGCCCGTCGATATTCTGGTCAACAACGCCGGCATCACGCGCGATGCCACGATGCGCAAGATGACCCGCACCGGCTGGGACGACGTGGTCGACACCAATCTCGGCGGCTGCTTCAACATGTGCAAAGCGGTATGGGACGGCATGCTGGAGCGAGGCTTCGGCCGCGTCGTCAATATCGGTTCGATCAACGGGCAGGCGGGGCAGTACGGCCAGGTGAACTACGCCGCTGCGAAATCGGGAATCCACGGATTCACGAAGGCGCTGTCGCAGGAAGGCGCGCCCAAGGGCATTACCGTCAATGCCATCGCGCCCGGCTATATCGATACCGACATGGTGGCCGCCGTGCCGCCTAATGTGCTCGAGAAGATCGTCGCCAAGATACCCGTCGGTCGCCTCGGCCATGCCGACGAGATCGCGCGCGGCGTCCTCTTCCTTGTCGCCGATGAAGCAGGCTTCGTCACCGGATCGACCATCTCGATCAATGGTGGCCAGCACATGTACTGAATTCGTTGTCTCGGGGGCATGTGACAGCACTTACCGGTCTCGACATCGAAGCTCTTTCGCTGTGGCGCGGCGAGCGAATGCTCTTTCGCGATCTGGCCTTCTCGGTCGGCGCGGGCGAGGCCTTGCAGCTCGAAGGTCCGAACGGCTCGGGAAAGACATCGCTGCTGCGCGCCATCGCGGGTTTTCTCGAACCCAGAGCGGGAATAATCCGTATCCGTACGAATAACGGCCAGTCGCATTCCAGCGGAGAAGAACGTGGGAGTTTCATAGGCTGGCTTGGCCATCAGGACGGCGCCAAGTCGCAGCTGACGCCGCGGGAGGCGCTTTCATTCCAGTCTCGCTATTACGGCGACGCCGCGCCCGTCGACGAAGCCTTGGGCCGCGTCGGCCTTTCCCGCGTCAGCGATCTTCCCGTGCAATATCTTTCCGCCGGACAGAAAAAACGCCTCGCTTTGGCGCGGCTGTCGCTTTCGGCGCGGCCGCTGTGGCTGCTCGATGAACCGCTGGCGTCGCTCGACGCGGCAGGCAAGACCTTTGTCGCAGAGCTTGTCCGTCAGCATTGCGAGCGCGGAGGTCTGGCGATCATCGCGACACATGAGGCTATCGGCCTTCAAGGTCCTCGCCTGAGTTTGGGAAATCGCGACACGTGAACGCCTTCCTCGCTCTCCTTGTGCGCGACATGCGGCTCGCCACACGCGCCGGCGGCAGCGCGATGCTGGCCGTCGCATTTTTCGCAGCCGTTGCGGCGCTCGTGCCTCTGGGTGTCGGCGCCGATCTGAAATTGCTCGGCCGCATCGCGGGCGGGGTTCTCTGGGTGGCGGCCGTGCTAGCGGCGCTGCTGTCCCTCGACCGCATCTTCCAAAGCGATTTCGAGGACGGAAGCCTCGAGCTGTTGGTCCTGGGACCCTTGCCGTCCGAGGCCGTGGCCCTGGCCAAGATTTGCGCGCATTGGCTTACGACCGGGCTGCCATTGACCATACTTTCGCCGGTCCTGGCACTTCTCTTCAACCTCCCCGCGAGAGGATACGACGCGCTCATCGCTTCGCTCGCGCTGGGAACACCCGCCATCAGCGCCATCGGCGCCATCGGCGCGGGCCTGACACTGACGGTTCGTCGCGGCGGTCTCATCTTGCCCCTGCTCATTCTTCCGCTTATTTCCCCGGCCGTGATCTTCGGCGCCGGCGCGATCCTTGCGAGCCTTGACGGACTGTCGAATGGCGCGTTCCCGCTGCTCGGCGCATTTTCGTTCGTGGCCGTGCTATTGTCGCCCTTCGCGGCGGCGGCGGCCGTCAGGCTGAACCTTCAGGGATGACCATGTCCGAGCGCGGCCTCAGCTGGGCAAATCTCTTCGAATTCGCCAATCCGAAGCGCTTTCTCGATGTCAGCGGCTGGATCATTCCCTGGCTTGCGGCACTGACTGCAATCCTGATCGGCGCAGGGCTCTATCTCGGCCTCTTCGTTGTGCCGCCGGACTATCAGCAGGGCGACACAGTCAAGATCATGTTCATCCACGTGCCGGCGGCGCTCACAGCGATGTTCGCGTACGGCGCTATCGCGTTTGCGTCGCTGATCGGCCTCGTCAATCGCCATCCTCTGGCCGACGTTGCCGCGAAAACGGCCGCGCCGCTGGGCGCGACTTTTACCGCGCTGGCACTGATCACCGGCTCGCTGTGGGGCCGGCCGATGTGGGGCACCTATTGGGTGTGGGATGCACGGCTGACGTCGTTTCTCATCCTGTTCTTCCTTTATCTCGGCTACATTGCGCTGTGGAATGCGATCGAGGACGAAGTGCGGGCGGCCAAAGCGGCGGCGATTCTCGCTCTCGTCGGCGTTGTGGACGTCATCATCGTCAAATATTCCGTCGAATGGTGGAGCACGCTGCATCAGGGCGACAGCCTCTTCGCGCAAGGCGGCACCCTGATCGCGCCGGTCTTCAAATGGCCGCTGTTTCTCATGATGGGCGGCTACACGGCGCTGTTCATCCTTCTCTGGCTCATCCGCATCCGCACGGAAATCCTCGCGCGCCGCACACGCGCGCTTCTCCGGCGCGAGGCCTGACGATGGCGCATTTTTTCGCGATGGGCGGGTACGCGGCGTTCGTCTGGCCCGCTTACGGCGCCAGTTTCGTCGGTCTGGGCGCCATGATCTGGCTGACACTGCGCGACTATGGGCGCACCAAGCGCCGGCTCGCCGAACTCGAACGCGACGATCGCTCCTGATGCGCTGGTTTTATGTTCTTCCGGTGTTCTTATTTTTCGGGCTGATCGGGATATTCGGCGCAAGCCTCGTGCGCTCCGCCAACACCCCGCCCGACATGCTCCCATCGGCCCTGATCGGCAAGCGCGCGCCGCAAACGCTGTTGCCGGCGCTCGACGGCAAGACGGAAGCCTTCTCGCCCAAGGACCTCGCATCGGGTCATGTGACGGTCGTCAATGTTTGGGCGTCGTGGTGCGTGCCATGCCGCGCGGAAGCGCCGGCGCTGATGACGCTTTCGGCGATGAAAGGCGTGTCGCTTTACGGTCTCGTCTATAAGGACACGCCGGCAAAGGCGCGCGGCTTCCTCAATGAAGTTGGCGATCCGTACCGCCGCATTGATCTCGACACGGACGGCCGCGCCGGCATCGAATGGGGCATTTACGGGGTGCCGGAAACCTTTGTCATCGATGGCAAGGGAATCGTGCGCCTCAGATATCCCGGGCCGCTTGTGGGAAGCGCGCTGTCGCAGATCGTCCTGCCTGCAATAGAGAAAGCCCGCCAGGAAAGCTAAACGGCGCGAAATACCAGCGCCGTGTTCAGTCCGCCGAAGGCGAAGGAATTTACCAGCAGATGCGTCGCAGCGATGGGACGTGCTTCGCCCAGCACGAGATTGAGCTCGCACTCCGGATCCGGCTCCAGGTAGTTCAGCACCGGGGGCGCAAGCTTTTCCCTCAGCGCCATCAATCCGATCACTGTCTGGAGTGCGGTAGACGCACCGATCAGGTGGCCATGTGCGCTCTTGGTCGCCACCACATGATGCGAGAGGGCCCGCGCACCGAAGACGTCGCGGATGGCTTGCGCTTCGTTCTTGTCGTTCAGTTGGGTACCCGTCCCGTGCGCGGAAATCAAAAGACCTTCGGCGTCGACAATGCCGGCCTGCGTGCAGGCCTGCGTCATGGCGGTCGTCGCGCCTTCGAGCGAAGGCTGCGTCCAATGGAACGCATCGGATGACATACCGACGCCACAAAGCTCGCCCAGGATCTTGGCGCCGCGCGCGGCCGCGTGCGCCGGCGATTCCAGGATAAGCGCGGCAGCGCCTTCGCCCATTACCGTGCCGTCGCGGCCCTTCGAGAACGGACGCAAATTGTTGCTGCTCAGCGCCTGGAGTGATCCCCACGCCCACAGGATGCCCGGCGCCACCATGGCTTCGCTGCCGCCCACGATAACGACGTCGGCCAGGCCTGCCTCGATCAGCATTGCACCCTGGATAACGCTGTGCCCGGACGACGAGCAGGCGCTCGATACCGCGAAGGCTGCGCCTTTGATCCCGAATTCCATCGAGATCGCGCTCACCGGTGCGCTGACCATGATGCGCGGCACCGTCAAAGGGTGCACGCGCGATTTCATCGCGAAATAGCGTTCGTAGGCGCCTTCGAGGGTGTGTCCGCCGATATAGCCGTGGCCGAAGACGATCGCCGTGCGGTGTTCGAGGCACGGATGCTTGAAGAGATCTGCATTCTGCAAGGCTTCGCACACCGCGCCGAGCGCATAGACTCCTGTCGGATCTAGCGCACCGATGCGGTGGCCCAGCACCTGCTCGACCTTTTCCTGCACGCCGGGTTCGACGAGGGCCATCGGCTGTGGTGTGAAAGGCGGGCCATATTTGCCGGGATCGAGCGACTGGATCGATATCTTGCCGTCGCCGGCTCGCGCCGCGGCCCAGTTTTGCTGGCAATCGTGGCCCAGCGCACTGACGGCACCCAGACCGGTGACGACCGCGCGCACGCGGCTAAGCCTTCGATTTCGATTTTGCGGCTTGGATCAGAGGCACAACGCGGTCGAGAAAGTCGCCCAGTGTCTTCACGTCGGCCAGCTGGTCCATTTCGAGAACGACCCCGTATTTTTCTTCGACGGCATAACCGACGCTGACATAGACAATCGAGTCGAGCCCGAGCTCGTCCATCGACGCCGACCGGATGAGGTTCTCTCTCCGGATGACAGACTCGGCTGCGATAATGTCCAGCAGCTCGTCCTCTTCAGCGCTCGCCATGCAGGCCCCACACAAGTTAATCCTGGTGCAATAATATTCTAGTCAATATTCCCATGCAGGGCCACGGATCAAGGTGCAAAGAGGCAGCGCGCACGACATTCGTGAGGTTTGGTAAAGCGCTCAGCAGACAGATCATTGCGCGAATAACAGCCGACGCCGAATGCATAAGGCCAAAAAAGCGGGCACATTTTCCGAAATCGTCGTTTCACGGACGAATTCTTGGACAATCCATCATTCGCGTCGCCGAGCGGAAGAATCCATACCCCCCGACACTGGGTAAGATTTCGCTAACCCATTCAGCCTTTGGCAACTTTCCTAGCGGAAGATTTCGGCGGGCGATCCGGGCACCACGAAATGCAGATCAGCGCACTTCACACGATTATTGCGGCTCAGCAGGCACGCCCGGCCCGCCCAGCTGCAGAAGCGCCGTCGGCCAGGGCGCCCGCATCCAGCAGCTTTGCGCCTCTCGATTTCTCGAAGACCGCAAATGCGGCACCGACAGCCGCGCCCGCCTGTTCCGCGAATGCGCCGCTCGGTTCTCAGGTCGATATCCGTGTCTAGATGCGCCGGCCGCTGCTGCGGGACAGCTTGCGACGGGGTCTTTTCGCTTCTTCGTCACCCAGCTTTTCCATGGAAGCGGCAATTGCGACCAGAGATTTGACGAAGCGCGCCCGTTCGGCGGGCGGCAACGGTTCGAGCAGGGCCCGTTCGGCGCGATCCGCCGCAATGCGCGCGGCCCGAAGCGACTTGCGGCCCGCGGGCGTGATCGCGACCGCGTTAGCGCGCTGATCTTCTTCAGTCCGCTCGCGCGAGATCAGCCCGCGCTCCAGCATACGCCGGACCATCTCCGCCAAGGTCGAACGATCGATCCCCGTGGTTTCGACCAGCGCGGTCTGGCTCACGCCGTCATGGTGCTCGAGCGCACAGAGCACCGTGAATTGCTGCTTGGTCAGATCGCGCGCGCCGGCCTCGCGTGAATAAAGATCGCCATAGAGCTGGTGGCAACGTCGCATCAAATGCGAAGGCGTCTCGGCAAGTTCGAAACCGTTGCCGTTTGTCGTTTTGCGCTGCCCTTTGAAAGTCATTGTCCCACCCCTGGTATGCCGAAACCGTCGGTTACTTTGCGGCAATAGTTCTCCTGCCGACTTACGCCAGAACGCAGAGCTGCCCCATCTCTGGGAAAAACGATGTCGCCCCAATCGGACACCGCCGTGGGGCGAAAGATAAGACACGCGAACGCCCTACGACAACTGCTTCGATGCATCTTTCGCGATGATGTCGCATCCATTTTTGTCGAACCATCCTCTTTCCATGAACGCGGGGTTTGGGCAGAGTTTCCGCGATGAGCGATCAGGACCGACCAGTTCCCCCTTCGCCCGGTCCGCATTTCTCTCGGCGTGTGCCAGACGGCGACACCACAGAACGATACGTCTGCGGACAATGCGGGCACATCCACTATACCAATCCGAAAATCGTGGTCGGATCGGTCGTTGCGCATGAGGACCGCATCCTATTGTGCCGAAGGGCCATTGAGCCACGAAAGGGCCTATGGACCTTGCCCGCGGGCTTTCTCGAGGAACATGAAACGCCGGAGGACGGTGCGCGGCGCGAAGCGCGCGAGGAGGCCTGCGCGGACATCCGTCTCGATGCCCTTCTCGCAGTTTATACGGTCGCACATATAAGCCAAGTTCAATTGATGTACCGCGCGAGCCTTGCGGCGCCGGACTTCGCGGCCGGCCCGGAAAGCCTTGATGTCCGGCTTTTTGCCTGGAACGAGATCCCGTGGGATGCGTTGGCCTTTCCCAGTGTCAAATGGGCATTGCGCCATTACCGCGAGACGAAGCATCTTTCCGTCTTTGCGCCCTTCGGCAATCCCGCGTCGCGGAATCCGGCTGCGCCTTAGGTATTGGGGCCGCCGGTTTCCTTGCGCGGAGAATTGTCATGCCTGAGCACGAGCGGCGTTTGCGCCAGCGCGAACAGGAAAATCAAAGGCATGATTGCCCACACCTTGAAGTCGACCCAGATCGCCGTGGAGAAATTCCGCCACACGATTTCATTTAGGACCGCCAGCGCGAAAGCGAAAATTCCCCATCGCCATGTCAACTTGCGCCAGCCTTCCTCGCTCAGATCAAATGCCTGCGCAAAAACATATTTTATGAATAGGCGATTGAACAGGAGTCCGCCCAGGAGCAGCATCCCGACAAACGCATAGAGAACGGTCGGCTTCATCTTGATGAAGGTGTCATTCTTCAGATAGAGGGTGAGGCCGCCGAACACGACCACCAGAACCGCCGTAAAAAGAGGCATCGGCGAGAGCCTCCTCTCGCGCGCATAACCGATCGCGAGCGCGACAAGGATCGCGACCATGAAAGCCGCCGTCGCGCCGTAAATTCCAAAAAACTGGAACGAAGCGAAGAAGACGATCAAGGGGCCCAGATCGAGCGCGAGTTTGACGAGTGGAGACTGCGGGGATTTCGCGCCGGAACTCATTCCGCCGCACCGGTCAGAGCGCGCGCAAAGGCCTGGGCGTCGAAGGGCTGAAGATCGTTCGCATCCTCGCCCACGCCGATGAAATGTACCGGCAATCCGAACTTGTCCGCCAGCGCCACGAGGATGCCGCCACGCGCGGTTCCGTCCAGTTTCGTCATGACAAGACCGGTCACAGGCACGGTCGACTTGAAGACCTCGACCTGCGACAGCGCATTCTGTCCCGTCGTCGCATCAAGGACGAGAAGCACCGCATGTGGCGCCTCGGGGTCGAGTTTTCGAATGACGCGGACGATCTTTTCGAGCTCCGCCATCAATCCGGCCTTGTTCTGCAGGCGTCCGGCCGTATCGATCAGCAGGACATCGGCCTTTAATTCTTGCGCTCGCGCCAGCGCATCATAGGCGAGTCCAGCCGCATCGCTGCCTGTTTCGCGGGCAACGACCTCCGAACCTGTACGCTCTCCCCACACGCGCAATTGCTCGATTGCTGCCGCTCGGAAGGTATCGCCTGCTGCCATGAGGACCTTGAGGCCATTGTGTTTCAGGCGCGCCGCGATCTTGCCGATGGTCGTCGTCTTGCCCGTTCCGTTGACACCGGCCACAAGCACGACAAAGGGCTGTTTCGTACGATCGACGACGAAGGGCTTCTCCGCCGGCTTCAGGATGCGCCCGATCTCCTTCGACAGAAGGATGCGCAGGTCGTAAGGCGCGATGAACATGTTGTAGCGGCCCTGCGCAATCCCCTCCGCGACGCGATGCGAAAGGCCGGCGCCGAGGTCGACGCGCACCAGCGCGTCCTCGAGCTCCGCTACTGTTTCGGCATCCAGCTTGCGGTTTTGGAAGATGCCCGTGAGGTTGTCGCCGAGTGCGCCGGCGCTTTTCGAAAGCCCCGCTTTCAGCCGCGCGAAGAACCCCGGCTTCGAAGTTTCTTGTGGATCGCTCATGCGGCTATCAAATGGTCCGCGGTCGCGGCTTGAATGCGCATGCGCGCGAATGAGCCGGCGGTAAATTCGCCCGCAAACCTCACGGGTGCAAAACAGGGTGTCCGGCCGAAACCCGCTTTCTCGACAAGAACCGTTTGCTCGCGGCCGACCATTTTTGCAAAGCGCTGCGCCAGACGCTCATTTGCCTTGGCCCGCAATCGTGCGGCCCGCTCCTTGATCACCGGCCGTTCGACTTGCGGCATGCGCTGGGCGGGGGTGCCCTTGCGCGGACTGAACGGAAATACGTGCAGCACGCTCAAATCCGCTTCATCGACGAGGGCGAGCGTGTTCGCGAACATTGCATCGGTTTCCGTCGGAAAACCCGCGATGAGATCGGCGCCGAACGCGGCGTCCGGCCTAATGCTGCGCACGCGCTCGCAGAAGGCGATCGTGTCGGCGCGGCTGTGCCGGCGTTTCATACGCTTGAGGATCAGATCGTCGCCCGCCTGTACCGACAGATGGAAATGCGGCATCAACCGCTCCTCCTCCGCAATGGCCCGCCAGAGATCATCGTCGGCTTCGATGGAGTCGATCGAGGACAGCCGCAGCCGCACGAGCTCAGGAACGAGCTTCAGGAGCTTGCGGACAAGCCGGCCAAGCGTCGGTGCGCCAGGCAAGTCGGCGCCATAGGCCGTCAGGTCGACGCCGGTCAGCACGATCTCGGGAAATCCTGCTTCGACCAGGCGCCGGGCTTCGTCGACCACCGCACCCATCGGCACGCTGCGCGAATTCCCGCGGCCATAGGGGATAATGCAGAAGGTACAGCGATGATCGCAGCCGTTCTGCACCTGCAGGAAGGCGCGCGCGCGGCCGTCGAAGCTGTCGACGAATTGCGCCGCCGTTTCCTTCACCGACATGATGTCGTTGACGCGCACACGCTCGAGCGTCTCAATACCGAAATAGCTCGCCGCTTCGAGTTTCTCGCGGTTTCCAAGCACGCGATCGACTTCGGGCATCGCCGCATAGGTGTCGGGCTCGGTCTGCGCCGCGCAGCCGGTGACGATGATTTGCGCGTCGGGATTGGCTCTTCGCGCCTTTCGGATTGCCTGCCGCGACTGGCGGACGGCCTCGCCCGTCACGGCGCAAGTGTTGACGATGATGGCGTCGCTCAATCCAGCTTCCGCGGCGCGCGCGCGAATGGCCTCGGATTCATAGGCGTTCAGCCGGCAACCGAAGGTAATGATCTCGGGTGCGCTCATAATGCTCGCTCCAGATCCGCCAGATCGACGTCGCCGGCAAAGCTCAGGCTCGATGGTCCCGTCATCAGGATATGATCGTCTCTCTCGCGCCAGACAATGTTGAGCGGGCCGCCATCGAGCACGATGTCGACGTCGCGACCCGCAAGCCCCCGCCGATGCGCGGCTACGGCTGCTGCACAGGCGCCGGTGCCGCAGGCCTGCGTGATGCCGACGCCGCGCTCCCACACGCGCATGCGCAGACGATCCGGCGACATCCTGCTCACGAACTCGACATTCGTCCGTGCCGGGAACATTGGATGTTGCTCGAGCTGCGGACCGATTTCCGATACGCGCGCCTTTTCCGCGTCGTCGACGAACAGCACGCAATGGGGATTGCCGACATTGGCGGCGGAGGCGACAAAGCGCTCTCCGCAGGCCTCGATCTGGAAGCCGTTGGTATCCCGGGCCTCGGCAAGCGGGATTTCCGTCCAGTGCAAGCGCGGCGCGCCGATGTCGACCGTCACGCGGCCATTGCCCGCATCGGTGCACACCAGCAAGCCGCCCAGCGTGTCGATGCGCACGGAGCCGACGTCCTTTTCCTCCATCAAGAGGCGCGCCACACAGCGCGCGGCGTTCCCGCAAGATTCCACCTCGCCGCCGTCGGCGTTGAGAATGCGCATGGCGGCTTCGGCGCCGTTTTTTGACGGTTCTATGACGATGACCTGGTCACAGCCGATCCCCAGACGGCGATCCGCAACCATCCGCGCGAGTTGGGGCTGGAGCAAAATCGCGCCTTTCCGCCCGTCGAACACGACGAAGTCATTGCCGAGGCCATGCATTTTCAAAAATGCGGTCATGGGGGGCTATATAGGCTCGCGCGTCCCGCGGGGGAAGCTTCCCGCCATTGACCATATCTGAGGGCACGCCGATAAAGTCGGGCCGAAGGCGGGCGGGGGCGATCTATGCGGCGAGCAGTGGTCATTGCGATCGTCATTGTGGCGGTTGTTGCGGGTGGCTGGTGGCTTTGGGGCAAGATGGGCCCCGCAGATCCCTACCTCTGGTTGGAAGACGTCCACGGCGACAAGCCGCTCGCCTGGGTCATGGACCACAACGCAAAGACGCTAAAGACGCTCGGCGCGGATCCGGACTATCAAAAGGACTACAGCACGATCCTGTCCGAGCTCGATGCGACCGATCGCATCCCCTTCGGTGGCATCGAACACCAGTACGTCTTCAATTTCTGGCGCGACAAGGAGCACGCCAAGGGTATTTGGCGGCGCACGAGCATTGCGGACTACGCGAACGCCGACCCGAAATGGGACATCCTTCTCGATGTCGACAAGCTTGCCGCGGACGAGCAGGAGGATTGGGTCTACAAAGGACGCAATTGCGCGCCATCGCTCAACCGTTGTCTGATTTCACTGTCACGCGGTGGCGGCGATGCGGTCACCATCCGCGAATTCGATCTGGCCACCAGGACCTTCCTGAAGAACGGGTTCAAGCTTCCCGAAGCAAAATCCTACGCCTCCTATATTGACGACAACACGATCATCTTCGCGACCGATTTCGGCGGCGGCACGATGACCGGCTCGGGCTATCCCCGCATCGTCAAGCTGTGGAAGCGCGGCTCCGCGCTCAGCGACGCGAAAACCGAGTTCGACGGCAAGCCGAACGACGTCACCGTCGATCCGCTCGTCTTCCGCACCAAAGCCGGCACGCTGCCTATCATCGTAGAAGGGATGAGCTTCTTCGATGCGGCCTACTACATCGTCAATCCGGACGGCTCGACTACGAAGGCCGATCTTCCTCCCGACGCGGTGCTGCAAGGCGTTCAGGACGGAAAACTGATCGCGACGCTGCGCGAAGACTGGAAAGCCGGCCATGCTCCCAAAGGCGCGTTAATCGCCGCGCCGGTCAAACCCGGCAATACCTCCAGGATCGATGTCCTCTACGCGCCGGGCCCGCGCGCCTCGGTGGACGAAGTGTCGGTCGGGCGCGATGCGGTGTACGCCGCGATCTACGAAAACGTGGTCGGCCGCGTGCGCGTGTTCCGCCACGATGCCGCGAAAGGAAGATGGAGCAGCGCCGCGCTCTCGCTGCCGCCCGGCGGTTCGGTTCATATCGCCTCGACGAATGATTACGGGCCCGAGGCGGAGTTCCGTTTCGAGAACTTCCTGACGCCGACAACGCTCTACGCCGATCAGGGCGATGACAGGCTTGTCGCGATCAAATCGGCGCCCGCGCGCTTCGACGCCTCCAGCCTCACGATCGAGCAGTTCGAAGCAACATCAAAGGATGGTACCAGAATTCCCTATTTCGTGACGCGGCCGAAAGTGATGAAGGGGCCGGCGCCCGCTATCCTCTATGGCTATGGCGGCTTCGATCTTTCGATGACGCCGGCCTATTCGGGCAAATTCGGCGCGTTATGGCTCAGCAAAGGTGGCATCTATGTCCTTGCCAATATCCGCGGCGGGGGCGAGTTCGGTCCCGACTGGCACAAGGCGGCGCAGAAGGAAAATCGCCAGAAGTCTTTTGACGACTTCCAGGCGGTGGCCGGCGATCTCGTCAAGCGCGGCTTCACGACGCCGAAACAGCTCGGAATTCTGGGCGCATCCAACGGCGGCCTACTCGTCTCGGCCAACATGGTGGAGCGCCCCGACCTCTTTGGCGCCGTCGTCGCCCAGGTGCCGCTGATCGACATGATGCGTTACACGCAAATTGGGGCCGGCGGCTCGTGGATCGAAGAATATGGCGATCCCGGCGATCCGCAGGTGCGCACGGCGCTGCTCGCCTATTCGCCCTATCAGAACGTGAAGAAGGACGTGAAATATCCGCCCGTGCTCTTCATCACGGCGACAAGCGACGACCGCGTCACGCCGGCCCATGCGCGCAAGATGGCGGCCAAGATGGAAGACCAGGGCCACGACGTGATGTTCTACGAAAACACCGACGGTGGACACGCGGCCGCCGCCGATCACCGCCATGAGGCGGAGATGTGGGCTCTCACCTTTGTGTATTTGAAGCGAAAGCTTGGTCTGGGAAGCTGACTGACTTTACCACCTGGAACAAGACTCCACCGGGACCGCGGGCGTCACGCCCGCATACAGGCGTGAAAGCTCCACCATGCGACCAAGATGGCCGCGGTCCCGGTGAGGTCTTGCTCCCATTTAAAGGTCTCGTATGCGTCCACATATTGGAATCCTGATTGGAATGTCGTTATTCGCTCTCGCAGCCTCCGGAGCACCGCGCGTGGACGATCCCTATCTCTGGCTCGAAGATGTGCACGGCGAGAAGCCGCTCGCCTGGGTGAAGGAGCAGAACGCCAAGGCGCTCGACGTCCTGAAGGCCGATCCGGATTACCAGAAGGACTACGACAGCATCCTGGCCGTGCTCGACGCGACCGACCGCATTCCCTTCGGCGGGCTCGATCACCAATATGTCTTCAACTTCTGGCAGGACGCGGCGCATCCCAAGGGCGTCTGGCGGCGCACGACCATCGCCGACTACAAAAATCCTTCGCCGCAATGGGAAACCCTTCTCGACGTCGACAAGCTCGCCGCCGACGAGCACGAGAACTGGGTGTTCAAAGGCACGGACTGCACCGACGATCTGTCGCGCTGCCTGATCTCGCTGTCGCGCGGCGGCGGCGATGCCAAAGTCACGCGCGAATTCGATATGTCCACGAAGACGTTCATGAAGGACGGCTTCGTCCTGCCGGAAGCCAAGTCGAACATGACCTGGCTTGACGACGATACGGTTCTCGTCGCCACCGATTTCGGCCCCGGCTCTTTGACGACGTCGGGCTATGCGCGCATCGTCAAGCGGTGGAAACGCGGCACGCCGCTTTCGAGCGCCAAGACGGTTTACGAGGGCGCAAAAGAAGACGTCACCATCGATCCCTTCGTGCTGCACAGCAAAGACCAGACCGTCCCGATGGTGCAGCGGGCGGTCAGCTTCTTCGAGACAGACTATTTCCTCGTGGGTCCCGACGGCACGACGACCAAGCTGGCGCTGCCCCGTTCCGCGATCCTGCAGGGCCTGCAGGCGGGACGTCTCCTGATTGTGATGCGCGAGGACTGGACGCCGCCGGGCGGCGCGATGATTCCCAAAGGGGCGTTGATCGCTGCGTCGTTGCGTGATGTGACCAAAGCAGAAGTGCTGTACGCCCCCGGCCCGCGCGCCTCCGTTGAGCAGGTGTCGGTTGGCCGGGATGCCGTCTACGCCGCGATCTACGAGAATGTCGTGGGGCAAGTGCGCGCGTTCCGTTTCGACGGCGCCAGATGGAATTCATCGACCCTGGCGCTGCCGGCGAACGGCTCTGCCAACATCGTGTCGACCAACATGCACGGCCCCGAAGCGGATTTCCGTTTCGAGAATTTCCTCACGCCGACGACACTCTACGCCGATAACGGCGACGACAAGCCCACCGCGATCAAATCGCTGCCGCCGCGTTTT
>DATKON010000206.1:0-4401 GCA_035524575.1 Rhizomicrobium sp.
GCGTGCCCTCGTCGAGATCGCCGCAGATCACCAAAGTGGGAATCTTGATCGTCGGCAGCTTGCCGAGGAAGTCGAAGTTCTGGATCGCCGACATGCAGCCGACCGAGCCCTCGGGCGTGGTGCCGCTGATGGTGTCGCGGATCTCGCGCCAGCGCGTCGGGTTCACCTTCTTGAACTCGTCGGTGAACCAGCGCTGCATGGTGGCGTCGGCGATCGAGGCCAGGCCCTTGGTGCGCACGGCCGCCTTGCGCTCGTCCCATGTCCCGGCCGAGCCGGGCGGTGTCGAGGGCTGGGTGTCGCAGAGGCAGAGCGAGGCGAGCGAGCCCGGGTAGGCGAGGGCAAAGCCCTGGCCGATCATGCCGCCGATGCTGAGGCCGATGTAATGCACCTTGGCGATGCCGAGCACGTCGAGCGCGCCTTTCACGTCGCCGGCCAGCGCGTCCATCGTGTAGTCGCCGGCGACGGGCGCACTGCCGCCATGGCCGCGCATGTCGAGCCGCAGCACGCGGTAGCCCGCGCCCAGCAGCGGCACCATCTGCTCGACCCACATGCCGCCATCGGCGTTGAGCGAATGGGTGAAGCACACCACCGGCGCGTTCTGCGGTCCGGCGAGATCGAAGTAGACGCGACGTCCATTCAATGAAAGCAGCATGGTTTCCTCCCCTTCACATCGCAGAAATGCCGCCGTCGATCACGACTTCCGAGCCGGTCATGAAGCTCGATTCGTCGGAGGCGAGAAAGACCAGGGCCCAGCCCACTTCCTCGGGCCGGCCGAGGCGGCCGATCGGCACCTGGCGCCCGAGCTTCTGCTGCATGACGTCGTTGCCGAAGCGCGCGCGATATCGGTCGAGGATCGGCGTGTCGATGAAGGTGGGATGCACCGAATTGCAGCGGATGTTGTAGCCCGACTTGGCGCAGTGCAGCGCCACCGATTTGCTGAGCAGCCGCACGCCCGCCTTGGCCGAATTGTAGGCCGCCATGTTGGCGCCGGCGATGATTCCGGAGATCGACGAGATGTTGATGATCGAGCCGCCGAGCCGCTTGGTGTGTTTCTTGATCTCGCCGACGCCGTGCTTGCAGCCGAGGAACACGCCGTCGAGGTCGATCGCGTGCACGCGACGCCATTCCTCGAGCGTCACGGCCTCGAAATCCTTGGTGAGGCCGATGCCGGCATTGTTGACGAGCACGTGCAGGCCCCCGAACGCATGTTCGGTCTGCTGAAGGGCGCGCGTCCAGTCGCCCTCGTTCGTGACGTCGTGCGGAATGGCCACCGCCGCGCCCTTGCGCGTCTCGTTGATCGAGGCGGCCACTTTCTGCGCGCCGTCGAGATTGATGTCGGTGATCGCGACGTTCGCGCCTTCGCGCGCCAGCATCCTGGCCGCCGCTTCGCCCAAGCCTTGCGCGCCGCCCGTGATCAGCGCGATCTTTCCCTCCACCCGTCCGGCCATGTTTTCCTCCAAATTTCGCTCGCCTCGACCCTCGCGCAACATCGCGCCGACGGCAATCGGGATTTCGCGCCCGTTCGCCTCACTGGGGCGATTATGTTAGCATCGGTCATCCAAGGGGTTGGGGGGCATGATGCAAAAAATCTCGGCGCGGCTTTTGCTGCCGCTGCTAATTCTGACCGCCGCCGCAAGCCAGGCAGCGGCGCAGATGGAAGAGGTTGTCGTCACCGCTGAGCGGAGAGGTGAGTATGCGGAGAGCGCGCCCAACGTGGTACTTGTCAGGCGCGCCGACCATCTCATTACCAGTGTACAGGTCACGTGCGACACGCGTGATGCGAGCCAGCGCCGGGAAGAACTGAAGGCGACGCTGCGCAACATGATCGCTGCGGCGGGACGATCCCAGATGATGTCGCTGGGACTTGGCAATTCGGTCCTCGGCGATTTGAAGGAAAGCAATTTCGACGAAATCATCGGGCCCGACTCGCGCCCCGACACCAGCAGGGCTGTTGTAGTCGTCAAGACCACAATTTCGGCCGACGATACCTACGAATCCGCCACCGCGCGTGTGAAGGCGTTCATCGAAAAGGCTACGAAAGTCGGGCGGACGGAAATTCTGCGCCAAGACTCCTGGAATCTCACGCTAATCGGACCTGAGCAGTATCACGACGCGCTGATTGCCCGTATTGCGGCCGAATCCAAGAAAGCTGCCGAATCTTTTGGGCCGGGTTATGGCGTGTCGATCGATGGCCTCGAACGCCCTGTCGCCTGGTATCAAAAAGGCCCGCTCGATCTCGCGCTCTACATTCCCTACTCGCTGCACGTGGCACCGCTCGGCTCGCATTAGGCAATAGCCGGAGCCGCTTCGAATTGGGGACCTGGCGGCCCTTGCGCGACCGCGCTCCTTTCTGTATACACTGTATACGTGGATACCCAAGACCGCATCTTTAAGGCCGCGCGCAGGCTCTTCGACGAGAAAGGGCTCGAAGGCGTGTCGTTGCGCAACGTGGCGAAAAAGATCGGCATCACGCCGATGGCGATCTATCGCCATTTCGCGGACAAGCAGGCGTTGATCGATGCGCTGGTGCTCGACGGGCTGGCCGAATGGTCGGCGCGCGTCGAAGCGCTGCCGCCTGCCAAGGGCCTCGCAAAGATCGAACAGATCGGCGAGGCCTATCTCGACTTTGCACTGAAGGCGCCGCGCCGCTTCGAAGCCGCGTTCCTGCTGCCGTCCACCAAGGCGCGCCGCTATCCCGACGATTTTGTCGCCGGCCGTTCGCCGGCGGGCAATGTTTCGATGAAGATTCTCGAAGAGGCCGCCGCGCAAGGGCTGATCAAGGACGTGGCGCCGATCGAGATCATGATCACCAATGCGGCGCTGAGCCAGGGACTCATCTCGCTCTATCGCGCGGGCCGCGTCGCCGGCGGCGAGCGCGAATTCCGCGACCTCTATCGCCGCGCCATGCGGCGCTCGACATTATCCTTCCTGAAGGAGAAGACACGATGATCGCCATCGCCTGCGCACTTCTGAGCGCCATCGGCTTTTATTTTTCGGTGGGCCTCGGCGATCAGTGGTGGCTGGCGTGGCTGGCGCCGATCCCGGTGCTCTGGTACGCGTTCGGCAATACGAAGCCGTGGCCTGCGTTTTTCGTCGCTTTCTTTGCGATGGCGCTCGGCGTGGCCAATCTACTTACGGCCTATGGCGGCACCATGCCGTTGCCCGTACTGGCGCTCATCATCGCCGGTCCGTCGATAGCGTTCGCCGTCGCGGTTGTCGGCGCGCGGCGCGTCTACCAAAGCCTCGGCGCCGTGGCCGCGATGTTCGCCTTCGCCGCGCTCTGGACCATGTTCGATCTCTTCGCGTCGTTCAGCGCCGCGGGCGGATCGGTGTCGACGCCGGCGGCGGCCGAAGTCGGCGCGCCGGTGCTGATGCAGACGGCATCGCTCGTGGGATTCCTCGGCGTGACGTTCCTGATGGGCGCCGTCGCCGCCGGGATCGCCGCAACGCTGCGCGCGCGCAACCCGGCGCCGGCCCTCATCGCGGCGGCACTCTTCGCCGTCAACGCGGGTTACGGCGCGTGGCGCATGTCCGAACCGCCCAAAAGCACGATGCACGTCGCGCTGATCGAAAGCGACGACACGGTCGGCAAGTTCCAGAAAGAGAACAAGGCCGCGACGTTCAGGGCCATCGACGCGTACGCGGCGGAAATTGCCAAGCTGAAAGGGAGCCATGTGCAGCTCATCGTGCTGCCGGAAAACATCTCGCGCGTCGCGCCGGCATGGCGCAGCGAAGCGCAGGCGAAACTGGCGGCCGCTGTGCCGCCGGGCGCGACGCTGGTGGCGGGCTTCAACAGCTTCGTCGACGGTGCGCAACGCAACGTCTCCTGGGCTTACACGCCCGGCGCCCGGACGCCTGTGACGTATGAAAAACGCCGCCTCGTGCCCGTACTCGAATCCGCCGTGTACACGCCCGGACCGGGACCGCGGGCGTTGGCCAACGGCACAGGACTCGAAATCTGCAAGGACATGGATTTCCAGGCGATGATCCGCGCCGACGAAGTGGCGACGCATCCGATGCTGCTCGCGGTGCCGGCCTGGGATTTCGACAAGGACGACTGGAGCCACGCGCGCGTCGCCGTGATCCGGAGCATCGAGAACGGTGTGCCGATGGCGCGGACGGCCCGCGACGGGCTTCTCACGCTCAATGACCGCTACGGCCGCATCGTCGCCAAAGCGCGCACCGTTGGCCCCTTCACGACGCTGATCGGCGATCTGCCGCTCGACGGCCGCGGCGGCGGCACGCTCTACGACAGGATCGGCGATGTGTGGGGATGGCTCTGCGCAGTCGTTGGAATTGGATTGGTGGCGCTGTCGTTCGTGAGAAGAAAATCCTCCCCCGAATGAAATTCGGGGGAGGTGGATTGCCACGCGCAGCGTGGCAAGACGGAGGGGGGGGGCG
>DATKON010000207.1:0-9442 GCA_035524575.1 Rhizomicrobium sp.
GAGAAATATGTCTCGCCGCCGGCGGATGTCATCGAGCGGATCAAGCGGGAAGGGGCCGAGATCGCGCATGCGCGCTCGCGCGACACGGGCGAATCCTGGTTCTCGGACGGACTTGATTGGCCCATCGCCGGCATCATCAGCGGCACCTGGGGAAATCAGCGCATTCTCAATGGCGAGCCGAAGGAGCCGCATTTCGGCGTCGACATTGCCGCGCCGCAGGGCACGCCAATCCATGCGCCGGCCGACGGAATTGTCTCGCTCGCAGCGCCAAGTTTCTATCTCGACGGCGGCATCACCATCCTCGACCACGGTCACGGGGTATCGACCTGCTACATCCACCAGAGCAAGCTGATGGTGAAGGTGAACCAGCGGATTTCGCGCGGACAGGTGATCGGCCTTGTCGGCATGACCGGCCGCGCTACGGGACCGCATCTCCACTGGGCGATGAACTGGTTTCAGATGAAGCTCGATCCCTCGCGCTCGACGCGTACGCCGGCGCCGCCCAAGTCCTGAGCTTCGAGCGCGCGGCGCGTGTAAGGCCTGTCGCCTTCCTTCGGCCAGCGCCGATGAATCCACAGCCACTGCGATGGCCGTTTGCGAATGACCGCCTCGAGCGCGGCATTGAGCTTCGTCGTCAAAGCCAGCACGTCGCGATCGTGATCGCCGGATGGCTCGATGGTGAGCGGCTCATGGATGGTCAGCCGGAAGCGTGCACCGCCCATGCGCTCGTTGGTAACAAGCATCATCGAGGAACCGAGCTTCAGCGCGAGCGCAGCCGGCACGGGCGTCGTCATCGCATCGCGGCCGAAGAAGGGCACGGCGAGACCCTCATTCGTCTTCTGGTCGACGAGGATGAGGATCGACTTGCCGCTTCTGAGCAGCGTGAAGATGCGACGTACGCCTTGAGCGCCTTTGCCGATCGCCTCGCCGGGACCGTGCTTCGTGCGCTGACGGAAGAGGTAGCGGTCGATATAGGGGTTGTTGACCGGGCGATAGACGAGGCCGCCCTGGTATCCATACTGCCGCGCCGCGTGCAGCATGATCTCCCAATTGGCGAAATGGCCGGACACGAATTCGATGCCTTTGCCCTTGGCGGCCTCGCGTTCGAGGATGTCGAGATTGAGGACCTCGATGCGCGCGTCGAGACCTTTCGCTGTCATCTTGTCGTGATGGGCGTACTCGGCGATCGTGCGCCCGAGATTGTCCCACATTTCGATGATGATCGCTTCCATTTCCGCGTCGGTCATATCGGGAAAGGCCGCACGCAGATTCATGCGCGCACGGTTGGTGACGCCGGTGCGATAGAAAATGTTGCGGCCGATGAAGCCGCCCAGTGCAGACCCTCGATCCAGCCCCAGAATCCGGAACAATCCCATGAAGGCGAAGAAAGCCGCCGCTTCGACGCCGTAGCGGACCTTTTCCATCGGCTTCAAAGGGGGAATCGGCGGAACAGCTGCTTCGCTCATGCTTTCATCCGGACGCTGGCAAGCAAGGCGTCGAGCGCATTCACCGGTTCGAACTGCGCGACGACTGGGAGCGCTGCGATGCCTTCGCGATCCGCCGGCGCAAGACGCACGAAATCCTTTTCGGTGGTGACGAGCATGGCGCCTTCTTGTTTTGCCTTCGCCTTCAACTGCGAAATCTCCGCGGGCGTGAACCGGTGATGGTCGGGAAAAGCCTGCGTGACGGACAAATCCACTTTCAGTGTACTGAGCGTAGCAAAGAATTTCTCCGGCCGCCCGATCCCGGCGAACGCTACAGCCTTGCGGCCTGTCAGCGGCTCTCCGCCCCGCGGCACCAGGTTCGCCCGCAGAACCGGCCCGGAATAGCCCGGCAGCGCCGGCGCACCTTGACCTACAAGCACGACTGCATCGGCCCGCGCAAGTCCTCTCGCTGCAGGTTCCCGCAAAGGCCCCGCCGGCAGGATGCGGCCGTTGCCGAAGCCCTTCTCCGCGTCGACCACAACGATGGAGATATCCTTTTCCAACGCGAAATTCTGGTAGCCGTCGTCCATCACGATGATGTCGGCGCCTTCGATATCCGCAAGGATCGCGCCTTTTTCGCGGTCCCGCGCCACAATCACCGGTGCTGTTGCAGAGAGCATCAAGGGTTCGTCGCCGACGTCGCCTGCGGTGTGGATTTGAGGGTTCACCATGATCGGTCCGGCGAGATGGCCCCCATAGCCGCGCGAGAGGACGACAACGTGCACGCCTTGCGCTTTCAGGTTGCGGACAATTGCCTCAACGATCGGCGTCTTGCCGGAGCCGCCGGCGGTCAGGTTTCCGACGCAGATCACTTTCGCACGCGCGCGATAGGGCGAGGCGTGCGTGCGCTTCCAATCCGTGATCGCCCCATAAATCCAGCCGATGGGCGATAGCGCCGTCGCGGCAAGCGAGGGGCGAGACCAGAATTCAGGGGCGTGCATGGGCCAACATCGTTTCTACGGCGATGCGCGTGCGCTCGAGCGCGCCCCCGAGCGCCGACGCGGCATTTTGCGCCTTCTGCCCAAGCGTGCGCGCTTCGGCCGGATTGGCGAGAAGATTTGCCGCCAGCGCTTCGAGCTCGTCCGCGTCGGCGACGCGGCCAGCGCCCTGCGCGGCAAAGATCGCCTCATAGGCTTCCCGGAAATTGTCCGTGTACGGACCGGCAATCACCGCCACGCCAAGCCGCGCCGGCTCCAGCGGATTCTGCCCGCCTTGGGCTCCGAGGCTCTTTCCGACAAAAGCGAATGGGCTGAGCCGATAGAGAAGGCCGAGCTCGCCCATCGTGTCGGCAATATAGATTTCAGTTTGCTCGTTTGGCAGCTCGTTTTGCGTGCGCAATGCATGCGCGCGCGTTCCGGCCAGATGCGCGATCTCTGGTCCGCGCTCGGCGTGACGAGGCGCGATGATGGTCAGAAGTGTGGGAAAGACGCGGCGCAGACGATCGTGAGCGCTGAGAATGATCTCGTCTTCACCCGGATGCGTATTGGTGGCGAGGAGAACCGGACGGGTGCCGACGGCGCGGCGCAGCGAATCGAGTGCAGCGGGCTCGGCGGGCAGGGGCGGCGCATCGGCCTTGAGGCTGCCGGTGGTTTCGACCTTCGGCGCGCCCAGTGCCCTCAGCCTGTCAGCCGTTTCCGCATCCTGTGCGAGTGCGATGTCGAACAGCGACAGGAGACTCGCCGCCGTGGCCCTCGCGCGCTGCCAGCCGGCGAACGATTTCTCCGACATGCGTCCGTTGACGAGGGCGAGCCGCGTGCCTCTTTGCGCCGCGGCGACAAGCGTGTTCGGCCAGATTTCGGAATCGACGAACAGTCCGATATCGGGCTGCCAGTGATCGAGAAAGCGCGCCACGGCGGACGGCGTGTCGACGACGGCGAACTGATGAAAGGCACCCACCGGCAATCGCTCGGCCATCAGCGCGGCGGAGGTGACAGTGCCGCTGGTCATCAGGACGCTTCGGTCCGGCTTTGCCAGAAGCGCATCGATCAGCGGTAATACGGAGAGGCATTCGCCGACGCTCGCGCCGTGAATCCAGATCAGGGTGCCCGGGGGCCGCGGACGCGATGCATGTCCGAGCCGTTCGGAAAGGCGCGAAGGGCTTTCCTTGCCGCGCCGTGCACGGCGATTCAAGACCAGTGGCGCAACCGGCTCAAGCGCGCGCGTGGCGCAGCGATAGGCCCGCAGGGATAGAGGGAAATGCGCCGCCATTCACGCGCCGATCGCCATGGGCTCTGTGTCTTCTTCGTCGCGGAAATCGTGCTGGTAGAGGCGCGCATAGAGGCCCTTGCGGGCGAGGAGCTCGGCATGCGTTCCCGCTTCCACGACGCGGCCGCGCTCGAGCACATAGATGCGATCTGCATCGAGCACCGTCGACAGCCGATGGGCGATGACGATGGTGGTCTTGCCCACCATCAGCCGCGCCAGCGCGTCCTGCACCTGGCGTTCGCTTTCGGTATC
Organism: Rhizomicrobium sp.; assembly: GCA_035524575.1. Taxonomy (GTDB): domain Bacteria; phylum Pseudomonadota; class Alphaproteobacteria; order Micropepsales; family Micropepsaceae; genus Rhizomicrobium. The sequence continues at coordinate 3,942 of DATKON010000207.1, forward strand.
GAGTGCGGACGTGGCTTCGTCGAGCAAAAGGATTGGCGCGTTCCTCAGCATGGCGCGTGCGATGGCGAGCCGCTGGCGCTGGCCGCCGGACAGCTTGAGCGCGCCTTCGCCGACGCGCGTCTCATAGCCTTCCGGAAGCTCGCGGATGAAACTGTCCGCCGCTGCGTTCCGCGCCGCTTCGACGATCTCCTCGCGTGTCGCGCTTTGACGGCCGAGAGCGATATTGTCGGCAACGCTTTCGTCGAACAGGATGGATTCCTGCGTGACCAGCGCGATGTTGTTGCGCAGCGATTCCAGCGTCACGTGCGAGATGTCCTGCCCGTCAATCGTGACGGTCCCGGAATCACAATCGTAAAAGCGCAAAAGGATATTGAAGATCGTGCTCTTGCCGGCGCCGGACGGCCCGACGAGCGCTACCTTCTTGCCCGCCGGAATATCGAGCGTCACGCGCTGGAGGGCAGGCGTGTCGGCATAGGCAAAGTCGACGGCGTCGAACCGGATGGCGGCGCTCGCGATGACGAGCGGTTTTGCATCCGGTGTGTCCACGATCTGCGGGTGCTGATCGATGATTGCGAAGATGCGATTGGCGGCGGCGCTGCCCTCGGCGAGGATGGTCCAGAGCTGGCTCAGCATGCGCACGGGCTGCTGCGCGAGCAGCATGGCGCCTACGAATGACGTGAATTTGTCGACCGTCAACTGATTGTGGAGCACTTGATAGCCGGCGAATGCGAAGGTTAGCGCAATGGCGATGCCGCCAATCAGATCTGTCGCCGGAACGGCCGCGGCACGGGAACGGACCGCGCGAAGTATGAATTTTAGGCGCGCCTGGATGCGCACATCGGCGTTTTCGACAGCGTGGTTTTCGAGATTATACGCCTTGATAATGCGCCGCCCTGCGAGCGCCTCCGTTAGCGTTCGGGCCAGGCTGCTGGTCTCTTCCATGCTCCGCTGCGAGGACTTCTTCAGCGAACGGCCGAGCGCGCCCGTCACCCAGGCGACCGGCGGCAACAGCAGCACCGAGATGAGCGCAAGCTGCCAGTCACGGTAGATCATCACGCCCGCCATCGCGAGAAGCGTAAGGAATTGTGTGCCGAGCGTGGGAATACTGCGGGTGATCGAGCCACGCAGAAGCGTCGCATCGTAAAGGAACTTGGCGACGAGTTCGCCCGAATGCACATCGCCGAACGTGGCGATGTCGAGCTGGATCTGGCTTGCCAGCATGTCGCGTTGCACATCGGAAACGACGCGCTCGGCGAGGCCCGTCAGCGTTGTCTCCTGCCAGAATGTCGCCAATGCTCGGACTACGACGATAGCCACGATCGCCAGCGGCAGATCGATGACCATCTGCACGTTCTTGAGCAGAAATATTTGCTTGACGACGGGCCCCAAGAGCCACGCGATCAACCCGTTCATCGCCGCGGCCACGACCATGCAGGCGACAGCGACCGCCAGCTCGACCTTGCGGCGGCCGAGATAGTCGCGCGCCAGGCGACGCAGAATCCTGAGATCGTTTAGTTGTGCCGGCGGCATCGCGGTCGGGAAGTCATGGCCGCCCATGTCTAGCACGGCGGCCGGGCGCGGGGGTAGGCGGCAATGGTTAAGCCGCCGGATCGAGCAGGCGGTGCATGTGGACGATGAAATATCTCATCTGCGCATTGTCCACGGTCGCCTGCGCCGCGGCTTTCCAGGCATCGTAGGCCGCTTTGTAGTTCGGATAGATGCCGACGACATTGAGCTTCGAGAGGTCCTTGAACTCGACGCTGTCCGGCGACACAAGCTCGCCGCCGAAGACGAGATGAAGGAGCTGTTTCGGCTTTTCGTCGTCCATGATCGTCCTCAGCGTTCCGGCAATCTCAGTCGCCGCGTGCGCTCGACCAGGAGCGGGTGAAGATAGGGCCCCGCTGCGATCATCGAGCGCTGAATCGGTTGAGGTCCATTGTAGCGCAAAATCTTGCCCTCGTGATCGGTCATGCGGCCGCCGGATTCCTGCACGATGAGATCGCCTGCGGCCAGATCCCAATCGTGCTTGCTCGACAGCGAGATGGCGGCGTCGAAGATTCCGGCGCCGACGAGCCCGAGGCGATAGGCGATCGAATTGCGTTGCTCGACATGCATGGGCGGCCACGGCACGTTGGGCGCGCTCGACCAGGCGGGATGCTCGAACAGTGCCTTGGGCGCCAGCATGCGGCAGCCCTCGACCGAATGGCGCAGGCTTGGATGTGCGGGTTCGCCGTTCAGCGTGGCACCGTGCCCGGCTTTCGCGCGAAAACATTCCTTCGTGATCGGATTGAGCACGACGGCCGCAACGGGGCGGCCATCCTCGACGATCGCGATGGCGTGGCTGAAATGCGGCTTGCTCTTGAGAAAGGCGATTGTGCCGTCGATGGGATCGACAACGAAGGTGCGGCGCGCGGCCTTTCGCTCTTCGTTGTCGGCGGATTCTTCCGAGAGCCAGCCATAGCCCGGCCGCGCGGCGGTGAGCGTCTTGCGCAGGAACTGGTCGATGGCGAGATCGGCTTCCGTCACCGGCTCGCCTTTGCCCTTGTTCCAGCGCTTGAACGTGCCGCCGAAGAACCGCCTCGCGATGTCGCCGGCGCCGTTCGCGGCGTCGCTGATGAGTGCGAGGTCGTCAGCTTCCGGCAACGGTCATTCCTTCGATGCGCAGCGTCGGCGCATTCGTGCCGTAGCGGAATACCAGATCGTTGGCGGGCACGAGATGGAGAAACATGTCTTTCAGATTGCCTGCGATGGTGATGCCGGCGACCGGATAGGAAATTTTGCCGTTCTCGATGAAGAAGCCTGCCGCGCCACGGCTGTAATCGCCGGTGACGCCATTGACGCCCATGCCCATAAGGTCGGTGACGTAAAAGCCTTCGCGGATATCTTCCATGAGAACGTGGGGCTCGACCTTGCCGGGCTCCATGTAGAGATTGGTCGTGGACGGCGAGGGCGGTCCGCCCGTCCCGCGCGCCGCATGTCCCGTGGTCTGCAGGCCCAGCTGCTTCGCGCTGGCGCAGTCGAGGAGCCAGGTTTTCAATACGCCGCCTTCGATGAGCGCGGTGCGCTTGTTGCGCACGCCTTCGCCATCGAACGGTTTCGATCTGAGCCCGCGCAGGCGATGGGGATCGTCGATGATGGTGATATTCGGCGCGAACACCGCTTGCCCCATCTTGTCCTTGAGGAAGCTCACGCCGCGCGCGATCGACGCGCCTGAGATGGCGCCCGCGAAATGTCCGATGATGCCGGCGGACACGCGCGGATCGTAGATGACGGGCATCGCCTTCGATTTCATCTTGCGCGGATTAAGGCGTGCGACCGTCCGTTCGCCGGCGCGCCTGCCGACGAGTTCCGGGGATTCGAGGTTGACCGCGTGACGTGCGCTGGCGCTGTCATGGTCGGTCTCCATGCCCGTGCCTTCGCCCGCGACGACAGATACGCCGATGCTGTGGCTCGTGGCCGCGTAGCGGCCGAAAAATCCGGTGCTGGTGGCCAGTGCAATCGCCGAGCGGCCGAAGCTCGCGCCGCCGCCTTCGGAATTGGTGATGCCTTTTATTTCCATGGCCGCGCCTTCGACGGCGCGAGCGCGTTCGATCAAAAGATCGGCGCTGGGTTCGCTGCGATCCTCGATGTCGAGATCGGGATAGGTTTTGGCGAGCCGATCGGCAGGCGCAAGGCCCGCGAACTTGTCCTCAGGCGCAAGCCGCGCCATTGCGACCGCGCGCTCCGGCAATTCGCCGACACCCCGCGGGCTCAGATCCGTCGACGATACGAACGCGACGCGCTCGCCCACAAAAACGCGCAAGCCGAGATCGGCGGATTCGGCGCGTTCCACATCCTCGAGCTTGCCGAGGCGGTAGGAAACGCTGGACGAGACGCTCTCGACCACCAGCGCATCCGCCGCATCCGCGCCTGCGGCTTTCGCCGCGCGGATCAGCTTCTCGAGAACATCTTGCGGATCGTACTGCTTCGCCACCATCAGGACGCGGTCGGTTGCACGAAGAAAACGCCGTAGAACAGGCCCACGATCCCCACAATATAGGCAATCCACGTCAGAACCATGCCGAGGAACCGGAATGTCGAGACGCCGGTCGAACGCGACAGGCCAATGGCATGCAGGATACGGCCCAGCGTCAGCGGGATGCCGATGCCGTGGATCAGCCAGATGGTGGCGCCGAGCGGCGTCGCCAGACCCCACATCAGCAGAAGCGCCATCGGCACATATTCGGCGTTGTTCGCATGCGCTCTGAGAGGCGCCGCCATCGCGGGCTTGCCGCCGTCGCCGATTTCCGTCTGCGTCGCCACACGGGCGCGCACGACGAGCATGCTGAGCACCAGCATGATCAGCGCGTTCAGCGCCGTGTAAAGGCCGAACGCGTAAAGCGAAGACTGCGTCAGCAGCGACCACGACATCGACATCGACCGAACCCCTCCGAAGGCGGGCCATGTGTAGGGGGATTTTGAGGGTGGTCAAGCGGACGCTGGCCGACAAAGGGCCGCCGCTTTGGACGTGCGACGAAAAGCGCCCGGCGGGCATCGCAGGGCGCTTTTCCGCAAGGGGTCAGCCCGGCGGCGGGCCGTACTCATACTCCGACGGGGGCGGTCCATAGCCCGGTCCAGGCCCATAGGCCGGGCCGTAGCCTGACGGCGGGCCGTATCCCTGAGGTGCGTAATAGCCTCCTGGGCCGTAATAGGATGGCGGTGGAGGGCCGTAATACCCCGGCGGCGGGCCATAGGGGCGCGGCGGTGGTGGACCGGACAGGACGTCGCCGGCAATGACGAATGGCGCCGCGGCGACCGCGGCGGCGGTTCCGACGACCGCGCCGACGACGCAGCCGATAATGAAGCAGCCGCCATGTCGGTAATAGCCGTGATGGCCGTGCCATCCGGCCTGCGCCGAGGCCAATGGCGCAACGGCCAAGGCGGCCGCGACCATGCCGCCGATGAGAAGTCTCGAAGAACGCATGAGCGTACCCCTCTGAAAGATGGACGCTCCCTCCGGCAGAAACATAAACACGCAAGCGCTTCAAAAGCCACCGAACCCATACAACGAATTTGATGGTGCGCGCGGATCAACGCGTTTCTACAACCGGAAGAATGGACGCGGCGCGCATCACAACAACATGCTGGGCTTGAACAGCCGGCTGCGATCGACCACCGGCCCCGCGGTCATGAATTTGCCTTCGCCGTAGTAGTGGAACGTCTTCGGGTATTTCGGGCGCGGCGCGGCCCGCGCGGCGACAACTTCGAAGACGAAGAAGTTGAGGCTTGGAACAAGCTTGTCTTCGACAAGGCGGCACTCGAGGTTCGCATGACATTCGCCGACGGACGGCGCCTCGACTTCGCGGCTGTCCGCGCGCGTCAGCTCGAATTTTTCGAACTTGTCGGTATCGGCGCCCGAACAGTTCCCGATGCCGACGACCTTGTCGATCAGCGGCAGCGTCGGCACGTTGATCGTGCACTCCTTGCTCTGCCGCACCATTTCAAATGTGTGGTTGCCGCTC
>DATKON010000208.1:0-2727 GCA_035524575.1 Rhizomicrobium sp.
GCAGAAGCTTGCGCTTGATCCCGCGGAATTCGTTGGAGATCACCGACGCCATGTTGTCGGGTGTAATCATTCCGTTCTGGCGCAGCACGCGGAAGTCGAGATGGACTTCCCGGCTCTTCTCGCCGGCGGGTTCGCTGCGGACCGGCGCGGCCGCCTGGACCGGCTCGCGGACCGGGGCCGGCGTTTCGGCGCGCAGAACGACCGGTTCGGGCGCGCGACGGATGTCTTCGACGAGCGGCGCGGCGCGACCGTTGGCCGCGTCCATGACCGGCGCGCTTTTCGCGGCGGGCATTGGCGAACTCGTCGGCTCGGTCCTGACGGCAGCGCCGTCCTGCTTGGCCATCCGCTGCGCCATGCGCTCGATGAGATTGAGGGACGGGGGTTGTTTATCCGTCATAGCATGGCCTGCAGAGTTCCGCGGAACGTGGAGTCGAGCGCCAGAAGAACGACCATATAGCAGCCGAACAGAAGAAGCATCGAAGACGTGACGGCGAGAATTGCGCGACGTGCGCGCAGCGCGTCACCCAGCTGCGAGATGCGTCCGACGACGCCGATGATCGGATAGTCGAATTCGGCCGAGAGCTGCTCCTTGGACGAGAACCGTCCGGCGTTCATGCTGAGCGCGACCGCGGCGCCGATGCCGCCGGCGAGACCGAGCAGAAGAACGATCGAGTTCAGCAACGGACGGTTCGGCGCGACCGGGAACGGCGCCTTCTTGGGCGGTTCGATGACCCGCACCGTGATCGCCGACTGCTGATCGTTCACCGACTGCGACAGGCGTGCGGATTCGCGGCGGGCGAGCAGATCCTGATAGGTCTTGTGCAACAGGTCATAGTCACGGTCGAGGCTGGCGAACTTTGTCGAGATGGCGATGGCCTGGGCCGTCATCTTGTTCGACCTGTCCACGGCGTCCTTGGCGACGGTCACCTGGTGCGCCTGGAACGCGACGTCCGTCATGGCGTCGGAGAGCTTGCTCTGCGTCTGCACGTAGACCGGATTGGGCACGGACTGGTTGCCGCTGCCGGACGATCCGGCCGCAGGCGTGGCGGCCAGCTCCGCCTGGAGCTCGGCGATTTCGCGCTTGGCGGCTTTCACGTCCGGATGATCGTCGGTGTATCGCGACTGCAATTCAAGGAGCGCCTGCTTGGCTTCCGCAAGACGCTGCAACAGGCTGCCGCCGCTGCCGGTGCTGACGACATTGCCCGTACTCGTGCCCAGCACGATGGGGCCGGGCCCGTCGACATAGATGACCTTCGGGATCGCCGCGAGCTGCGAGCGCAGGCTGCTCAGGCGGGCTTCGGCGGCGCCGAGCGCGGCCTGCGCCGCCTGGAGCTGCGCCGCCGCCTGCTCGGGCGAAGTGGCATTCGCGAGCACGTCGAGATTGGCCTCGCGGAACTCGGCGCGGCGCTGTTCGGACTGCTTCAGCAGAACTTCGTATTCGGCGATCTTCTGATCGAGGAACGACTGCGCGCCTTCGAGGTCGCGACGCTTATCGCCGATATTGGAGTCGACGAAGATCGACAGCAGGCTCTGCGAAATGCTCAGCGAGCGGTTCGGGTCGGTGTCGGCGACGGAGAACTCGAAGAGATTCTTCGTCGGCAAGGGAGTGATGGTGATGTTGTCGAGCAGCCGCTGCACTTCGCGCGCCATGTCGGCGCTCGACAACTGGTCAGCGTTCGGATTGGTCAGATGGACGACCTGCTCGAGATTGGGCCGCGTCAAGAGCGTGTTGAGCATGACGGAGACCTGCTGCTCCGGGTCGGTCGAAACGGTGAGACCCTTGAGGAGCGGCGCCATCATCGTGTCGGTGTCGACATATATCTTGGCGACGGCCTGGAACTGGTTGGGAACAAAAGCAATACCGATCCAGCCGACGACGCAAATCGCCCACGCGACGCCGATCGCGATCCAGCGATAGTGCCATGCACCCGTAAGGTAAGTACGAACCTGAATGAGCCAAGGTTGCATGCTGTTTCGGACCGTGAGGAGACGCCACTATACGTCGGAAAGTTAGACGTTTATGGGGCGGACTCCTTTGCAAATAGGTTAATCCAACGGCGACCGATTTAAGCCCAGATGACGTCAATTATACAAGTTTGCCAATGGATTGCGGTTAATTGGATACAAAAACCCGGCGGTTCCGCCCAATCTGGCCGATGCTTGTCGATCCAACCGAGACGACTTCGACCTGCCCTTTCCAACTTTCGGTTGCGTTCGTGTCACAAGGGATGTCTTTGCGGCTAACGGGACGGGCACACTTCGGTGGTAAAGAGACATGATCTTGCGGTGTCCGGCTCGGCAGTAAGTTTATATGACCTCAATCCTAATCACGATCGATACCGAGCTATCGGCGGGACTGCACGGCCGCGGCGCCAGCGCTGAGGAGAATTTTGCCCAAACCATCCTCGGTCGGGTGCCCGGTGGCGAGCGCGGCATCGCCTATCAGATCGCCGAATTCGCAGCTCACGAGCTGAAGGCGGTGTTCTTCGTCGAGGCGCTGAGCGCCGGCGCGGTGGGGCTCGACATGCTCAAACGCACGATCGATCCCATTCTCTCGTCGGGCCACGAGGTCCAGCTTCACGCGCATACCGAATGGCTGCGCTGGCTTGCCAGCGATCCTGTCGACGGGCGCCGCGGCGCCTGCATGGCCGACTTCTCGCTCGCCGACCAACGCCGCCTCCTCGAACTCGGTATCGAAAATTTGGCAAAGGCCGGTGCGCCGCGGCC
>DATKON010000209.1:0-11054 GCA_035524575.1 Rhizomicrobium sp.
CGCCCTGGTGGTCGTAATAGACGACTGCGCGCACCGCCAGCTTGTTGTCGATGACCGGAATGTTGATCGTGGCGTTGAAGCTCGCGTTCGGGGCGCCGTCGCTCGTCAGCCCCCCCATGCCCTGCGCGTTGAACGAGAAGGCCGTCGGATCGGGTTTGTTCGTGATGTAGCGCAGCGCACCGGCTTCGGCGCCGCCGCCGAACAGCGTGCCTTGCGGGCCTTCGAGCACTTCGACGCGCTGCATGTCGACCATGTAGATGTCGACGTTGCGGGCCGGGAACTGCATCGACTGTTCGTCGAGATAGATCGCGACGTTGGGATAGAGACCGACGGTGCCGGTCGACTGGTTGCCGCGGAATCCGTTGGAGAGGCCGCGCATGAAGATCTCGCCCTGACCGGTTCCGTTGTTGCCGTAGGTCACGCTGGGCGTGAATTTCAGGAGATCCTGGAGATCGTTGACGTTCTGGGCCTGCAGGTCCTCGCCCGAGAAGGCCTGGATGGTCATCGGCACTTTCTCGAGCGACTGTTCGCGGCGCTCGGCCGTCACGATGATCTCTTCGACGCCGCCGGCCGTAACCGTTCCCGCCGCAGGCGCGGCAGACTGCGCAAGCGCGCCCCCGGCGCTTCCGCACAACAGCGCCGCAACGGCGCAAGACACCTTCAATTGGTTTTTCATGAATCGATCCCCCAAAATCGCTGGCCAGAACGCGCAGGAATCACGGTCCATGCCGGCCACGTATGCGAGCCGTTCGATCCGTGTTCTGCGATGGGAGATTCATGCCCCGCGCGATGCGGGCGCGGCCAATACTTCGCTTGGATGAGCACTATAGGTGAAACCTATATTGCCTCTAGCATTCACAAATATGTTGCTTAGCTCGGTATGATGGTGGCTGGTCGTTGGGGCAGTCGACCGGTGAGCGTCAACCATCAGCATTTGCGCGCGTTTCATACGATCGCGACGGAAGGCAGCATCAGCCGCGCCGCGCGGCGCCTTAATGTCGCGCAACCGACGCTGTCGCAGCAGCTGAAAGCGCTGGAGGAGCGACACAAGGCGGCGCTGTTCGACGGCCGCAAGCCGCCCTTGCGCCTGACCGCATTCGGCCGCCAGCTGTTCGACCTGACCCAGAAGCTTTTTGTCACCTCGCAGGACATCGACAATCTGCTGCGCGACCCGGAAGGCCGCATGACAGCCGATCTGCGCCTCGGCTCGGATTCGCCGTTCTTTGCCGTGCGCCTCGCCGCCGCGATCCGCGGCCGGATACCTTCGACGGTCATTCGTGTGCGCATCGGCAACGGCGTCGAGACGTTCTCCTGGCTCCGGGAGGGCCAGATCGATGTCGCCATCGTCAGCGATCCGCCCGGCGACAATGCCTTCGCCTATGAACCCCTGGTGACCGACCGGCTGGTCGTCGCGGTGCAGAAAGATGATCCGCGCGCGGATCTGCCCTTCTTTCCCGTGACCGCGCTCGCGGATGCCACCCTTCTCGTGCGCGAGCCCAGCTCGCGGACTCGCACCGCGACGGAGGCGCTGTTGCTGGCGGCCGACGTCACGCCGATGGAGACGATGGAGCTTCACACCCGCGAGACGATCCGCGAAGGCGTCGCCATCGGTCTCGGCCTGAGCCTGTTCTTCTCGCTCGAATGTCCACCGGACGACCGCGTCCGTTTCCTGCCGCTCGATGTCGACATCACGTTGTCGCGTCTGACCGAATATGTCGTGTGCCTGAACGAAAGGCGGCGAACGCCGCTCCTGTCGTCGGTCATGGACGCCGCGATCGAGCTGCGCGCGATGAGTCCCTTGCCTGTGCAGGCCGCCGCGCCCAAATCCTCGCCCGTCTCCTATGCCGGTGCTAAAAGCATCGCCGGGATTCTGGAGGCGACGCCCTGATCATCGACGAAATCTTCGCGCTCTTCGCGCGGTCCGGCGCGAAGCCTTACGGCGAAGGCATTTCCCTCGAGCGTCACATGGTGCAGAGCGCGTTGGCCGCCGAGGCGGCAGGCGCTGCGCAATCGCTCGTGGTCGCGGCGCTGCTGCACGACATCGGTTATTTCCTGCATCCCGAGGCCGAGAACTCCATCGAAGAGGGGCGCAATATCGAGCACGAGGCGCTTGGCGCCGCGTGGCTGTCGCGCGCGTTTGGTTCCGACGTGACGGCGCCCATCGCGCTCCATGTCGAGGCCAAGCGCTATCTCTGTGCGGCGGAGCCCGACTATTTCGATCGCCTGAGCGAGGCGTCCCGGCTCAGCCTGATGACGCAGGGCGGCCCGATGAACCGGGAGGAGAGGGAAGCCTTCCGGAAAAATCCCGCCTTCGAAGCGGCGCTCAGCCTTCGCCGCTGCGACGATCTCGGGAAGGATCCGTTCCTGGAAACGCCGCCGGTCGAGCATTTCCGCGCGCTTCTGGAGGCGCAGCTGCGGCCGGGTGCGCGATCATGGCGGGAACTTCCCCATGAGCCTTCCGCTGAATGATCGTCAATGGACGGTCAGCGCAAGGAGTGTGTCCGCGGCGGCCGCCAGGCAGACCGCTGCCAGCAGGACGATCAGGATGAGAGAAGGAGGCCAATAATCATACATTCCTTCGACGCCCTTCAGCGTGCCGTCGGTTCGTTCGAACCTCAATGACCTTGGCGGCGGCGAAAGCGAACCGAGGGGCTTCGTGGAAGCGCTTTCGCCGCCTTACTGGACGGCGCTCGCAAAAGGGGAACAACGAGCGCGAATTCTCTCTTAGCCCATGCCCGCCAAAACCGCTTTGATGCGCGTCAAGAACCGGCACGTTTGTCGTGATGGAACGAGCGGCGGGACTTGAATTTTTGATCAAAATGTCCATCTGCTTGGTTATATCGACTTGCTGCGCCCGGCGCGCTTTTTCCAGCGACCGGGTTTTTTGTTGCCGCGCCGATGTGCCAAACGAGATCTTGCGTGGGCGCATCGGCGAGCGTCGCGCGACTTCGCATCCGCAAGGCCTGGACTGTTACCGTGATAAATTGCGTGATCCTGTCACGCTGCGAATCAGAAGCACCGGCGCATGTCTTTGCAGCGGCATGACAAATCCGATCGGCCCTGTGGCGCGGTCGAAAAAAATTGCCTGTTGCGCCCACGAGATCACCGAATTTGGGCGCGTGTCAGGCCGCTGCTTCGACCAGCATTGCCTCGTGCAGGCGCGGCTTGTTGAGACGGTGCAGCACGAGGCTGCCGCCGATCCGGGCGGCGAGATTGACGTAAAGGATCATCATGCCCATGGCGGCAGCGGGCGCCGCGTCCCCGGCGTCGTCCATGTTGAGCACGGCCACCGCGGCGAGCTTGAAGTCGGGCGGATAGAGAAAGACGACCACCGACACCGTCGTCATGGCGTTGACGAAAAGATAGAGCGCGATTTCGGCGAGCGCGCCGGTCGACAGCGGCACGGCAACGGCGCGGAACACCGAGAAGATGCCGCGCCCCGAGATCGCGGCGGCTGCTTCATATTCGGGGTCGAGGGCTTTCACCGCCGTGACCGAGGTCAGATGCGGCACGGTGAAATAGTGCACGACGTTGGCGATCAGCAGCACCCAGAATGTCGCGTAGAGGAAGTGCAGCGGATTGGCGGGATCGTTGAAAAACAGCGCATAGGCGAGGCCGAGCGCGAGTCCCGGCACAGCCGCCGGTGCCAGCGCCAGCACACCGTAGAGCCCGCGCAGCAGCCGGAACGGCTTCATCCGCTCGGCGGCATAAGCGCCGCCGAACACCAGCGCGGTCCCGAACAAGGCGGTCGCGGCGGAGAGCAGGACGGAATCCGTCACCGCATCCCAGCCGCCGCCGTCGAATTCGCCGAAACGATAATGGTCGAATGTGAGGGAAAGATCGTAGGGCCACAGCCGGACCAGCGCGGCGAGCTGGCAGATGACGAGCACGCCGACGATGCCGATGCCCACAGCCGCGCAGGCGAAGAAGGTTGCGATGTCGCGGGTCATATTGGCATCGGGCGCATAGGGCGTCGCGCGCGAGGTCTTGAGCGCCGCCTGCCGGCGTGCCGCCCAGCGCTCGAAAAGGACGGCGATGAGCGTCGGCACGAGCAGGAACATCGCCACGACAGACCCCAGATCGAAATTCTGCTGCCCGAGCACCTGTTTGTAGATGTCGAGCGCCAGCACGTCGAAATTGCCGCCGACGACTTTGGGAGCGCCGACATCGGCGATGGTGAGCGCGAAGACGACGAAGGCGGCGCTGATGATGCCGTGACGCGCGGCGGGCAGTGTCAGCGCAAGGAAGGTCCGCGCGCGGCCCGCCCCCAGAAGATGCGCCTGCTCGTAGAGCCGTCCGTCGGCGGCGGACAGCGCCGTTCTGAGGATCACCAGCGCATGCGGAAATGTCGCAACGGTTTCAGCGACGAGAAGGCCCGCGAAGCCGTAAATCGTGCCGCCGCCGAAATGCGGCGTCAAAAGTCCCTGCCGGCCGAACAGATAGACCAGCGCCATCGCCGGCAGCAATGACGGCACCAGCAACGGCGCTGCGCCGACGAGCGCAAAGAATCCGCGGCCTGGTATGCGTGTCCGCTCGAGGCCGTAAGCGAACAGAAACGCCAGCGGCAATGTCAGGCAGACCGTCGCAACACCGAGCCAGACCGTATTGACCAGCGACTGGAAAAGATCCGGCGCCTGCAGATATTCGCGATAGTTCGCCAGCGACAGCGCGCCTTGCGCGTCGGTCAGCGAGCGAATGGCCAGAATGGACAGCGGCGCCGCGAAGAAGAGCGCCAGAAAGGCGCAATAGAGCAACGGCGCCAGCAATTCCGCTTTGAGCGCTCGCGGCCTCATTACGCCGCCCGGAAAAGACGGACGTGCTCGGGCGGAATGCGCACCGCCACGGCCGAACCGTCGTCCGCGAACGGATGCACGTTGGCGATGTCGGCGAGAAGCAGGCGATCCAGACCTTCGAGCGACAGCGACAGGCGCACAAAGGCGCCCTGGAATTCGCGGGCCGCGACCGTCGCCTGGGCGGAATTGTCGGTCGGCGCGCCGATCTCGATGAATTCCGGGCGGATGGCCGCCACAAGCCGCGTGCCCATATCGAAACCATGAAACAGGGGAAGATGGAGGCGACCCAGAATCTGCACGCTTTGCGGGCTTTCGATAATCGCCGGCAGAAGATTCATGGCGCCGACGAATTCGCCGGTGAACGGATCGGCCGGCGCGGTGTAGATCTCCTTCGGCGAACCGACCTGCAGGAGCCGCCCCTCGCGCATGACGGCTATCCGGTCGGCGATGGCGAGCGCTTCCGCCTGATCGTGGGTGACCATCAGCGTCGTGATCCCGAGGCGGCGCTGCAGGAGCTTCAGCTCGTTGCGCAGCCTTGCGCGGATTTGCGGATCGAGCGCGGACAGCGGCTCGTCCAGAAGCAGGAAACGCGGCGCTCGCGCCAGCGCACGCGCGATCGCCACGCGCTGCTGCTGGCCGCCGGACATTTCATGCGGCCGCTTGCGGGCGAGGCTTGCGAGATCGACGAGTTCGAGCAGCTCCGCCGCGCGCGCCCGGCTCGTCCGGGCCCGCGACGCGAGCGCGAAGGCCACGTTCTCTTCCGCCGTCATGTTGGGAAACAGCGCGTAGGATTGAAACACCATGCCCATGCCGCGTTCGCTGGGCGGCAGGGCCGTGATGTCCTGGCCGTTGCTGCGCACAAATCCACCGCTCGGCTTTTCGAGGCCGGCGATCATGCGCAGCGCCGTCGTCTTGCCGCAGCCCGAGGGTCCAACGAGGCACACGAACTCGCCTTGGTTCATCGCCAGCGTCAGCGCGTCGACGGCCGTGTGCCGGCCGAACCGTTTGGTCAATCCTTCGACGGCGAGGTGGGCCGAGGGTGCGAGCATCAGTTCGTCACGTCGAAACGGTTGCCCCACGTCTTGACGATGCGGTCGCGATTCTTCGCCATCCACGTGAGATCGATCCTGGCAAGGCGCTGATCGTAATGATCCGGCAGATCGGGAATGGCTCGCGTGAATTGCGCTGCGCCGACGACGGGAAAATTTTTCGCGTAAAGCTTCATGGCTTCGTTGGAGAACGCCCAGTCGATGAATTCCTTCGCCGCGTGCGCGTGCCGCGTACCTTTCACCAGCCCCGTCGCTTCGATGTCCCAGCCCACGCCTTCGCTCGGCACGACGACTTCGATCGGATAGCCTTGCCCCTTCATCTGCGCAGCACGGAAATCGATGGAGATGCCGATCGGGGTTTCGCCGCGCGCCGCGTCCTTGCACGGCTTGGAGCCGGAATGCGCATATTCGGTGATGTTCTTGTTCAGAGCGTCCATGAACTGCCACCCCTTGTCTTCGCCGAAGATCTGCAGCCATGACGCCACCGCGAGGTAGCCTGTTCCGGAGGAGGCGGGGTCGGGCATGGTGATGGCGTGCCGGTAGACAGGCTTCGTCAGATCCGTCCAGCTTGTCGGCATGGGAAGCCCGCGCTTCGCCGCTTCGACCGTGTTCACGCACAGCGCCGCCGACCACAACGCTTCGCCGGTCCAGTGCGCCGGCTGGCGCGGATCGCGGAACCGCGCATCGATGCGTGCGGCCTGCTTCGGTGTGTACGCGTCGAGGAGGCCCTGGTCGTCGAGGAGCATCATCGAGGTGGCGGCGAGCGCGAAGACCACGTCCGCCCGCGGCGCTCTTTTTTCGGCCAGCAGTTTGGCCGTGACGATGCCGGTCGAATCGCGGACCCAGACGAGATCGATTTCGGGATGGGCGCGGGCGAAAGCTTCCTGATAGGCAGGAAGCTGATCGGCCTCGGCAGCCGTATAGACGACCAGCTGCTCGCGGGCCTGATCCTTCGGCGAACAGGCAGCGAGCCCGGCTGCCGCAAGCGCCAGCAGTCCCAGGCGTCGAATGGATAGCATGGCGGCCCCCGCAAAATGCCCTTCTGTCACACTGTCTATCCGGGGATTGCGAAGGTTTGTGGTCAGTGGCCCTGGCCCCGCGCCTGACGGGGCCGGACAGTCCCGCGCCAGGGCCATGCCCGATGAGGCTGCGCAGCAGGAATCGACGGTATCAGTAATATCGCGGGATCGGACCCCATTGCGGCGTCGTGTTGCCCTCGAGATCGAAAAGCAACTCGTCGACGTAGCACCAACCCCAGCCTTCGGGCGGATCATAACCTTCGATGATCGGGTGCTGCGTCTTGTGGAAATGCCTGGTCGCATGCCTGTGCGGCGAGGAATCGCAACAACCGACATGGCCGCACATCCTGCAAATGCGCAGGTGCAGCCAGGCCGAGCCGATCTTGAGGCATTCCTCGCAGCCTTTGGCGCTCGGCTTGACCTTCTGGATCGTCTCGAGATGCGTGCAGGTGTCAGGCATGCGCGGGCTCGGTCGGCCGGCTGAGCAGAGAGGTATCGTCCGCAAGATAGCTATGGATCGCGGCAACCACTTCGGCGCCTTCGCCGACGGACGCCGCCACGCGCTTTATCGAGCTCGCGCGTACGTCGCCGATCGCGAACACGCCGCGAAGGCTCGTCTCATATGCGCCGTGCGCCTCGCCGACTCGTTCGCCCGTCAGCAGAAAGCCCTTCGCGTCGCGCTTGAGGCCCGCGCGCTCGAGCCAGTTCGTGTTGGGCGAAGCCCCGATAAAGAGGAAGAGATGCGACAGCTTGCGCAAGGTCTCTTCGTTCGTCGTGCGATTGCGCCAGCGGATTTGCTCCAGGACGCCGTCATGGCCCTCGAGGGCAGTGACTTCCGACTTCAACACCACTTCGATGTTGGGCTGCGCGGCGATGCGCTCGCAGAGATAGCGCGACATGGTGGCGGTGAGACTGTCGCCGCGTACGATCATCCACACTTTGCGTGCGTGGCTCGCGAGAAAGACGGCGGCCTGGCCCGCGGAATTGCCCGCGCCCACGAGCGCAACTTCCTCCTCGCGGCAAAGGCGCGCTTCGATCGGCGAGGCCCAGTAGTGGACGTGCGAGCCTTCATACTGCGCAAGATTGGGTACGGAGAGACGGCGATATTCGGCGCCGCACGCGATCACCACGACCCGCGCGCGCACTCTCTCGCCGCCCGCAAGATGCAGAACGAAGCTGCTGTCGCCCGTGCATTCGAGCGTCGCCACCTCTTCGGGAATGGCGACATCGGTCCCGAATTTCAGCGCCTGATTGTAGGCGCGTGCCATCAGCGCCATGCCGGAAATGCCGGTCGGAAAGCCGAGATAGTTTTCGATGCGTGCCGATGCGCCCGCCTGGCCGCCAAAGGCGCGGCAATCGAGCGTGATCACCGAGAGACCCTCCGACGAGGAATAAACCGAAGCCGCCAGACCGGCAGGCCCCGCGCCGATGATCGCCACGTCGTAAACCTTGTCGGGATCGAGCGCCGTCAGGAGGCCGATGCAGCGCGCGAGCTGGCTCTCGGTGGGATTGGGCAGCAATTGACCGTTGAGGCACAGCACCGTCGGAAGGTCGTTGCCCGTGAGGTGGAATTTCTCCACCAGCGTCCTGGCGCAATTGTCCGTTGCGGGATCGAGATTCTGGAACGGATGACCGTTGCGGCGCAGGAACTGCTCGAGGCGCAACACGTCGCGGCTGCCTTCGTAGCCGATGATCACCGGGCCACCGACGTTCTGCTCGAGAAGACCGACGCGACGCAGGATCAGCGCGCGCATGATGCGCTCGCCGAGATCGGCCTCCTGTACCATCACATCGCGCAGGCGCGAAGGTTCGATCACGATCGCATGGACATCGGTGGCGGCTTGCGCGTCGACCAGGGAGGGACGGCCCGAAAGGTGAGCGAGCTCGCCATGAAACGATCCCGGTCCGTGTGTGACGATCGTCTCTTTCTGCCCATTGGGAGCGGTGACGCGGATTTCGCCGTCGAGGACCAGCACCAGCCCGTCGCTCGGCTTGCCGGCATGCGTGACGTAGTCGCCTTTTTTGTAATTGCGTTCGACGCCGAAGCGCCTGAGGCGCGCGATATCTCCGGCTTCGAGCGTGGGGAAAGCTTGCGCGCGGCGGGTTTCGAGAACGGAGGATTTCAGTTCGGCCATGGCGGAGCTTCCTCCGAATGCCGAACAGATTCAACGTGGGCTTATCCACGTCGCGCGAAGGGTTTCGTGAACAACCGCAACCATAGCGACCGAACGTTCAGGCGCGAAGATAGGCTTTCAGCGTATCTGCCAGCGTTTCGCGGATGAATGCCTTTTGCTCATTGTCGGCGGGCGCGGCGGGAAGCGTATTGGCGCGGTCCTTCGACGGATTTTGCCGATAGATAGTTCCTTCGCGAAAAACACCGCGTGCCACCATCGCGTAGGCATTGGCGCCGGGAATCGAGTTGAACGCAGCGGTGCGGCCGAAAAGGTCGAACGCATCCTTGCGGTGTCCCGACTGCCAGAGATCGAACGTCTCCTGGTAGAGATCGGCGATACCGATGAAGGGACATGAGCCGGCGAAGCCGAGATGCATCTCTTCGAGCAAGGTGCGCCCGCCGCCGCCGGAGAAGATCGCGAGGCGGTCCCCCGCCCGCCGCTTGAAATCCGCGAAGCGTGCGAGCGGATCGCCGGCTTCGTCCTTCACGCCTTTGAGGGTTGGAATTTGCTCGGCCATGCGCACGATCAACTCGACCGACATATTGCCCACGGCCTGCGCCATCAGCGGAAGATCGGTCGCCGCCGCGATGGTTTTGTAATAGGCGATCACTTCGTCGTCGCTTTTGCCTTCCGGCGGCAGCGAGATGATGGCGTCGGCGCCGTGGCGCGCGGCATGTCTGGCGAACCGGACGGACGTGCCCACGTCATGCGACTGCACGCCGATCATCAGCTGCGTCTTTCCGCCTTGGCCGGCGGACAGCATCGCTTCGGCGCCGTCCAGACGTTCTTTCTCCGAAAGCGCCATCCAGCCGCTGGCATTTTGCGGCCAGGCAAGACCGGCCACGCCTCCGCGATTGCAGAACGCGGTCTGCGCGGCCATGGCATCCAGGTCGAGCACATTGTCGGGCGTGCACGGCGACCACGCGATGGGGAAAATGCCGCGCAGTGCTCTTTCCGCGGCGAAGGCCGGCGCCGACGCGAGCGTCGCCGCCAACGCTGTCGAAGCTTTCAGGAATGTTCTGCGATCCAAGACGCGCATCGTTTCGTTCCTCTATTTGTCGAGCGCGAAGACGAGGAGATTTGTGCCGGCGACGCCGGCCACATATTGGCGGCCGCCGATCATGTAGGTCATCGGCGAGGCGCGCCAGGAATCGTTCGCGGGGAATGTCCAGAGAGTCTTGCCGGTTTCAGCGTCGACGGCTGCGAAATCGCCGCCGGTTTCGCCGTGGAAGACAAGGCCGCCCGCCGTCGCCAGCACGCCGGTGTAGTTCGTCTCCTGCGGGCCGATGACTTCCTTTTCCCAGACGATTTTGCCGGTTTCGATATCGAGCGCGCGCACAAAGCGTTTGCCGGGCGAGGAGGGATCGGGGTCGCCGTCGAACACTTTCCCGACCTTGCGATAGATGCCGCAATCCTCTGCCGCCATGACATAGAAGAGATGCGTCTTCGGATCGAAGGCGCTCGAGTACCAGTTGGTGGCGCCGCGCACGGCCGGGCAGGTTACCGTGCCTTCGACGCTCGGCGTATTGCCCGGCAGAAGCACCGGCACGCCTTTGGCATCCACGCCGCTCGCCCAGGTCATGTGTTTGATGAACGGCGCGCCGAGGAGGAATTGGCCGCTCTCGCGATCGAGAACGTAGAACAGTCCGCTTCGTTGTGCGGACAGCAGAAGCTTGCGCGGACGCCCGTGGAAACGTGTATCGACCAGCAGGAAGGGCTCCTGCGCATCCCAGTCATGCAGATCGTGCGGCGTGAACTGGAAGTACCAGCGCAGCCTGCCGGTTTTCGCATCGAGCGCCACCACGCAATTGGTGTAGAGATTGGCACCGCCGCGTTCGTCGGCATCGGTGTCGGGATAGGGGTTGCCGACGGCCCAGTAGAGCGTGCTGGTTTCGGGATCATACGAACCGGTCGCCCAGGTGGCGCCGCCGCCCGTCGGCATAGCGCGGCCTTTCCAGCTCTCGGCCGCAGGATCGCCGGCTTTCGGGATCGTATAGAAGCGCCAGACCTGCTTGCCGG
>DATKON010000210.1:0-24188 GCA_035524575.1 Rhizomicrobium sp.
GCGAGACCCGGACGCACTTCCTCGTCATGCGCCTCGAGCCATTTCACCACTTCCGGCGCCGCGCGCACGAGGATCGGCTTGCCGGGCGCGGCCGCCGCTTCGCGCTCGATGCGGCGCAGAACCTCATAGGCGACGCTGTCCGTCGTGCGCGTGCGACCGTGGCCGTGACAGGGCCGGCAGCATTCCGTCATCAGTTTGAACAGGGGATCGCGCAGGCGCTTGCGCGTGATCTCGACCAGACCGAATTCCGACATCGGCGAGATCTGCGTCGGCGTCCTGTCCTTGGCGAGGCTGGCGGCGAGCACGTCCAGCACCTTCTGGATGTTTTCCGGCTCGTTCAGGTGGATGAAGTCGATCACGATCAGGCCGCCCACGCCGCGCAGGCAAAGCTGGCGGCCGATTTCGTGCGCCGCTTCGAGATTGACCTTGAGGCTGGTCTCTTCGAGCCCCGTCGACGCTGTGAAGCTTCCCGAATTCACGTCGATCGCGGTCAGCGCTTCCGTGCCTTCGATCGTGATCCAGCCGCCCGAGGGCAGCGGCACGCGCGGGGATGTCAGCTGCTCGATCTCGTCTTCGAGGTCGTACATATCGAACAGCATGCCTGGGCCGGAGAAGAACTCGATCTTCTCTTCCGCTTCGGGGATCGCACGGCGACAATAGGCCCGCGCTGCTTCGTAAGCTTCGCGATCGTCGATCAGGACGCGCTTGGTCGAGGCATCGACCTCGTCGCGCATCGTGCGCTCGACGGGATCGAGATCGTGATAGAGCGTGGCGGGCGCATCCGCGCTTTGCCGGCGCGCCATCACGGGCCGCCAGGCTTCCGCCAGACGTTCGGCGTCTTCCTTCAGATCGGCGAGAGTCGCGCTCTGCGCGGCGCTGCGCAGAATGTAGCCCGCTCCCGGCACCAGCGTGCCGCTCGATTCCGCGACCATCGCCTCGCCGAGCGCGATCAGCCGCGCCCGTTCGCTTTCGTCCTCGATGCGCCGCGACAAGGCGATGCCGGGCTGGTTCGGCACTAGCACAAGAAGCCGTCCGGGAATTGTGACGTTGGCCGACAGCCGCGCGCCCTTCTCGCCGATCGGATCCTTGACGACCTGCACGAGGATTTCTTCGCCTTCATGCACGCAGTCGCTGATCTTGGGCGCGCGCTCGTCGTCGAAGCCCGGAAGATCGGCAAGGCAGCGCGCTTCGCGGGCGCCCAGAAAGCCTGCGCGATCGAGACCGACATTGACGAAGGCGGCCTGCATGCCGGGCAGCACGCGCTGCACGCGTCCCAATATGATATTGCCGATCAGGCTATGGCCGTGGCGGCCGTCGGTGCGCTTCTTGACCGGGCCGTCTTCGAGGCCGATGACACGCTCGAGGAAGATCTCCTGCAGCCTGCCGTCTTCGACAAGCGCGACACGAATCTCTCCGGCTCCTGCATTGATCAGGATTTCCTTATCCATCGATCACATTCGTAGAATGTCAGCGCTGGCAAGATATCACGAAAATGCGACGCCGCATCCCTTAAGGAGACCGATCGTCTCGAAGAGCGGCAGGCCGACTACATTCGAATAAGAGCCGTTTATTTGCCGCACGAATGTTTCGGCGCGGCCCTGAATCGCATAGCCGCCGGCCTTCCCGAGCCCTTCGCCGCAGCGCACATAAGCCGCGATTTCCTCGTCGGTCAGGCGCTTGAAGCTGACGCGAGTCTCGACGAGTCGCATCTTCACCGCACCATCCGCGCGCACGACGACGGCCGTCATCACCTGGTGGCGCCGTCCTGACAAAATCTCAAGACAGTCGCGCACGGCCTGATCCGTCTCCGCCTTCGGAAGAATGCGCCGGCCGCACGCCACAACCGTGTCCGCTGCCAGAAACAGCGCGGCGCCATCGCGCCAGGCATTCGCCGCCGCGTCGAGCTTCGCGCGCGCAACACGTTGTGCATAGGCGCGCGGCAGCTCCCCCTTCAAGGGCGTCTCATCGACCGAGGCGGCCTTCACGGCGTCGGGCGTTAACCCTGCCTGCGCCAGAAGCGCCAGACGGCGGGGACTCTCGCTCGCCAGGACGAAGCGGGACTTATTTGAAGCGATAGGTGATACGCCCCTTGGTGAGGTCATAGGGCGTCATCTCCACCAGAACCTTGTCGCCCGTCAGCACGCGGATGCGGTTCTTGCGCATTTTACCGGCCGTGTGGGCGATGATCTCGTGGCCGTTTTCGAGCGTAACGCGGAACGTCGCGTTGGGCAGGAGCTCGCTGACTGTGCCCGGAAACTCAAGAAGCTCTTCTTTTGCCATTCTTCCTCTGGCGATATTTGGAGGGCCGGAGAATGCACCGAAACCCCGGAAAAGCAAGGGAAAGCCCCTCGCTGAAGCGGCCCCCTGCGAACGTGTCCCGGCTGTGGATAAGCCGCCGGTATAGCCCGCCGCCGTCACCAGACGAGCGGGATGACCGCCCAGGTGCGGGCGCGATGGGCGTCGAATTCCGCGCCGAAACGTTCGCGGAGCGCGGCTTCCTCCACGCGGATGCGCCAGACATAGGCCAGCGCCACCGAGAGGACGGCCAGCGCGAGGGAGAGCCAGTTTCCCATCGCGAGCCCGATTCCGGCGAAGACCAGCAGCCCTGCCGTATAGGCGGGATGACGCAGCACCCGGTACGGCCCGCGCGTGACGAGACGCTGTCCGTCGAGCAATTGCACCGAGGTGCGGAAGAAGGCGCCGAGCGTCAGCGCCGCCCACGGATAAAGAAGCGCGCCGCTCCAGAGGAGCACCATGGCCGTAGCGAAGACGGCTGTCGGCGGCAGCGCGATGCGCGCCCCCGGCAACAGAAAAGGTGCGGCGAAGGCAAGGCCCGCGCCGACAAAGGACATCGCGTAGATGGCGGCGCGGCTGCCCCGGTCGCGATTGTCGCCTTGCGCCATCCCGCGCTCGCGGCCGTGCACCCAGCTCGCGATGAAGAAAAAGGCTGCATAGCTCGCCCAGAATATCGCCGCCCACGACGCGTGTTCGGTGAAGAGATATGGATGTGCCTGCATGACGTGGGCCCGTTGACTCTTCTACACGCGACAGCCGCCGAGATAATCGACTCTAGCCCGATCTTGTCTTCTCGCTCTCGGCCAGCGCCGCCAGGACGCGCGCGCGGGTCAAGGGCAGACGATTGACGCGCGCGCCGGTCGCGTCGAACACGGCGTTGGCGATGGCGGCGCCGGTCGTCGTGATCGAGGGTTCGCCGACCCCTTGCGGCGCTAAGGCGTCGTTCTTGACGAGCACGATCTCGATCGGCGGTACGCGGCTGAAACGCGGCAATTCGTAGGTGTCGAAATTCGTGTCCAGGATCTCTCCGCCCTTGAAGCGCAGCTCTTCGGAGAAGGTATAGCCCAGTCCTTGCGTCAGCCCGCCCTCGCACTGCATGCGCGCGCCTTCGGGATTGACGATCTGGCCGGCGTCGATGGCCGAAACGATCCGTTCGACCTTCACCTCGCCGGTCGCCCTGTCGACCTTCACATCCGCCATCGTCGCAACGACGCTGCCCGCATCGCTGGACAGCGCCACGCCCTGCCCTTGCGCACCGGCGCGCGCGGCGCTCCTCCAGCCGAAGCGATCGGCACAAGCCTTGAGCACATTTCTGAACCGCGCATCGGACAGATGCGCGAAGCGAAAGGCGACGGGATCCGTCTTCGCCGCGGCGGCCAGCATGTCGATCTGGGACTCGATGGCGAAGACGTTCATGTTGGCGCCCGGCGCGCGCCACGGTCCGACCGCGAAGGGATGAAGTCCCGCCTTTGCCGCGTCGAGCTCGAACGACATGCCGCCAAGACTGCGCACCCTCACATTCGGCACATCGTAAAACAGCGACGCGCCACGGCCGGCGGCCGCATAAACATCATAGTCCCAAAACGCGATCTTGTTGTCGGCGGACAGACCGGCGCGGATTTTCGCCGCCGCGGCAGGATCGAATGTGTCGTAGTAGAATTCTTCTTCCCGCGTCCACGCGACCTGCACCGGCCGGCCGACGATCTGGGAAAGACGTGCGGCCTGGATCGCCTGCAGGCTCGCGCTCTTGCCCCCGAAACCGCCGCCGAGGAACGGCGTGACGACGCGCACGCGCGACTTGTCCAGCTTCAGCGTCTCGGCGATCTGGTCGCGCACGGGAAACGGAGTTTGCGTGGAGGCCCAAACGGTCGCGCGCCCGTCCTTGACGTCGGCGAGCGCCGCATGCGGCTCGAGCGGCGAATGGGCGACGTAGCCTTTGTAATATGCAGCTTCGAAGGTTCTCGCCGCCTTGGCGTTCGCCGCATCGCCGCGCGATTGCACGACCTTTACTTCGGTCGCGACTTTCTCGAAATGCGCGAAGATGTTGTCCGGATCGAGCGGCCAGGAGGTCGTGGTCTGCTGCACGATGATCTTCGCAGCCGCGTTCGCCGCAATTTGCGGATCAGCATGCAGCGCCGCAATCAGGTCGTCCCTTTTTACGACAACCGCGCCCGGAATCTTTTCGGCGGCCGACATATCTGCAGACACGATCTTCCCGCCATGGACGGCCGGATGCAGCACGTGCGCATAGAGCATGCCCGGCAGGCGCAGATCGGCCGCGTATTTCGCCCCGCCTGTCACTTTCGCGACGCCATCGAGGCGTTTGATCGACTTGCCCATCACCGTGAATTCCGCCGGCGTGCGAAGCGGCACGTCTGCGCTCACGGACTCCGCCACGTGCACATCGCTCGCGAGCGAGCCGTAGCTCACTTTGCGCTGAGGGTCGGTCTTGACGAACACGACGCCATTGTTCACCGCGAGCGCCTCTGGATCGGCGCCCAGCCGCTTGGCCGCGAGGCCCACGAGCACGCTCCGCGCCTTCGCGGCGGCCGCGCGCAGATGCGGTCCGAACATGCGCGTGGTCAGCGATCCGAACGTGCCCATGTCCCAGGGGCATTTATCCGTATCGCCCAGGATCATGTCGATGGACGCGACTTCGACGCCCAGTTCCTCCGCCGCCATCTGCGCCTGCGAGGTCAGGACACCCTGGCCCATCTCGATCTTGCCGGAGAAAACCGTGATGCGGCCGTTCGGATTGACGAGAAGATAGGCGTGGAAGTCCGACGGATAGGGCGGCCAGCCCTGCGACTTTGCGAGCGGGTTGAGACCGAAGAAAACCACGACGCCGCCGAAAAGACTGAGAACGCCGCGCCGGCTCGTTTGCAGGATCGCAGTCATGAGCGTGCTCCCGTCTTCGCGGCAGCTTCGACCGCATCGAGGATGCGGTTGTGCGCCCCGCAGCGGCAGAAATTGTGCTCGAGATTTTCGGCGATCTCGTCGCGCGTAGGATGCGGTCTTTCCTTGAGGAAGGCGTAGGCCGTGAGGATCATGCCCGAGGTGCAGTAGCCGCACTGGAAGGCGCCGTGATCGATGAAGGCCTGCTGCAAAGGGTGGAGCGTTTCGCCATGGGCGAGACCTTCGATGGTCGTGACGGATTTTCCGGCGACGAAACTGAGCGGCGTGCTGCACGAGCGGACCGCGCTTCCCTCGACGAGCACCGTGCAGGCGCCGCAAAAGCCTGCACCGCAGCCATATTTGGGGCCGGTCATGCCGGCGTCGGTTCTGAGCGCCCAAAGCAGGATGCGATCGTCGCCCGCATCGAGTTCGACCTCCTTGCCGTTCAGCCGAAAACGAATCTTCTGCGTCATCTCATTCTCCTCCCCGGCGCTGCTGAAAGAGTAGAGCGTTGGCGCATCGGATAGAAGCAAACACTCTTCACTTTCCGTCATCACCGGTGTGACGAAGCGGGGCGGACGTTACAAAAATGAGAAGCACACGAGCGGGCGCAAACAAGCCGTTGACAAGCTCGTCCAGAGGTGCCAATTTTTTGGCATGTCGAAACGGACCAAAGCCGCCTCGCCCGAAACCTCCGGCCACAGCCGCCGCGAACGGGAAATCCTCGACGCGCTGTACAAGCTGGGCAAGGCCTCGGCCGCCGAGATCCGCGACGAGATTGCGGATCCTCCGACCTACACCGCGATCCGCACCCATCTGTCGATCCTCGAAAAGAAGGGTCACGTGCGGCACACCAGCGACGGCACACGCTATATCTACGAGCCCCTGGTCGCGCGCGAGCAGATGGGCCGCCGCGCCATCGACTCGCTGCTGAAGACGTTTTTTGACAATTCGATCGAACGCGCCGTCGCCGCGATGCTGACGCGCGAAGATGCCGATATCGCCAGCGAGGACCTGGAGCGCCTCGCACAGCTCATCGAAAAGGCCAAACGGGAGGGACGATGACTTCGCTCTTCGCATTGCGCGCGCTTCTGTTCGCGGGCGAATTGCTCGCGGCCTCACTTGTGATCATGGCGCTGGTCTGGCTGATGGCCGCACCACGCACCGCGAGCGCCCGCCACCTCGCCTGGGCGGCCGCCTTCGGCGTGCTGCTGGCGCTGCCGGCTTTCGCACTCATGATGCCGGCGACGATGCAGATCCTTCTGCCCGCGCCTTATGTTCCGCCGCCAATGCCGATCTCGCACGACTTGTTGGTGATGATGCCCGTCAACCCGCCGGCGCACGGCGTTTCGTTCGACGACATCGATACCTCCGACATCGTGATGGCGCTCGGCGTGCTCTGGCTCTTAGGCGTCGTCCTCATCGGCGCGCGGCTTTTGGTCGGCGCGGCCTGTCTTGCGATCCTCAAATACAGGAGTCGTCCCTTCGCGCTGGCACCCGGCGACGAGCCGAAGGTCGAAACGCGCGGACGGGAATGCGAGCTGAGACTTTGCGACCGCGATACGGGCCCCATCACCTGGGGCGTGTTCCATCCGATCGTGCTCCTGCCGAAGACGGCGCTCGCCTGGCCGCGCGAAAGGCTGCACGCCGTGCTGTTGCACGAGCTCGCCCATATCCGCCGCCGCGACAGCCTCGCCAATGCGCTGTCACATGTCGCCTGCGCGCTCTACTGGCCCAATCCGCTCGTGTGGATCGCCGCGAAGAAGCTCCGCCGCGAAGCGGAGATCGCCGCCGACGATGCGGTGATCAATGCCGGCATCAAGCCGTCGAGCTATGCGGGCGAGCTCCTGGCGCTGGCGCAGGAATTCCGTGCCCGCCAGTCCGCCTTCGCCGGCATGGCGCTGTTCATGGCGCAGCCCTCCTCGCTCGAGGAACGCGTCGAATCCGTTCTTGCCAACGACAAACCGCGTACGGGAGTGACTTCGATGGATGTCTGGAAGATGGCCGGCCTCGGCCTGTGCGCCGCGACTGCGATCGCGCTAGCCTGCCCTTCGCTCGCGCAGGAGAAAGCCTCCGGGGATTCGGCGCGCATCGTCACCTCCGATCTGCCGCCGCCGGCCGCAATGCCTTCGAGCACACCCGAAAGCGCGCCGCCGCAGGCCACTGTGCCGCCCCCGCTGACTACGGCGCAGCCGGTCCATGTCGCGCGCGCCGAAGCGAGCGATCCGGACGAACATGACAGCGATGCCGGCGCGGCGCCGCCCCCGCCGCCTGCGCCTCCGGCACCGCCAGCGCCTGCCCTGCCTGCCCTTCCCGCACCGCCGCCGGCTCCGCCCGCACCGCCGGCCCCCGCCATGGCCGCGACGCCCGACTTCTCAAACGGCGGAACGCATGTCCACATCGACGGCGACCACATCTGGATCAATGGCCGCTCGCTGGATCAACTGACTCCTGCCGACCGCCAGCGCGTGCGCGAGGAGATCGCCAAAGCCCGCGAAGAGGCGCATGCGGCGATGGAGAAAGTGGCTCCGGAAATCGAGAAGGCGATGGCGCAGATGCGCGCCAGCCAGGACGCCGTGCGCGCGGCGAGGCCGGAGATCGACCGCGCCATGCGCGAGGTCCAGCATCATCAGGCCGATATCCAGCGCGCCGAAGCCGAACTCGCGCGTCACCGGGAAGAAATCGCCCGGGCCGAACTGGCCGTCGAGAGCGCAAGGCCGCAGCTCGAGGCCGCCTCCGCCGAAGTCGAAAAGCATCGCGCCGAGTTGGACGCCGCCATGGCAAAGATCGGACCACAGATCGAAGCGGCGATGGCGAAGGTTCACAAGGAAATGGAGAAGCAGCACATCGACGCCGACATCCAGGCGCGCGTCGATGAGGAGCTTCACCGCGCCGAGGTCCGCATCCGCCTCGAAGAACATCGTCACATGCACGACCACGATCAGATCAATCGCGTCGAAGAGCGCACGGATGACTCGGATTCCGCCAGGTAGTTTGCCGGCCTGAAGACAGGTCACGTCTCACGGCACGCTATCGCCGCTGGTGATGCGGATGCGCAACATGTGGGACGCAACTCGCATATGCACCACTCAGATCACATGAATGTCACAAACGCATGGCCCCTGCCTGCAATAAGGCCATTGCCAAATGCCAATAACGCGAGGAGAATAGGGTTAACAATTGCTGCGTTTTCTGTCCTGTTTGCGACAGAATGAGCAATTCGGTCTGCTGGAGCCAATAAACGGAAGAAGTATTACAGCAAGGGCTGTAAGACTGAGAATATTGTGTTCGCAGGCGCCTGGCGTTCATTTGGCTTTACTTCGCGTAGCGCGTGATCCGACCAGTCTCTGGGGAGTGAGCGGCCATGAACGCGAGTCTCAAATCCTTGCGTATCGCTTCTCTCGATCAGGCTGCGCTTCTCGCAGCCTTCGTCCTCACCTATGGGCTGGCCTACGAGTTCGGCATGGCGTTCGGGCATCGCAGCCCGTCGCCGTTCTGGATCCCGGATTCGGTTCTCCTCACCGCCCTTCTTAGGGCGCAGCCGCGCGCTTGGTCCGTCCTTATCGCGAGCATTCTGCCGATCCGGCTGGCGCTCGGCCTCACCATCGGGCTTCCCTTCCCTTACCTGATCGGGACCTGGATCGTCGACAGCGCAACCTGCCTTGCGACCGCGATGCTCCTGCGCCGCCTGCTTGCCGATCCGCTTCGCTTCGCGTCGCTTGCGGAATTCATCTACTTCGTGGTCGTCGCCGTGCTCGCCATACCGGCGATTGGCGCCTTTGCGGGCGGTGCTCTTCTGGCCGCGCGCGGCTACCCCTTCTGGTCATCATGGCTGATCTGGTTTCTCGGGGTCGGGGTCGCCCAGCTCGTGGTGACGCCTTTCATACTCTATTGCGTGGTCGATACGCAGTGGCTGCGCGTCAACCGCGAGCGGCTGACCGAACTCGTCATCATTGCCTTGTGTCTGATCGTCACGAACTACCTTGCCGCGAACACGGCGACCACCAGCGGCTATTTTTCGGAGTCGCGTTTCTATGCACCGGCGCCGTTCGTGCTGTGGGCAGCGATACGCTTCGGCATGCCGGGCGCCACGGCCGGCATCATGACGATGGCCTTCTTTTTCCTGGTGGCAGCGATCGAAGGACGCGGCCCCTTTATCGCGCGCCCACAGGGTGACGTCGCGCTCGCACTGCAGGACTTCCTGTTCCTGCGGGCTGTAACCGTCTATGTCATCGCCATCGCCATCGACCAACGCCGGCACGCCGAAGGCCAACTCCGCGAAAGCGAGGAGCGCTTCCGCCGGATGGCGCAATGCGCGCCGGTGCTGTTGTGGATGTCCGGCACGGACAAGCTCTGCAATTTCTTCAACAAAGGCTGGCTCGAATTCACCGGGCGTACGCTCGAACAGGAGATGGGCAACGGCTGGGCGGAAGGCGTGCACGCCGAGGACGTGAAGCGCTGCGTCGCGTATTACGAAGACGCCTTCAACGCGCGCGAGCCGTTCGAGATGGAATATCGCCTCAGGCGCCATGACGGCGAATATCGCTGGGTCCTCGACATCGGCGTTCCGCGCTACGAGGCCGACGGCACCTTCGCGGGCTATATCGGCTCGGCCATCGACATCACCGACAGGAAGCGCTCCGAGGATATGCGCCGCGCGCTCGCCCACACGCAGCGCCTCGCGGTGATGGGCGAACTGACGGCGGCCATCGCGCACGAAGTGCGTCAGCCGATGAGCGCGATCCTGCTCGACTCGCAGACGGCCGAGAAGCTCGCGCAGAACGACAATCTTTCGGCGGGCATGATGCGCGAAATCGCGTCGGGCATCCGCCTCAACGCCACGCGCGTCGACACGGTGATGGGCCGCATCTTGGGCTATCTGCGCAAGCAGGACCCGCAGGCCAAGCCGCTCGACATCAATGCCGTCGTGCAGGAGGTGCTGCATCTGGTGCAGGGGGATGCGATGCGCCGGAGCGTGCAGCTGAAGCCCGAGCTCGCGCGAAATCTGCCGCTGGTGCATGCCGACCGCACGCAGCTCGAACAGGTGCTGCTCAATCTCATCGTCAACGGCATGGAGGCGATGGAAAGCGTCGCTGAAACGGCGCGGCAGCTCACGGTGAAAACAACGTCGGGCGGCAACGGAAGCGTCGAGGTGGCTGTGACGGATTGCGGCACAGGCATTGCGCCCGAAAAGCTGCCGCTGCTGTTCGATTCCTTCTTCACCACGCGCAAGGAAGGCATGGGTCTCGGCCTGTCGATCGCCAAATCGATCGTCGTCGCCCATCACGGCCGCATCTGGGCCGAGAACAACCGCAGCAGCGGCGCCACCTTCCGCTTCACGCTGCCGGTGGCGAACGACGAGGCCCGGGCCCGCGCCGGGTAAGAATTCTCCATTTACTTCAATGGCTTATTTTTGGCTTGACATTTTGATCAAATTGTTTATGGTTTGTTCCATATCTAAAACCTGCGCCCGGCGCCCTTTTCGAGTGGCCGGGTTTTTTATCGGCAGCAGAGGCGAGGGCAGCGCCGCCGCTCGCGTTCTGGCATCGGCCCGACAAAGTCGACCGGACGCTGGGCCAAGAACTGCGCATCTTTCGTCGAGTTGCAGGACAGTTGCGGCGGCCCGGTCCTTCGCTTGACACCTCATAACTTTTGATGGCCTCGAGGCGCGTTGTGATGAACCACCATCCTTTATTGGTTGACGCTGTGCGCCGACGAGGATTCGATGGATTCTCCGAGACTGGCGAGGGTGTCGTGACTCCTGACTACAAACTCTACTGCGTCGATGGCGGCGGCCATGTCGTGAAGCGTCACGACGCCGTCTGCGCGAACGATCTCGAAGCCTTCAAAAAGGCGCACGATTACTGCGGCGACTACGAGATCGAAGTCTGGGCCGGTCGCGACCGGCTCTATGTCGTCGCCAAGGGCGCGAAGCTGCCGCCCGTGCCGAGGAACGGCGCGTAGCGGCTGTTACCGTGCCAATTCCGTGATCCTGTCACGACAGGGCGGTGACGATTGCGCCTATGTTGTTGCGCCGCCGCGACAATTCCGGTTTGAACCGCCGCGGCGACGAAAAAAATCCTGAAATTCACCCTGATGGCAGGGAATTCGGCGGCTCTTCAATCCCTGACGAAATGGGCGATGTCATTCGCGGTGTCGCGGCTGACATCGGGACAGGTGATGGCGAAGATCTCCGTGCCGTGGATCGTACCCATCACCTGGCGGCATCTGGCGGGCACGCCGGCGCGCAGCAGCAGGCGATAGAACTCGATGCCTTCGTCGCGCAGCGGATCGCATTCGTTGACGCTGATGATGGTCGGCGGAAACCCTTTGACATCTTCTTCCGTCGCGAAACCGGGCCAGGCGAGCGGATTTTTGGCGCGCAGCTCGTCGATGCCGTAAGCCATGGCGCCGCGATTGTTGTGAAGGTCGAGGAGAATGCCGTTGTTCTCGATGGTCGACGGATAGCGCGTCTGCGGCCATTCGCCGGCGATGTAGGGACACAGCGCGTAGAGGCCCTTGATCAGCCCCAGCTCGCCTTCGCGCTTGAGCTTCAGGCCGGTCGCCAGCGTGAGATTGCCGCCGCCGGATTCGCCGGCGACGACAATGCGCTTCGCATCGATATTCAGGAGGTCGGCATGCGAGGCGACCCATTTGAGGCCGGAGACGCAATCGTTGAGACCGGCCGGGAACGGCTTCACCTCCGGCGCCGAGGAAGCGCGCAGGCAATTGCGGAAATCCACCATCGCGACGGCGACGCCGCGCGCGGCGATGATCTTGCCCCAGGCGCGATACATGCCGTCGAACGCCGACATCACCATCATACCGCCGCCATGGATGTAATAGACGCAAGGGACCCGCTCATTGGTATCGGGCCGGATGATGCGGAGCTTGACCTCGTTGCCGTCGGGCTCGGAGCGGAAGGTTTCGACGCGCACCGTCAATCCCGCCGACGGCGCCACGGCTTCGTTGTCGACCATGTCGAGCATTTGCGTCGTGGCGGCGGCCCGCGCCTTGCCTTCCTCGCTGTTTTCTTCCGCGAGCATCTCCTCACGGCTCGCCGCATCGCCCTGGGCCGCGGCAATGGGCATTGCGGCAAATACCGCCTTGATGCGGGGATCGATACGCGGGTCGGTCGCTAATCTCGAGGCCATGGCTGTCTCCCTGTCATGTGCCAATCCTCCCCCACGCGAAGGGTGGGGGAGGTGGCCATTGAGGTTCGGCGTCAGCCGGACGTCAATGGGCGGAGGGGGCCCCTCCCCCGCTCCGCGGTCCCCCTCCCCCGCACTATGTGTGGGGGAGGATTACTCAGCGCAAACGTCAGGCGTCCCGCACCGGCCCGACCGCGAAACGCGCCTCGATGCGCCGCATCAGCTCGTCGCGCACCGCGCGGTAGGCGTTGAGCCGCTGCTCGCGCGAGCCCTCGGTCGCGGTGGGATCGACGGTCGGCCAGTATTCGACGTCGACCGCCATGGTCCGGGTCAGTTCCATCGCCTTGTGGTGGGCTTCCGGCGACAGCGTGATGATGAGATCGAAGGAGGCGTCTTCCAGGTCCTCGAAAGTGCGCGGCTTGTGCTTGCCGATTTCGATGCCGATTTCCTCCATCACTTCGACCGCCATGGCATCGAGCTCGCCCGCGCGCGCGCCGGCCGAGCGGATATAGACGAAGCGGCCGTAGAGATGGCGCATGATCGCGGCGGCCATCGGCGAGCGCACGGCGTTCTGCGTGCAGGCAAACAGCGCCGCACCCGGCAGCTCTTCGCCGTTCGGCCCCCGCATCGCCTACCCCTTCAAATGCAGCACGCAGATGAGCGTGAACAACCGCCGCGCCGTATCCTGATCCACGTCGATCTTGCCCTTGAGCCGTTCGCGCAGAAGCGCCGAACCTTCGTCGTGCAGCCCGCGCCGTCCCATGTCGAGAGTCTGGATCTGCGACGGCGGCGCAGTGCGGATCGCCTTGAAATAGCTTTCGCAGATCAGGAAGTAGTCCTTGATGACGCGCCGGAACGGCGTCATCGACAGCATCACGCGGCCATGCGCCTCGTCCTTCTCGGTGCGGATGTCGAAGACCAGCCGGTTTTCGGCAACGCCCAGCACGAGATTGTACGGGCCGCCTTCCGAGCCCTGCGGCGCGAAATGATTGGCTTCGAGGAGATCGTAGATCGCAATCTCGCGCTCCTGCTCGATCTCGCGCGTGCGCCGGACGACGGACTGTTCGTCGAGCGTGATCCTGACGATGCGGAATTTGTCGTCGGTCATCGTGCGGCGAACAGGATTATGGCGCGGGGGACGCAGCGGTTGCGCTGAGGACGCGGTGGGTTCTTCGTGCGCGTCGGCGCACAGTTATTCCTCCGGCGAAAGGAGCATAACCGCGCTTCGCGCGAGAGGTGTCCCTGTGTCCTCTGCGCATCCTCTGCGTCCACTGCGCCAAAAATGCCGGACCCGGTCACGGCTCTTGCCTGTTGAGGCGGGCGGCGATGGAACGCGCGTGGGCGTCGAGGCCTTCGCTTTCGGCGAGTGCGATGGCGTCGGGACCGAGCGATGCGATCGCCTTCGGCGACATGGCGAGCAGCGTCGTGCGCTTCAGGAAATCGAGCACCGACAGGCCGGACGAGAACCGCGCGGTGCGCGCGGTCGGCAAGACGTGGTTGGGCCCGGCGATGTAGTCGCCCATCGCTTCGGGCGTGTGGCGCCCGAGGAAGATCGCGCCCGCGTGGCGCACGTTCGCGAGCAGCGCTTCAGGATCGGCGACGGCGAGTTCGAGATGCTCCGGCGCGATGCGATCGACGAGGGGCGCTGCATCGGCGAGTTTCTCGACGACGATGATCGCACCGTGATCGAGCCAGCTCGCCCCGGCGATCTCTTTCCGCGGCAAAAACGCCAGCGCCCGCGTCACGGCGTCGTCGACCTTCGCGGCGAAAGCTGCGCTGTCAGTGATCAGGATGGATTGGGAGGACGTATCATGCTCTGCCTGGCTCAACAGATCGGCGGCTATCCAGTCGGAATTGTTGGCGTCGTCGGCGACGACGAGAATCTCCGACGGCCCCGCGACGGAATCGATGCCGACCTGGCCAAACACTTCGCGCTTCGCCGCCGCGACATAAGCGTTGCCGGGCCCCACGATCTTGTCGACGGGCGCGATCGTCCCGGTGCCGTAAGCCATGGCAGCGACGGCCTGCGCGCCGCCGACGCGATAGACCTCCGTTATCCCGGCGCGCTTCGCCGCTGCCAAAGTCAGCGGATTGATCGCGCCGCCGCTCGCCGGCGTCACCATTGCGATCCGCGCCACACCTGCGACACGCGCCGGCACTGCATTCATCAAGACCGAACTGGGATAGGATGCCGTGCCGCCCGGCACATAAAGGCCGACGCTGTCGAGCGCCGTCCAGCGCCAGCCGAGCTCCGCACCGGTCTCGTCGGTGTAGCGGGCGTCTTCAGGCATCTGTTTTCTGTGATACGCCTCGATGCGCCGCGCCGCGACATCGAGCGCGGACAACGCCTTCGCGTCGCATCGCGCTTCCGCGGCGACAATCTCCTCGCGCGTCAGCCGCAGCGATTGCACCGTCAGATCGACATGATCGAAGCGCTTGCCGAGCTCGATCAGCGCCGCATCGCCGCGCGTCCGCACATCGGCAATGATGGCGCGCACCGCCACGGCGACGTCTTCAGAGGTCTCGCGCTTGCCGGAGAGCAGACGTTCGAACTGCGCCGCGAAATCCGGGGCGCGCGTGTCGAGCCGGCGCGCCATGATCAGGCCCTGTCGTGGTCGGGACGGCCGCGCGCCGCCCAATCGCCGCTCACATCGGTTAGGCCGCCGTCGATGGATTCAACGTCGAGGCGGATTTCCGCGCCGCCTGCGAAAACCAGCGACAGCGTGCCGGAAGGATCTTCGGGGCCGTTCGGAGCGAAGCTGATGGTCAGAAGGGACAGCACGGCCTCGGGCGCATCGCGGCGGATATTGTGCGACTTGACCGACTTCACGGCGTCGAAATAGAGCCGCGCACGCACGCGCAGATTTCCCTTCCCCTCTTCCCATTTGAAGCGGTTGAAGATGCCCGCGAAACGGCGCGATTTCGGCATCCAGACGAGGTCTTTGACCCGCGTGACGGCGTCCTGCAGGCGCGCTGCAATCACTTCGAGGTCTTCCTGATCCTCCGCGCCGAGTGTCAATTCCTTCGCCGTCATGCCGAAAGCCGCTCGACCTCCGCACCCACCCCGGAAAGCTTCTCCTCGAGCCGCTCGAAGCCGCGATCAAGGTGATAGACGCGGTTGACAACGGTCTCGCCTTCCGCCGCGAGCCCTGCGAGCACCAGACTGACGCTGGCGCGCAGATCCGTCGCCATCACGGGCGCGCCTTTCAGCTTCTCCACGCCGTTGACGATGGCCGTGTCGCCTTCGATGTGAACGTCGGCGCCCATGCGCATCAGCTCGGGCACATGCATGAAGCGGTTCTCGAAGATCGTTTCCTTGATGCGCGAGGTGCCGTCGGCGACGGCCATCAGCGCCATGAACTGCGCCTGCAGATCGGTCGGGAACCCGGGGAAAGGCTCCGTCGCCGCATCGACGGCCTTCGGACGCACGCCGTTCCTGTGCACGATCATGCCACGATTGGTTTCGGTGATTTCCGTGCCGATCGACCGCAGAAGCTCGGTCACGCTGGCGATGAGATCGGCGCGCGTGTTGACGAGCTCGACATCGCCGCCGGCAATCGCCGCCGCCATCGCGTAGGTGCCGGTTTCGATGCGGTCGGGAAGCACGGAATAGGTCGCGCCGTGAAGTCTGGTCACACCTTCGATGGTGATTTCGGAGGTGCCGAGCCCTTTGATCTTTGCGCCCATCGCGGTGAGGCATTGGCCGAGGTCGACGATCTCCGGCTCGCGCGCCGCGTTGACGAGCACGGTTTCGCCTTCCGCCAGCGTCGCCGCCATCATCGCGTTTTCTGTCGCGCCGACCGACACGATCGGGAATTCGAAGCGTGTGCCCTTGAGGCCTTGCGGCGCCACCGCCACGACGTAACCGTCGGCGAGATCGATGGCTGCGCCCAGCGCTTCCAGCGCTTTCAGGTGCAGGTCGACGGGCCGGGCGCCGATGGCGCAGCCTCCGGGCAAAGAGACGCGGGCATGGTGATGGCGCGCCACCAGCGGTCCCAGGACGAGAAAGCTCGCCCGCATCTTGCGCACGACGTCGTAGTCGGCGGTGGTGCTCAAGAGACAGGCGGCGTTGAGCGTCAGCCGTCCGCCCTCGCCCAGCCGCGTGCTGCGCACATAGTTCGTCTCGACGCCCAGAAGACCCAGGATCTCGGCCATGAAGGCTATGTCGGCCAGCCACGGCGTGTTCTCGAGGATCAGCTTCTGGTCGGTGAGCAAACCCGCGGCCATGAGCGGCAAAGCGGCGTTCTTGGCGCCGCTGATGGCAATTTCGCCTTTAAGCCGGGCGCCGCCCTTGATGCGTATACGGTCCATGACCCCTCGATGTTCGGGCTATCGGCAGCCCATTGGGTAACGCGATAGTACGGCCTTTGTAGCGCGCACCAGTTGTCGCGAACAGAAAGAAGATAGGTGTTGTTACAGGCTTTTCGCGGCGGGATTGCGGCGTTTCGGCGTCTCGGCGTCCTGATTGCTTTCACCGGTCCCGGAAGGAGACAATTCACCGTTTTCCGCCGCTCGCGCGTGGGCCTTTCGCCGTCGCAGATTCTCGCGGAGCGCTTCGGCGAGGCGCGCCTGGCGCCCGTTGGATTTGGGGTCGGACTTGGGCGGCGATTTGGCCATGGCCGTGAACGTCCTTAAGGCCTTTTCCTCGGGGCTTGGCTTGGGCTATAGCGTCCCGCCCGGGCATTGCCTCGCCCGTCGGATCGCCGGAGTAGCGTAGTGGTAGCGCAACCCCTTGGTAAGGGGTAGGTCGAGAGTTCGATTCTCTCCTCCGGCACCAGCCTCCATCAGAGGCTTCACGAGCAGGCGCGGACAACACGGTCGCGGGCGTGCGCGCTCCTTTTGTCCCTCCGCCTGCGCCTGAACCGCCCCAACCTGCAGCCGTTGTCATCTCACAGCCAGGAGAGACGACATGACCGGCTCCAAGATGCACGAACAGTTCGTCCGCAACCTCGAGCGCAAGCCCGATCCGCAGACACCGGACGCCCCCCGCCATCCGCTGCGACCTGCGCCTGACGAGCGTCAGAGCGATCGGGCGGTCGGCGAACACTGGATGAAAACGGGCGGTTCCCGGCCGTAGAATGCGCGGTTGAAATCGCGCAACCCGCGCCGCATAACCTCGCCCGCAATAGACGAGGATCTCGCAACGTGGAGCGCAGCGGCAGCATGGGTCGGTTGATCGCGGGCTATCGCGCCTTTCGCGACGGCCGCTGGCAGGCGGAACATGAGCGCTATGTCGAACTCGCCCGCGACGGCCAGAGACCGGAGACGCTGATTATCGCCTGCAGCGATTCCCGTTCGGATCCCGCCACCATCTTCAACGCTCGACCCGGCGAGTTCTTCGTCGTGCGCAATATTGCGGCCATAGTGCCGCCGCTCGAGATCGACAACGCTCATCACGGCACGACGGCGGCCATCTCGTTCGCGGTGCTCGTTCTCAACGTCCGGAATATTCTCGTGATGGGCCATGCCCAATGCGGCGGCATTGCCGCGGCGCTCGACACGACCTTCGGCGACGACGTTCCGGCCCTGCGATCGTGGATCGATCTTCTGTCGCCGGCCGTTGAGCGTGTCGATCACAAGCTCGACCAAACCGCGCGGCACGCGGCGCTCGAGCGCGATGCGGTGGTCCTGTCGATGGAACGGCTGATGACCTATCCGTTCATCGCCGAGCGCGTGAAGACGGGCGCGCTCGAAATCAACGGCGCACGGTTCGGAATCGCCGACGGCAAGCTTGAACTGTTCGATCCGAAATCCAAGGCCTTCGCGGCAGTCTAGGCGGGGCGCTTCAGTCTGACGCCGCGACCACCTTCGTGGCTCGTCGCATTGTCGCCGATCAGCACGATGCCGAGCGCATCAAGCGCGCCGATGAGCTTCATCAGCGAGTCCACGTTGCCGCGGATGACGCCGTCGCTCGCCTCCATGCGTTGGATGGTGGGCACGGACAGGCCCGAACGATCGGCGAGCTCGCGCTGATCGATGCCGGCGAGGGCCCGTGCCGCCCGCAATTGGGCCGCCGTTATCATCGGCTGGAATTCATCAAGGAAGAAATCACAAGCACCTTCTGGCCGGGCGGGTGCTCACTGCATCGAGCGCGCCCAGCGCACATAGGTTTGGAAGTCCTGCTTGCGTATGTAAAGGGATTGCAAATCGGTGCCAACACTTGGCGCCGCGAGCTTCTCGAAGTCGCGCGCCGCGCCGCCGCGATAGACGGGAATGACACCGGCGATGCTCTGCGCGAACCAGCCGATGGCGCCTTCGTGCGCCGCGCGCTCCGCGACGGTCACGATCACCATGTGCTCTCGCCGGGCGGTTTCATAAGCGGTTTTCGCCGCCTCCAGAAGCGACATCATGGCGGTTTTCCCTTTTGCGGCGATCATTTGCGGCGGCGCAGTGCGCAGCCCCGCACGCAATGCCCCGATCGCGAACAACGATAGGGCGGCGACCCCGAACAAAAGGTAAGGCGCCCAAGCCTGATTGCCGTCCATACGCGCGACACTCTGAACCGACTTCGTGA
This sequence comes from Rhizomicrobium sp., assembly GCA_035524575.1. GTDB lineage: Bacteria > Pseudomonadota > Alphaproteobacteria > Micropepsales > Micropepsaceae > Rhizomicrobium. The sequence continues at coordinate 18,856 of DATKON010000210.1, forward strand.
TGTTTTATACATCACTACTAATTGTTTTTCAACATATAGAACTATATCAATACGGCATACTGCAGGTATTTACATGATAAGCGACACACCGACCGTCAGCGCGGGAGGCGGCTGGCATCTCTTCATCCCGAAGCTGGTGACCGCGCTCCGTGACGGCTACCGCTTAAGGGATGCGGGCGCTGACCTGTTCGCCGGCCTGACGGTGTCCGTCGTCGCGCTGCCGTTGTCCCTCGCACTGGCCATCGCCAGCGGCGTGACGCCCGAGCGCGGACTCTTCACAGCCGCCGTCGCCGGAGTGATCGTCTCGCTCCTCGGTGGAAGCCGGTTCCAGATCGCAGGCCCGACGGGTGCGTTCGTCGTGGTGGTCGCGGGCATCGTGCACCAGTTCGGGTATCAGGGTCTCGTCATCGCCATGTTGCTGGCGGGTGCGATGCTGATCGTGACCGGGGCGCTCAAGCTCGGCACCTACATCAAATACATTCCATTTCCGGTCGTCACGGGATTCACCGCCGGCATCGCCGTCGTCATCTTCTCGAGTCAGCTCGGCGACATCCTGGGGCTCACGGTTTTGCATCCGCCGGCCGATGCGTTCGGGCGATTGGCCGCCGATGCCGCCGCGATCGGCACGTTCAATCCCTTTGCCTGCGCGATCGCGCTCGCCGCGCTTTCGTCCATTCTCGTCGTGCAAAAATTCGTACCGCGCCTGCCTTCCTTCCTGATCGCCATTGTGCTCGCCGGCGCCTGCGTACGGTTTCTTCATCTGTCTGTCGCGACCATCGGCACGCGGTTCGGCGGCATACCGTCAGCGCTTCCCGCGCCGCATATGCCGTCCTTCACATTCACCGATCTGCGCATTCTGTTTCCCGCCGCCTTCACGATCTTTGCGCTCGGCGGGATAGAATCGCTTTTATCGGCGGTCGTCGCCGATGCGATGACGGGACGCCGCCACCGCGCCAATTGCGAGCTCGTGGCGCAGGGGCTTGCCAACATCGCCTGCGCCATCATGGGCGGCATCCCCGCCACGGGCGCCATCGCGCGCACAGCCACGAACATTCGCGCCGGCGCGCGCACGCCAATCGCAGGTATTGTCCATTCGCTCGCCATCATCGCCATGATGGCGCTGTTCGCACCGCTTGCGTCGTACATCCCGCTGGCCGCGCTCGGCGCCGTGCTCGCTGTCGTGTGCTGGAACATGGCTGAGCTGCGCGTCTTCGCCACGATTCTGCAAAGCACGCCCGGCGACCGCGCCGTACTCGTCGTCACGTTTCTGCTGACGATCTTTGTCGACCTCTCGGTTGCGATTGCGGCGGGAGTGGTGCTGGCATCGCTGATCTTTGCACGGAACATGGCGGACACGGTCAGCGGCGGCCGCGCCATGCCGCGCGTGGCCGACGATATCGACGAGTGGACGACCCCCAACACCGGCGCCGTTCCGCGGGGCGAATTGCCGGCGGGAGTCGAAGCGGTTCAGCTGAGCGGCCCGTTCTTCTTTGCGGCGGCAGCGGAATTCGAAGAGCTTCTATCGCGCAGCGGAGGCGCGCCCAAAGTCCTGATCCTGCGCATGGCGAGTGTGCCGCTGATCGACGCCTCGGGCGCAGCCGCGCTTCAACGCTTCATCCGGAGCGCCGGCGCGAAAGGCACGGCAATCATCATCTCGGAACTCCCGCCCGAGCCTATGTCGGTGCTGAGAGGCATGGATATCGCCGTGCCAATGGCCGCCAGCTTCGGCGACAGCATCTCGCTTGCACGGCGATTGCGTCTGGCGCCACAGGCTTTCGAGGCCGTCGCCTAGGCCTTCCCGCGGCGCGCGCTATCCGATAAGCAGGCGGCCGGAGGACTTGTCCCATGAGCGAAGAGATCATCTTCGACGCCAAAGGCACGCGTGCCGACATCTATCGCGAGATCCTGCCGCAGATCGAAGCGCTGATCGCCGACGACGAGATCGCCAACTTCGCCAATGTCGCCGCGGTCCTGCGCCAGGCGTTCGGCTTCTTTTGGGTGGGCTTCTATCGCGCGACGGGTCCGCGCCTGCTGACCGTCGGGCCGTATCAGGGCGATCTTGCCTGCCTCAGCATTCCTTTCGAGCAGGGCGTCTGCGGCGCGGCGGCACGGACCCAAAAGACCGTCATTGTGCCCGACGTCGACAAATTTCCGGGACATATCGCCTGCAGCTCCAAGTCACGCTCGGAGATCGTGGTGCCATTCGTGAAAGGCGGCGAGACGCGCTTCGTCCTCGATGTCGACAGCGACAAGCTCGAGGATTTCGACGAGACCGACCAGATATATCTCGAGCGCGTCGTCGCAATGATCGGCAAAGCCGGCGCCTAGACGATACGGACCTTTTGCTTGGCAGCAAGATAGGTCCGGTTTAGCTGTTCGCGCTCTTCGTCGGAAAAGTGCTCCTCGACATCGTCCCAGATATTGTTTTCTTCTTCCTGGATGTGATGTTCGACGAGTTCCTTGAGCACTTTCGCCAGCGCACGATGCTCCGGCGATGTGGCGCTGGCGCATTTCTCCAGCTGCTGCAGCGTCTTCGACGCCAGTGCATGCTCGATATAGCCTTCCTTGCCGTCCATCTGGGGCTTCTTGTCCCGAAGCGCGATGACGGCATCATAGACGACCTTCTCCTCCGCCTTGGTATGCGGCAGGAGCGCCAGCTTGATCTTGTTGACGAGCGACTTGCGCTCGGCCGCGCCGTCAGCGTCGTGGAGCTTGGACAAAAGGCCTTTGACCTCCTCGTGCTCCGTCTTGAGGGTGTCCAGGATATCCCGATCCTCCGTGGACGTCTCTTCGCCGCCGACGACCTTTTTCACCGCTTTGGTCGCCTTGCGCACGCTCGTCTGAATGCTCATGAAATCCTCCAATCTGCGCGAGGAAATAATCGCAAATCCAGCGAGAGGTTCCCGGGCGACGGCAATTGGCATGCGGGCCCTGTGCTGTAAGATGCGAAGAAGCGAGCGAGACATGACAAACAGCATCGTGCGCGGCGCAAACACCCCGCCGCTTCTCGAACTGACCATCGGCGAGGCTCTGGACGCGGCGGTTGCGCGCGCGCCTGACGCACTCGCCCTGATATCGCGCCATCAGGACGTCAGCTGGACCTATCGCGAGTTCGGCCGGCGTGTGGACGAACTCGCGGCCGGTTTTGTCGCCCTGGGACTGGAGACCGGCGACCGTGTCGGCATCTGGGCGCCCAATTGCGCGGAATGGGCGCTGACGCAATTCGCAACTGCAAAAGCCGGCATCATCCTCGTCAACATCAATCCCGCCTATCGGCTCTCGGAAATCGAGTACACGCTGAACAAGGTCGGCGTGCGCGCGCTCGTCGCCGCCGAGCGGTTCAAGACCAGTGATTATGTCGGCATGATCGAGGCGCTGGCGCCGGAAATCGCGACTGCCTCACCCGGCGAGCTCGTCTCGCGGAAGCTTCCGAAGCTGAAAGCCGTGGTCAAGATCGGCGGTGCGAAGCGGAGGGGCTGGTTCAACTTCGAGGACATCTCCGGACTGGCGGGCAAGGAGTCGCGCGAGATGCTCACGCGCTTTTCCTCCCGGCTGGACCGCAACGATGCGATCAATATCCAGTTCACGAGCGGCACAACAGGACTGCCGAAGGGCGCCACGCTCTCCCACCGCAACATTCTCAACAATGCTTATTTCGTCGGCGCCAATATGCGGCTGAAGGCCGGCGAAAAACTTTGCGTGCCGGTGCCGCTGTATCACTGCTTCGGCATGGTGATGGGCAACCTCGCCTGCGTCGTCCACGACTCTACGATCGTTTATCCGGCGGCGGGTTTCGATCCCGTGGCCGTGCTTGAGGCCGTGGAAAAAGAGCGCTGTACGGCGCTCCATGGCGTGCCGACCATGTTCATCGCCGAGCTCGAGCACCCCGATTTCGCGCGCTTCGATCTCTCCTCGCTGCGGGCCGGCATCATGGCGGGCGCGCCCTGCCCCATCGAGATCATGCGCCGCGTTGTCGACCAGATGCATATGCGCGAGGTCACGATCGCCTACGGTATGACGGAAACGAGTCCGGTAAGCTTCCAGAGCGCGCCGGACGATCCACTCGAGCGGCGCGTCTCGACGGTCGGACGGATCCAGCCCCATCTCGAAGTCAAGATCGTAAACGGGGAGGGCGAGATAGTTGCGCGCGGTCAGACGGGCGAGCTCTGCACGCGCGGCTATTCCGTCATGCTCGGCTATTGGGACGACGAGGAGAAAACCCGCGCGGCGGTCGACGCGGATGGCTGGATGCACACCGGTGATCTCGCCACGCTCGACGACGAAGGCTTCTGCAATATAGTCGGTCGCCTCAAGGACATGGTTATCCGCGGCGGCGAAAACGTCTACCCCCGCGAGGTGGAGGAGTTTCTGTTCCGCCATCCGAAAATCGCGGATGTGGCCGTGGTCGGCGTGCCCGATGCGAAATACGGCGAGGAGCTTTGCGCCTGGATAAAATTGCGCACCGGCGCGTCGGCCAATGCGGCGGACATCCGGACCTTCTGTCAGGGCCAGATCGCACATTACAAAATCCCGCGCTATGTCCGCTTCGTCGATGAATTTCCCATGACGGTAACCGGCAAGATTCAAAAGTTCGTCATTCGCGCGAAAATGATCGAAGAGCTGGGCCTTACCGAGGCGAAGACCGCCTGAACCAAATCCGGACGTCCTCGTTTTCTATAGCGGCTTCGCGAGGACCGCCTTTATGCACGACATCACCAATATCGATATCATCACTATCCAGCCGGTTCTCGCGCTGGTTTTCGGTATCCTGATCCTGCTGCTTCCCCGTATCCTCAACTATCTCGTGGCCGTCTATCTGATCCTCATCGGCTGCATCGGCATCTGGCCGCATTTCTTCCAGCAGCACCTCACGCACTGAGCTTTGCGCCCCCAGCCCGCTTGTGTTTATCTGCCTTTGATCGCAATCGGGGGCAGCGATGGACTATTCGGCAGCACTCAGGGACTACACGGCGTTCGAATTCGACGATGGACGGTGGACACGCACCGTCTACCGCAGCGGGACCGGACCCGCGGTCATCATCATTCATGAAATGCCGGGCCTTCATCCGCTGGTCGTGCGGTTCGCCGATCACGTGGCGGCCGCAGGGATGACAGTCTTTCTGCCCAGCCTCTTCGGGGAGCCGGGACGACCGGTTTCGGCCGGCTATTCCGCCGGCGTGATCCTCAAGGCCATCTGCGTGCAGCGCGAGTTCGTCCTGTGGCGCGGCGGAAAATCGAGCCCCATCGTTCACTGGCTGCGCGCGCTCGCGAAGAAGGTGCATGGCGAGTGCGGCGGCAAGGGCGTCGGCGCCGTCGGCATGTGCTTCACCGGC
>DATKON010000211.1:0-24438 GCA_035524575.1 Rhizomicrobium sp.
CGCTCCGCAATGTCGTCAGCGATGCCGAAAATCTGTTCGCCCTGTTCGTCAAGCAGGAGATGGTAGTCGCGAAAATGCGGGCCGGACATGTGCCAGTGGAAATTCTTCGTCTTGAGATAAAGCGCGTAAACATCGGCAAGCAGGGCTGCCAGCCCCCCCGAAATTTCTTTGACGCCTTCCGCCGGAATATAGGAAGGGGTGTCGAGCGCAGCGGATTGCCGTGATTTCGCGTCTTTGATGCTCATGGTGGAATCTCCTTGCTCAAATTGCGACTATGTATGCGCGAATGATTGGTCCGATAGCATTGGCACTTGGCATGGTCCAATCATTCTTTTAGATTATCTGAGGTTGGCTATACTGCGGCGGCGTCAAGTCCGACCGCATCGAGCTAGACTGTTGTCGACACAGGTATGCGCTGATCGGCGCACGACAAGCGTCATGCGGCAAAGACGCATCGGGAATCATCATATTTGAGCGACTCGAAGCAGGTCAGGGTGCCTGTTTGCGCAGCGAGAATTGCTCGCGATAAGTGCTTGGCGCGACCCCGAAATGACGTTCGAAGGCGCGGCGAAACGCATCGTCGCTGGCGTAGCCGACGGAGGCTGCGATGCTTTCGACAGTCTGTCCGCCCGCAGGCAAACGCCGCCGCGCTTCGTCGAGCCTCAGCCGTTCCACGTAATCGCCGGGAGAGGTTCCGAAAGCGGCCCTGAAGCGGCGGCTGAATTGGCGCGGACTTAATCGCGCATGCTGCGCCAACGCATTGACGGATAGATCGTCGCGCAGATGGTCTGACATCCAGTCCGCGAGCTCGGCAAAGCGATCACCGACCCGGATCTGAAGCTGCAGCGGTTCCGAAAACTGCATCTGCCCGCCCGACCGCCTCAGATAGACGACGAGATCGCGTGCGATGGACAATGCGGTCTCGTTCCCCAGATCCTCCTGGACCAACGCCAGCGCAAGATCGATCCCGGCGGTGACGCCGGCGGAGGTCGCAATCTGTCCGTCGCGGATGCAGATTGCGTCCGGCTGTATCACGATGTGCGGGTATTTGCGCGCGACGTCGCTCGCGAATCGCCAGTGCGTCGTAGCGCGCTTTCCGTCGAGCAGGCCGGCTTCTGCCAGAAAATAGATTCCGGTGCAGACGGATGCGATTCGCACAAATTTATTTTTGTTAGCCCTGAGCCAATTTGCAACCAAGCGCGTTTTGTCTGAATCGCGCGCACCGGAACCACCGGGAACGATGACGGTGTGCAGCGGGAGCGCATCGGCCAACGCCGCATGCGGTGTGACCTGTACCCGTTGTTCCAACATGAACGGTGCCCCTGTCGGACTCAGTACGACGGGGTGGTAGGAACATTGTGCGTCCGGTGAACGGGTGTTCGCGGTGTCGAACACTTCGAGAGGACCGAAAAGGTCGAGTGCAGAGACCCCGTCGTAACCAACGAAACCAATGCGCTTCATGCCCATACCCGCTCGACGCCACGCAATTCTCTCGGACGACGGGACCGTTCAGGAACCGCAGCGCCGGTGCGCCATGAACGATGTCCGAAATCGTCGGATGAACGTCATGACGACCCATGATGCCGCCGTGGTCTGCTGCAGACAGCTCGAAGCGTCGGCGAGAGCCGTGTTCGAAAAGCTTGCGGGTTCGGTCGAAAGATTAACAGCGCCGCCATGCGGGATTTCACTCGATTGTGATGTTCATTCGGTCGCTACGGCACACGTTTGCTTGATCGACAATTGGTCCCTCGCGAAATGACGGCGGCGTTTGATTTGTCCAGTGACCAAATGGGCAAAACGGCACGCGATGCGTCTTGTGCAATATCGACTGTGAAGATTGGTTGGGGGAGAACGTGATCGCTAACGGCATTTTGAATTGGCAGCGCTTATTCAACAATGCAACGTTGGATGACGCATGCAAATACGCCGATGGAGATATGAAAAGTTGGGCAATACCGATCCTTCCGAACAGACATAATTCTATTGGATCGATTGGTTCGAACTAGGCAATCGGGGAGTGCCACATCGATGTCTTCCAACGCTGTTTACGCACACGAGATGGCCAGCGATATCGCAGAGGATCGGGCCGTGGCGACATTTCCGCTCGCAATCGCCAATATCGCGCTCGACGCCCGATCGCCCTTGCCGATTCATGAACAGATTTGCCAGGCGATCAGAACGGCGGTCTGGGCGAAGGAATTGCCCCCCGGAACTCTTCTCCCGACGACGCGCGAGCTCGCGCAGCATCTGGGCGTTGCGCGGAACACGGTAGTTTTCGCCTATGCACGCTTGGCGGCGGAAGGTCTGTGCGTCTCGAATACGCGGCGCGGCACGCGCATCGCGTCCGATTTGCCGGCGCGCGGCAATTATAGTGAGGTCATTAGCGGCGGCGAAACGCAGACGGGGAATGCCGTTCGCCTGCGCGCGGCGTTTCATGCGCGTGATGCACTCGAGACACGGGTCGATCGTATCGCCGGCGGTATGCCGTTTGCGCTTTACGCGTCGGATCCGGTGCAATATCCGCGCACCAAACTGGGCCGCAGGCTCGCCGACAAGTTCCTCGGCGCGCCTCCGACCGGCCAGTTCGGCTCGGCGAGCGGTTCGGATCGCTTCCAGACCGCGGTCGCCGCCTATCTTCGCCAGGCGCGCGGGGTCGTCTGCACGCCTTCGCAGGTGATTGCCGTGTCCGGACTCGAAGCGGCACTCGATCTTACAGCGCGCGTGCTGCTCGATCCTGGTGATTGCGTGCAGGTCGAAGACCCCTCGATGGATATCGTTCATAGCGCCTTTCGGGCCGCCCGCGTCCATATCAAGTCTGCGCCCAGCGATGCGTTCGGCGCGAACTTCAAGGACGTCGAAGGACCGCCGGCGCGCATACTCTTCGTGTCGACTTCCGTGAGCTTCCCCTACGGCTTGCCGATGGCCGAGGCGCGACGCATGGAGGTGCTCGAGGCGGCCCGCGCGCAGAGCGCCGCCGTTTTCGAAAACGACACGTGTTTCGAGCTCCGTTACAGCGGCGCCAGTCTGAGGTCCATTCAGGGCCAGGATAAGGATGGGCGCGTCATCTACTACGGCGGGTTTCCCGAAACGCTCGGCAGTTCGGTGCGGGTGGGCTATCTCGTCGTGCCCGAGTCACTGCTCGACGCGTTTGTTGAAACCAATCGTCGGCTCGCGGGAACACCGGTGCCGCAGGTGCAGGAAGCTCTTGCAGACTTCATCGAAGAACATGAGTTCGCGGTGCACGCACGCAATGTTCGTTCGCTTTACGCGAAACGGCTGGATCTTCTGAAGCGGGCAGCCAAGGTACACATGCCCCAGCTTGGAATCTCCGAGCCGCTCGGCGGCCTGCATATCGTGTTCCATCTCGATCGGCGCGCCGACGCCGTTGGGATCTGCGAGGCGGCAGTTCTGGAAGGCATCCCGGTGCGGCCGCTGTCGCAATACTATCTGCGCAAGCAGATGGATGACGGGCTGGTGTTCGGATTCGGCGCTGTTCCCGAGCGCGCGATTCTGCCGATGATGAAACGCCTCGCAGAGCTCACGGCCGAACATAGTCGCGCGCGAGTCGAACGCCTGGCCGACTAGAAGAGAACAGGCCGCATTTAACGCCGTTCATGCTGCACACGAAGACGTGATGGTTCGCGTCGTGCTTCGGCCCGGCGCAAGTCCGACGTTTGCCTGCGCTCGCACTTGGTGTTTCCGCGGATCTGCACACCGCCGTATCGCTTTTATGTCACAGTTATGTTCGATCCATTAGGGCCACATGGTTTCCCGTGGAATGGTCCGTTTGGCACTTCTTAGCGTCACCTCCAAGTCGGCCTGCTGACGGATCGCAGAAAATCCGTTGGTGCGAGTCGCCGTTACGACCGAACCAAGGGGGTTTCACGTGCATAATCTCGACACGCGCAGTCTGCGTTCCACGTTGCTGCTCGGAGCAGCGTCGGTTGCCGCGCTCTCGTTTTCACCACCTGCTGCGGCGCAGGATCAAACAACCGAAACCGTGGTCGTCACGGGGTCTCGCATCCCTCAGCAGGGCCTTTACGCGCCCAGTCCGGTCACGGCAGTCGGCCAGCAGGAAATGAAGTTCGAGGGCACGACAGGCGTCGAAACGCTCCTCAACAATCTCCCTTCGGTATTTGCAGACCAGACCTCCGGCGTCTCGAACGGCGCAACGGGGACCGCGACCGTGAACCTGCGCGGACTGGGTGCGGTGCGCACGTTAGTGCTCGTCAACGGCACGCGCCTCATGCCGGGCGATCCTATCGTCCCAGTGGCGGACTTGAACCAGATTCCGTCTTCGCTGGTCGACCACATCGAAGTCCTCACCGGCGGCGCCTCGGCCGTGTACGGCTCTGACGCATTGGCGGGCGTCGTCAACTTCGTGATGCGCAAGGATTTCGAAGGCATCGAAGTCGACGGCCAGTACAGCGTCAATCAGGCCGACAACACCAATGCCTATTACCGCAATCTGGTGACGGCTGCCGGCTTTCAGGAAGCGAAAGAGGGAATCTGGGACGGCGCCAACACGATGGGCACCTTCATCGTCGGCACCAACACCGCCAACGGCAAGGGAAACGTCACCGCCTATCTGGGCTATCAAAATACCCGCGCGGTCCTGGCTGGTGCGCGCGACTTTTCGGCCTGCACGATCGGTTCGAGCAGCAGCAATCTCGCCACCGCGCACCATGTCTGCGCCGGTTCGGCGAACTACAACACCTGGATCTCGCTCGACACCGCGTCTGCATCGGCGCCGAATTATCTCTTCCATCAGACGGGAACCGGAGCAGCGGGCAGCGGCAATTTCGTCCCCTACACCGGCGCACCAAATCAAAAGTTCAATTACGGCGCGCTCAATTATCTTCAGCGCCCCGACACCCGCTATCAGGGCGGTTTCTTCGCGCATTACGAAGTGAACAAGGAACTCGATGTCTATTCGAGCTTCATGTTCACGGACGACACGACCCTGGCACAGATCGCGCCGTCCGGCCTCTTCATCGGCACGGGCGCACTCAACGGCAACGTCCAGGTCAACTGCGACAACCCGCTGCTTTCGGGTAACGAACAGGCCTCGCTCTGCAACGCGCTCCTGACCAGCACGCCCTATCTGGGCAAACCCACGGCCTATTCCATTATGCACGGCTTCCCCAATCCGACGACGCTGCTTCAGGCGTTTGGCCCGACTGGTCCCTATGGCAATGGCTTTGATGACGCCTGCACCGGCGCGACGATACCAGGTTGTGCCAACCAGACTGCGGGTCAAGCGCTGCTGGAGATCGGCCGGCGCAACATCGAAGGCGGCGACCGCGTAGACGACCTCAAGCATACGTCCTATCGCCTGCAGATCGGCGCCCGCGGCGATCTGGGCAGCGGTTGGGCCTACGATGTCTATGCGCAATACGGATACTCGCTGTTCACCGAGAACTATCAGAAAGAGCTGTCCGTGCAGCGCACTCAGCTCGCGCTCGAAGTCGATCCGGCGACAGGCAAGTGCTACGCGGCAGAGCCGAATGCGCAAGGGATCGTGGTTGATTCGAAGTGCGTACCGCTCAATATCTTCGACGGTATCGGATCGATCTCGCCAGACATGCTGAAATATGTGGGCGCCTCGGGTTTCCGTGAAGGCTATACCGAAGAGCAGATTGTCAGCGGCAGCCTGACCGGTGATCTCGGGCAATGGGGGCTCAGGTCCCCGTGGGCGTCAGCACCAGCCGCCCTCTCGGTCGGCTCGGAGTATCGCGCGGAATACCTCCAGGATCTGGTCGACTACGCTTATTCGAGCGGCGACCTTTACGGACAGGGCGGCGCGCGTCTCGGCATCCCGCGCTCGGGCTTCAACGTGGTCGAAGGATTCGGCGAGTTGAAGATTCCGCTGGTCCAGGAAAAGCCGTGGGCGGAGGATCTCTCGTTCAATACCGGCTATCGCTATTCGTCCTACAGCTCGGCGGGCGCGGTATCGGCCTACAAGTATGGCCTCGAGTGGCAGCCCATCGACGACTTCCGCATCCGCGCGAGCTATGAGCGTGCGGTGCGTGCGCCGAACGTGCTGGAAGCGTTCGCGCCCGACAATATCGTGCTCTTTGCGGGATCGGATCCTTGCGCCACGCAAACCACCGGACAGTGCGCATCCGTGCCGCATGCTGGTACGCCATTGCTCGTCTGTCCGGCCAACCAGTGCTACCAGCAGGTCGGCGGCAATCCGAACCTCAGGCCGGAAGTGGGCGACACGCGCACGATCGGCGTGGTGTTCACGCCGACCTTCCTCGATGGGTTCACGGCCACGGTGGACTACTTCAACATCGACGTGTCCAGCGCCATTGGTTCGGTCCCGCCCCCCTTCGCGCTGGCGCAGTGCTACGCGCTCGGTGCGAGCGCCGCGCAGGTCGCGCAATACTGTCCGCTCGTCCATCGCAATGCGACCGGCCAGATTTTCGGTGGCGGCTATGTGCAGGCGATCAACGTCAACACCGGCTTCCTGCACACGAAGGGCGTCGACTTCGAGGCGAATTACAATCTTGCCCTCGACGGCCTTCCTCTGACCGCCGGATTGGGCAATGTCCAATTCGCCTTCGTGGGCACGTGGCTAGATATCTATCAGATCAACAACGTGGCCGGCGGGCCGACCTATGATTGCGCCGGACTCTTCGGTTTGACCTGCAGCATCGCCGGAACCGCGTCCGGGCCGCTGCCGAAATGGCGCCATCGCTTGCGCACGACATGGGCGACGCCATGGGATATCGATTTCTCGGTGAACTGGCGTTACGTCTCGGGCGTCTCGCTTGACAGCAACACCACTCAGCCGGGCCTTTCGAACGGCAAATTCGACAAGGCCGACGCGACGATCAACGCTTTCTACTGGATCGACTTCGCGGCGGACTGGAATGTCAGGACCGGCGTCGATCTTCATATGGGCGTCAACAACGTGTTCAACCGGCTTCCGCCGACACTCACGACGAATGCGTTGCCTGCCATCACTGGCAACGACAACACCTTCCCGGGTGTCTATGACTCGCTCGGCCGGACCTTCTTTGTCGGCGCGACCATCAAGTACTAAGGCGGCCTAGCCCCTCGCCTTGCGCGCGGCGGTCCCGGAAGGGGCCGCCGTTCGCGTTTTAACTTGCCGCAGACAACATCCGGCCCGCAGTATTCGCCCGCCTTTCCACAGCCTTTCTGTTGAAAAGTCCCACAATACGGTATATGACTCCATAATTAGACATACCCATAAAACAGGCTGGGAGGGCTTCATGATGTACCGGAAAATGCTCTTGGCGGCGGCTTCGGCAACCGCATTGGCGGCGTTCATGACTGCACGGTCATGGGCGGATCCCGCCAACGGCGCGCCCGACGCCAATGGCAAGCCCTGCTACGGCGAGCTCGACGGCGCGCATCAATGCATGCCGCTCGGTTCCCGCGCCAACTCCGCAGAACATCCCTACCGCGACGGCGGCCAGTCGGATGGACGCCTGAACGGCCCCGGCAAAGGCTTCAGCCGTCGCGCGCGCGACCTCGTCTATATCGCGACCCCGGGCGGTGAGTCCGACGAACCTGCTTCGGAGGTGGCGAACGGCGAAGGTATCATCGTGCTCGACGCCAAGGCCAATTACGCCTTCATCAAGCGCATCCATCTGCAGAACCTGCCAGCGCCGATTACCCCTGAAGAAGTGGCCGGCATGATGGCCGATCCGACGACCAACATGGTCTATGTGTCGACGCGCGGGCATCTGATCGCCATGGATCTGGCGACCGAGAAAGTGGTCTGGAACAACACCTACAAGCCCGGCACCTGCTGCGAGCGCGGTCAGGTGACGCCGGACGGGCTGACGCTCGAAGTAGGTTCGGATCTGAAGGACTTCCACTATGTAATCGATGCCTGGACCGGCAAGGTGAAGGGAATCATTCCGACGCCGCAGAGCATGTTCAATCACAACATGGCCATGACCGACGACGGCAAGACGGTCTTCGATGCGCCGAACGGGATCACCATGACGGTTGCGGACATGGCGACGATGAAGCCGACGCACACGATCACGTTCGACGATCACATCCGCGTCTTCGTCATCAATCACGATGGCTCGCGCGTCTACGCGAACCTCAACAATCTAGACGGCTTCGAAATCGCCGACGGCAACACCGGCAAGATCCTGAAGCGGGTCGAAGTTCCCGGCGAGTTGTGGAAGGCGAAATGGGCCGATCCCAACCTGCATTTCTTCGGCCACGGCGCGCCGCAGCACGGTATTGGCATGACGCCCGACGAAAGCGAAATCTGGTCGCCGGACGACATCAACGACATGGTCTGGGTTTACGACAATACGGGCGAGTGGCCCGTGCTCGACAAGGCCAAGAGCTTCAAGACCGACCACTCGGTCGACTGGATCACGATGGGGCTGGACGGCAAAGTCGCGTTCCTCTCGTCAGGCGACGTGGTGGACGTGAAGACACACAAGGTGATCGCCCATCTCCGCGACGAATATGGCAATCTGATTCACAGTGAGAAGGTTCTTGAGATGTCTTTCGATCCGAACGCGCATCTCCTTAGAACGGTGAACCAGTTCGCGGAAGGCATGACCGCACCTTATGAAGCGCGAATCGCGGCCGAAAAGGCTGCCAAGCAGGCCAGCCGATAAAATGATGCGGCCGCAGCCGGCGCGGCTCGCGGCCGCACTCCGTTTCGGGCTCGTGATGCTTATTGCGGCAGCGGGTGGTCTTCTGACGGCGAGCACGATCGCAGAAGCTTTGCCGGGCGATCTCGACGCGATCGCCAAGGCCTCCGATCTCGATCACGATCCGCTGGATTTCCAGGCGGTCGCCGATGTCTGCACGCGCTGCCACGCCGCATCACAATTCCTGACGACACCCCGCTCGGACAGTCGCTGGGAGCAGGTGTTCGAGGAGATGTCGACGAACGGAGCGACCGGCACTGACGACCAGCTCAACCGTGTGGTGAGCTATTTCCAGAAGAACCTCACGGTCATCAATGTCAACACCTCGCCGCCAGACGAGCTTGGTCCGACGCTGCAGGTGAACGACCAGGTGGTCGCCCAGATCGTGGCGCGCCGGGCCGAGAAGAAGTTCGCCGATATCGACGATCTCGTTTCCGTCGCCGGCGTCGATCGTTCCATTCTTGAAAAGCTTGCCGCAAAAAAATGCCTTCAGTTCTAACGCCGCCGTTTGGTGGCCTAGGGGTGTCCATGCTGCACAAGATTGCTGTTTCGCTGGCCGTCGTCGGTTGTGTGCTCTCGCTCGCCGCGTCCGCCCAGACCCCGCGCAATGCAACGCCGGCGGACGATTTCCAGTATCTTTCGGCGGCCGATTCGGCGCGACTGCTCGACAAGCCGGGTCCCGCACCGGTCGTCTCGCTGCTCTCCGATCATGAATATTATTTGAGCGAGGTCGTCGCCCGAACCACAGACGGTGTCGTCGAAGTGCATCATCACTGGATCGACTTCACGACGATCCTCTCCGGGGAAGCGACGCTTACCTATGGCGGCGCGGTGACGGGCGCGAAAGAAACGGCGCCCGGCGAGCTGCGTGGCGGGAAGATCGCCGGCGGCAAGACGATCACGCTCCATGCCGGCGATTATTTTGAGATCCCGGCCGGCATGGCTCATCTCATGACCGCGCCGAAGCACAATTTCCGCTATCTCATCGTCAAAGTACGGGTCTGAAGAAAAGCTGACGCGATTGTTAGTGCCGGGACCGCGAATATTGCAGCATCCCAGTTTCGGCAAATCTTGTCGTTGACACCAGAAATTCCATTTTATAAACCTCAGTGGCAGTATATGATACTGCGGTTCGCGTCGGCAAAGGCCGTCGCGGGCGACGAAGGAGCGGGCAGCGGCTTGGCGAGCGTGAGATGTCGTCGAAACGGCGATGCATGCGCGCCTGCGCAAAGTCCGACCAGCGCAAACGCGTTCGCATCCGCGCGAACGAAAAGAGGGGCAGCATGAGCGTCTTTGCCAATCGCTTTGCCGGACGGACCGCCATCATCACTGGCGGAGCCTCCGGATTGGGGCTCGAAACGGCGAAGCGAATCGTCACGGAAGGCGGCCGCGTCGCCCTGTGGGATGTCAACGCCGATGCGCTCGAGGCCGCCAAAAAGACGGTGAGCGCCGACTGCGCTTATGTCCTCGACGTTGCGGATCACTCGAGCGTCGCAGCCGCGGCGGCACAAAGCCGCAAGTCGCTCGGTCGAGTCGACATCCTGGTGAACAGCGCGGGGATCACCGGAGCGACCAAGCCCGTCGTCGAGTTTCCGATCGACAGCTGGCGGCGCGTGCTGGACGTGAATCTGACCGGGCTTTTCTTCTGCTGCCGCGAAGTCGTGCCCTTCATGCTCGAGAATCACTACGGCCGCATTGTTAACATCGCGTCGGTGGCCGGCAAGGAAGGCAATCCCGGCGCCTCCGCCTATTCCGCCTCGAAAGCCGGCGTCATGACGTTCACGCGCTCGCTCGGCAAGGAGCTCGCGACGACCGGTATCCTCGTCAACAGCATTACGCCCGCGACCTTCGAAAGCGCGATGCTGCAGCAGATGCCGCAAAGCCAGATCGACTACATGAAATCGAAAATTCCCATGGGTCGGCTAGGCGAAGCGAGTGAAAACGCCGCGCTTGTTTGCTGGCTCGCAAGCGAGGAATGCTCGTTCTCCACCGCCGCGACATTCGACATCTCCGGCGGCCGGACCACCTACTGACGCTCGTAGAGGTCTGCGCGTCCGTCTTCGGCGCTTTCGTGCGTAGGCGGAGCGATTGCGTGGAATCGATGTCACAGTCGGAGAGGATCAAGCGGAATCCCGCATATAGGTTCTTAATCCTATTGACAACGGGTTCGCGGATATTAGGATCGCGTCTCAAATATAGAAATCACTAAGTTCTTCCAGGAAGAGGGGCACCATGGAAAATTCACGTCGCACAACCGCGCGCCTTGCGAAGCGCGCCCTCTGGTCCACGTCCGTGCTGGCGCTGTTCGCGCTTGCGCCGGCCGCCATGGCCCAGCAGCAGTCCGCCGACAATGGCCCGATCGAACAGGTCGTGGTGTCCGGCTCCCGCCTCGTCACCAACGGCGCGCAGGCGCCGACACCGGTGACGGTGGTGAGCATGGAGCAGCTGCAGCTCGCGGCGCCTACCAATGTCGTCGACGGTCTTCTGCAATTGCCTGTGTTCCTCGGATCGCAGAGCGTGCTCAATCAGAGCACGGGCACGACTGGCAGCAACGGCGCCGACAACCTCAATCTCCGCGGGCTCGGCGTGCAGCGTACGCTGGTTCTCGTCGATGGTCGTCGCATGGTCCCCGACGCATCCCTCGGTGCCGTCGACGCGGCGCAAATTCCCGAGGCGTTGATCAAGCGCGTTGACGTCGTGACCGGCGGCGCCTCAGCCGCTTACGGCTCGGACGCGGTGGCCGGTGTGGTGAACTTCGTGCTCGACACGAATTTCGTCGGCCTCAAGGCGGACCTGCAGGGCGGCATCTCGACCTACGGGGACGACGCGAATTACAAGTTCGACGTGACCGGCGGCGAATCGTTCATGGACGATCACCTGCATGTCGTCGGCAGCTTCCTCGATCAGAAGACCGACGGCGTGCCGAACGGCGAAGACCGCCCCTGGACGGCGACCCAGGCCGAAAGCGCCATCACGAACCCGAACTTCAACAAGAATTTTCCGGTGTCGCCGACCAACACCGCGCAGATCGTCGTGCATAACGGCTATTCCTCGGTGGCGGCGCTCGGCGGCCTGATCACCAGCGGTCCGCTGAAAGGCACGACGTTCGACAATCAGGGCCAGGCCGTGCCGTTCCAGTACGGCACCAATCTCAGCGCGGCCTATATGGAAGGCGGCGGCGGCTACGACGAAAGCCTGCTGCTCACGCTGCAGCCGTCGCAGCGCCGCGACCAGTTCTTCGCGCACGCGACCTACGACGTCAACGACAACCTGTCGGTCTTCCTGCAGGTGATGGCATCGCAGAACCACATCCGCTACCGCAGCCTGCCGACGTTCGAATTGAGCTCGACGGCGTTCACGATCTTCTCGGACAACGCCTATCTGCCGCAGTCGATCAAGAACTATCTGGCGCTCAATCCGAGCGTCACCTCGTTTACGGTCGGCCGCGAAAGCCCGGACATCGCCATCCCGTACATGGATGCGATCACCAACAGTGGCACGGTGACGGCCGGCTTCGACGGCAAGTTCTGGAGCACCTGGCAGTATCATGCCTACGGCCAGGTCGGTAAGGACTACGACTCGTACAAGACGCTCGACGATCCCATCTCCGACAATCTTTATCGCGCGGCGGACGCGGTCGTAAATCCGGCCAACGGACAGATTGTTTGCCGCTCGACGCTCACCAATCCGACCAATGGTTGCGTGCCGCTCGACATCTTCGGCTTCGGTGCGCCGTCGAAGGCTGCGCTCAACTATGTCAACGGCACGGCGATCGAGAACGTCAACCTCGAGGAGGACATCGCCGATTTCAACGTCACCGGCGATCTCTTCGATCTGCAAGGCGGCGCCGCGTCGATCGCATTCGGCGGCACATACCGCAAGGAATCGTTCACCCAGACGAGCAACCCGCAATCGCAGGAAATCCGCACCGGCGCGGGCATCAACGGCTTCCCCGCAGGCCTCGTGAACTCGCTGGGCGGCTACGAGCGTACCAATCCGCAGCCCGCGGGCGGCAGCTATTCCGTGTACGAAGGTTTTGTCGAAACGGAATTGCCTGTGTTCAAGGACCTGCCTTACGCGCACGCCTTGAGCTTCAACGCGGCCGGCCGCTACGTCGACTACAGCCTGTCGGGCAGCGTCGAGCCGTGGAAGATCGGTGCGGTTTACGAGCCGATGGAGGGGATTCGCTTCCGCATCAGCCGTTCGACCGACATTCGCGCGCCCAATCTCGGCGAACTCTTCCAGGGTTCGAGCCAGGGCACGTCGATCGTGCAGGACCCGAAGAACGGCAATCAGACTTTCAGCGTCCTGACGGGTGCCGTCGGCAACACGGCCCTCAAGCCGGAAATCGCCAATACGTTTACCTATGGCGCGGTTCTGACACCTGATCTCGTTCCCGGCTTAACCGCGTCGATCGACTATTACTCGATCAACATCCACGACGCGATTTCGACCCTGAATGCGCAGCAGGAGCTCAACTTCTGTCAGAACGGCTCGGCGCAACAATGCGCGTTCATCATCCGCAACCCTATGACGGGCAATCTCTCGCGCATCCTGCTGCCCTACTTCAACGCAGCGGATCGGCTCGTCAAAGGCGTGGACTTCGAGACGTCCTATAACAAGGACCTGTCGGAACTCCACTGGGGCGTGAACGGCGATGTCAGCTTCCGTCTGTTGGTCAGCTATCTGGGCCAGTTCACCACCCAGATCGAGGGCGCGCCGCCGGTGCAGTATGCGGGCGACATCGACAGCAACTCGACGCCCAAGTGGAACGGCCTTGCGTCCATGACCTACAACAACGGCCCGTACACTTTCTTCCTCCAGGAGCGCATGGTCGGCGGCGGTCATTTCGACAACACCAACGACAACGGGCTGGGCATCACGCCGAATACCGTCCACGATGTCTGGTACACGGACACCACGTTCTCTTACGACATCAACGACAACCTGACGGGCTTTTTGACGATCAACAATCTGTTCGATCGCGATCCCCCGCCGAACCCGAGCTACCTGATCGACTCGTCCAGCTACGGCAATCGCACGCTGTACGATCTGGTTGGCCGCATGTACACGATCGGGCTGCATTACAGGATGTAGTCCGGAGAGGCGGTCCGGAACGGCCAGAACCGGACCGCCTTTCCATTATTCGCGTTTCGTCGTCTCGTCTCCCCGAGGTTCAACGGCGAACTTGCGCCGCCGGCCCCATCCCGGACCGGCGGCGGCTTCTTTAAGGGACGGCCCCGATGGAAATGGCTCAGACGAAAACCCAGACCGGCAATGTCCGCTGGCTGATCGTTTTCCTGGCCTTCGCGATCGCTGCCGTCGCCTATCTCGACCGCGCCAACATTTCGATCGCCGCGCCCCATATCAAACGCGATTTCGGGCTCAGCAATAATCAGCTCGGCTTCGTCTTCAGCGCCTTTGTCTTTGGTTATGCGCTGGCGCAGCCTTTCGCAGGCCGCATCGCCGACCGCTTCGGCGCCTACCGCATCATCGCCATCGGCATCGGACTTTGGTGCGTGCTGACGGCGCTGACGGCCGTCATTCCCTCCGGCTTTGCGGCAGCGCTCTCGACCTTGCTGGGCGTAAGGCTGGCTTTGGGCGTCGGCGAGTCGATGATCTTCCCCGCCAGCAACAGGCTGGTGTCGAACTGGATCCCGTCCGCCGAGCGCGGTCTCGCCAACGGCATCATTTTTGCCGGCGTGGGAATCGGCGCGGGTCTCGCACCGCCTCTGATCACCACCATCATGCTCGACTTCAACTGGCGCTATGCGTTCTGGGCGAGCGCGCTGATCGGTGTCGTTGCGCTTTTCGTGTGGCTGTTCCTGGCGGCCGAGAGACCGGGCGAGCACGGCTGGATTAAGGAGGGCGAGCTCGACTATATCCGCGCGGGTCTGCCGCCGGCAAAAGCACAAGCGCAAATCGTGTTGCCCTGGAGCGCGATCATCTTCAATCGGCAGATCGCTCTGCTGACCTTGAGCTATACGTGTTTCGGTTATGTCGCCTACATTTTCTTCACCTGGTTCTTCACCTATCTCTCGACCGTGCGCGGTCTCGACCTGCGTTCGAGCGGGCTCTACGGCACGCTGCCTTTCATCGCGATGGCGATCGCCTCGCCGTTGGGCGGCTGGATTTCGGACGGACTGGCGGCCGGTTTCGGTGCGCGCATCGGCCGCTGCTTTGTCGCCGCCGCCGGAATGGCGATGACGGCGGGGTTCCTGACGCTGGCGATGCACGTCGAAGACGCGCGTCTTGCCGCTGTGGTGCTCGCCGGCGGTTCGGGCGCGCTTTATCTGGCGCAGAGCGCCTTCTGGACGCTGAGTGCGGATATGGGACGCCGCTCGTCGGGCTCTGTATCCGGTGTGATGAACATGGGATGCCAGCTGGGCGGCGCGCTCGTCGCGGTGGTGACGCCGGTGATCGCCGGGCGCTGGGGCTGGTCCAGCCCGTTCCTCGTCACGGCTGCTGTTTCGCTTCTCGGCGCGCTCGGATGGCTCCTGATCGATCCGGAATTTCGCTTCTCGGAGTCATGACAAAGCGTCGTCATCCCCGCGAAAGCGGGGACTGCGGGAACGTCGAACGCAGCGGTGTTCGCGGGAACGACAATTTCTTGAACTCAGTCCAGGCGCCGCCATGCGACCACCTTCTGCCGCTGCTCGCCGAGCTGGTCGATGCCGAGATGCATGACGTCGCCGGGCTTCAGGAAAATCTTGTTGGGCTTCTGGCCTTCGCCGACACCCGGCGGCGTTCCGGTCGTGATGATGTCGCCGGGTTCCAGTGTCACGAAACGGCTGACATAGGCGATGAGCTCCGCCACGCCGAAGATCATCGTCGCGCTGTTGCCGGTCTGCATGCGCTTGCCGTTCAGGTCGAGCCACATGCCGAGCTTTTGCGGGTCGGGGATTTCGTCTCTGGTGACGAGCCACGGACCGACCGGCCCGAACGTGTCGCAGCCCTTGCCCTTGTCCCATTGCGAGCCGAGCTCTTTCTGGAAGGCGCGTTCGGAAACGTCGTTGACGAGGACGTAACCCGCCACGTGATCGAGCGCCGCGCTTTTTTCCACGTAGCGCGCCCGCGTGCCGATGACGACGCCGAGCTCGACCTCCCAGTCGCCCTTCTCGGCGCCTTGAGGGAGCATGACATCGTCATTGGGACCGTTGAGACAGCTGATCGCCTTCATGAAGAAGATCGGTTCGGGCGGCGGCTGAAGCCCCGCTTCGCGCGCGTGATCGGCAAAGTTCAGGCCGATGGCGATGAATTTCCCGACGCCTGCCACGGGAACGCCGAGGCGCGGCGATCCCTGCACGACCGGCAGGCTTTCCGGCGCGATCGCGGCAAGCCTGGCGAGATATTCCGGCGCCAGCACGCGCGGGTTAACGTCGCTGATATGCACGCTCAGGTCGCGCAAAGTCCCCTTTGCATCCACCAGTGCCGGTTTTTCGGCGCCGGGCGCGCCATAGCGGGCGAGTTTCATCGTCACGTTCCTGATTGGAGATTGGTTCCGAGGCGCCGGCGAATCATGCGGCGGCCCGTCGCCACGAAGTTCCATATGTTGAGATACGACTTCAACTATGGTATTTGTTTTTTGATCCGCTTGCCAAGTCCGCGAGCAGCGGAATCAAAGTCAAAACGGGCGCCGCGGCAAAATTGAACAGTGCACTTACTTGGACTATTGAAGACGCGGGAAAGCGAGTCAGCGCCGGCTCGCCGGGATGCGTCGGTTCGCAAAAGGCTTTGCAACGGGGACAACCGGCATACGCATGACACGTAAACTGAACGCGGTCGCCGAAAACGGCTCCGAGAAAGCGCCGCCGGGCAAAGGGCTCGTCGGCAGCCAGACATTGTTGCGCGGTCTCGACGTGCTGGAGGCCGTCGCCTCGGGCGCGACCAATCTTGCCATGCTGTCGGAAGTCCTGGGGCTCAACCGCAGCACCACGCACCGGCTCGCCACCACGCTTGTCGAACGGCGGTATCTGAGCTTCGTGCCGCGCGTGGGCTATGCCCTGGGACCGAAGCTGCTCGAACTCGGCTATCAGGCGCGGGGGCAAATGAGCCTGCCGCGTGTGGCGCGCGAGCATCTCGAAGCTTTGGCGTCGGGCACCGGCGATACCGTCCATCTCGGCATCCTCGACGGCACACGCGCGCTCTATCTCGACAAGATCCCGGGCCGGCGGCGCGTCGAGATCAGCTCGCGCATCGGCGAGCGCCAGCCCTTGCGTTCGACCGGTCTCGGCAAGGCGCTGATCCTCGAAGAGAACGAGGCGCGCTGGCGCGAACTCTACGAAGCCGAGAACCGCGACGGGCAGCGCTACGACGTTTCGCTCAATGCCTGGCTCAAGCGTATGCGCGAATACTCGAAGCTCGGCTATGCCTTCGACCTCGAGGAAAACGAAGACCGCATCCGCTGCGTGGCGGCGCCCGTGCGCGACGCGACCGGGAAGATCGTCGGCGCCATCAGCGTGTCCAGCGCGGCCCAGTATATGGGCGACGACCGCATGCAGACCCTGGTCGACGAGGTGCGGCAGACGGCAACGCTGATCAGCCGCGATCTCGGCTGGAGCGAACCGCAGGGCGCGTCCGTTCGCCCGCCGCTCCGAGCCGTCAAGCCCTGATCTGATCCTTCCATCCCGATGATCGTTTCGTCCGCTTCGGATTTTCGCGACGCCGCGCGCAGAAGGCTGCCGCGCTTTCTGTTCGACTACATCGACGGGGGCGCCAACGCGGAATATACGCTCCGCCGCAACGTCTCCGACATCGCCGCGCTCGCGCTTCGCCAGCGCGTGCTGAAGGACGTTTCCGGAATCAGCCTCGATTGCGAATGGTTCGGGCAGAAGCTCGCCATGCCGGTCGCACTGGCGCCGGTGGGGCTGACCGGCATGTATGCGCGGCGCGGCGAGACGCAGGCCGCGCGCGCCGCCGCGAAGAAGGGCGTGCCCTATTGCCTGTCGACGGTTTCGGTCTGCGCGCTGAAAGAGGTCGTGCCGCACTCCGCCGTGCCAATCTGGTTCCAGCTTTATGTGCTGCGCGATCGCGGCTTCATGCGCGACGTGCTCGAAATCGCTCGCGGACTGGGCGTGACGACGCTCGTCTTCACGGTGGACATGCCGGTGCCGGGCTCGCGCTACCGCGACGCGCATTCCGGCCTGTCCGGTCCCAACGCAGCCTTGCGCCGCATGCTGCAGGCTTTCACGCATCCCGCCTGGGCGTGGGACGTGGGCCTCATGGGACGGCCCCATTCGCTCGGCAATGTCGCGCCGGTCCTCGGCGCCAGGAGCGGGCTCGAGGATTTCATGGGCTGGCTCGGCGCCAATTTCGATCCGTCGATCCAGTGGCGCGATCTGGAATGGATCCGCGAGTTCTGGCAGGGGCCGCTGATCATTAAGGGCATTCTCGATCCCGAAGATGCACGCGCCGCGCAGAGCCTCGGCGCCGACGGCGTCGTCGTCTCCAATCACGGCGGACGCCAGCTCGACGGCGTGATGTCCTCGGCACGGGCCTTGCCTTCGATCGCCGAAGCGGTCGGCGACCGGATGACGGTGCTCGCCGACTCCGGCGTGCGCTCCGGACTCGATGTCGTGCGCATGCTGGCGCTGGGCGCCAAAGGCGTGCTGCTCGGACGCGCCTACATCTATGCGCTCGCCGCGCGCGGCGAAGCCGGCGTGACGCAGCTGCTGGACATCTTCGAAAAGGAGATGCGCGTCGCCATGGCGCTGACCGGCGTCAGGCGCCTGGCGGAAATCGATCGCTCGATCCTTGCGTCCTGAGGCCTCGCGTCCTGAGGCCGCTCCCCTGCTATCAGGGGAAAGATCAGGGGCAATTTTTTTCCCCGCCGCACGGGCTTTGCATCCGGCCGCGATACGGCGCGGGTTTCCCGCGCGCGCCCGTGCGAACGCCAGATGACGATCAGGGCCGCGCAGGGGCAATTCCATCCGTACACGGATGAACTGCGCGAGGCGGCGGAGGAGGGCGACCATGAGCGCCAAGGGCAGGTATCCCGCTAGTACCGATTCGGAATTAATATACTAGAACGGTTATACCTCGTCAAGCGAAATGTTCTCCTTTTGTTTCAGAGGCTTAGTTTCGGCCCGGGGCGGGGAAATGGGGCCGCCGCGGCGGCGCGGCTAGAGCGAGATTGCTCCGACTTGAATCACCCAAACGTTCGTCATCGCCCGGGCGCGCGGAACAGCGCGACCCATATTCTGCGCGCGGCCAAGAAAAATAGGTCACCCGGCTGCGCTACTGCGCACCGGGTGATGACGAATGGAGGGAGAGTGGTTCCATCTCAGCCAATCGTGCTCTAGCGTCAAGGCGGCAACCCGACGGAGCCTGTTCCGGGGAAGGGACGTCAGCGCGTCGGCGCGCCGCGGTGGCCGAAGAGCAGCGACACGTTGATCCGCTTGTTGAGATAGCCTTCCTTGAACCTGCAGTCGCTCGTCTTGTGGAAGAGGTCGGAGCGGAAGATGACGGCGCGGTTGGCGCGATGGGGAATGCTCGTCACCTGCGCCTTCGACGCCTTCAGGAAGGCGCGCGCCGCGTTCTCGTCGCCGTTATAGACGCGCATGTCGATGCCCTCCGGCATCGTCACATTCCAGATGTCCATGCCGCCGGAGTCCGGATCGAGATTGGCCTCGTCCGGCGCGATGTAGAAATTGACGTTCACGGCGGAATTGTCGGCGTGGATGTTGGTGCCGGTCGACAGCGTGCTGTCGTATTTGAAGGCGCCGAGATAGTGGAAGTGATGCGGCGCGAAGATCGGCGCGTAGGTCGCGCGGATCTCCTCGGCGATCTGGGCCAGCAGCGGGCAGGCGAAGCCGTCTTCCGGCGTGGCGCCGATATAGCCCGCGTCATAGACCCGCCGCCAGATCGTCGAGCCGGCGCAGTAGCGGCGCAGCCGCTCCAGCGCTTCCGGCACAAGGAAGTTCTCGAGCACGACAAATTGCGGCTCGGCGGCTTTCCATTGCGCGAAGAGTTCGGGCGTCGCGTTGGCCGGATTGACCGCGGGACCTGAGAGCCTCTCGCCCTTTTCGACGTGGAACACGGCCGCGAGGGGCGGCGCATCCTCCGCAGCCTTGCCGCCGGCAAGATAGTCGCGCTGTTCCAGGTCGTGCTTGCGCTTGTGCAGCGGCTCGTCCTTGGGGACCGCGAGGCCCTTGCCGTAAACGAGCTCCGCCCGTCGCATGAAATGCGCAAAGCCTTCGGCGATCCGTCCGTGCTCCGAGAGAAGCGAGCCCAGGCAGAAATGCGCCTCCGCGAAGTCGGGCCTTGCGGCGACGGCGCGGCGATAGGCTTCAATGGCTTTTTCAACGTTTCCGTTGGCCGTTTCGGCGTTGCCGAGACGGAGCAGGGCCTCGGGATCGTCGCGCCGCTGAGCGCCGAGCGCTTCGGCCATCAACGCCTCGAGCCCCGCGCCGGACAGGCCGCGCGATTTCGCCTGCTCCAGCGTTGTGAGCGCCTCCGGCGCCTGACCCGATCGCAACAGCGCGCGCGCATAGGAAAGCCAGTAGAGACCGTTGCGAGGATCTGCATCCCGCGCCGCCTTGAAATGCGCAACGCTTTCGGCGACAGCGCCGCGCTGAACAATCACCACGCCCAGATTGTGCTGCGCCAGCGCAAGGCGTGGCTCGCGTCCCACGATCAGGTGATAAAGCCGCTCCGCCTCTGCAGGTTTGCCGGCCTTGTGCAGCGCGATGGCTTGTTCGAGAAGGGCGTTGATGTCGCCGGAAATGGTCATTGGCTTCCTTTGGAAGCCTATCGTAGCGGACTATTCCGCAGCCGCCAGTCCGGTCCCGCGTTCCTCGCCGACGATGCGGCCATCCTCGATATACAGGATGCGGTTGGCGAAGCTGCGGACGCGCGGGTCGTGGGTCACGACCAGCACGCCATGGCCCGGGTCGCGTGCGATCCGGGCGAGCACCTTCATGACGGCGTAGCCGTTTTCCGTGTCGAGCGCGCCGGTCGGCTCGTCGGCCAGGATGATCGAGGGCGTGCCGGCAATGGCCCGGGCAATTGCCACGCGCTGCTGCTCGCCGCCGCTCATTTCGTGGGGGAATGCGTCCTTCTTGTGCGCGAGTCCCACAGCCGCGAGCACATCGAGCGCACGCGTCACCGCGGCCTGTCCGGTTTGCCCGCGCACGTCGAGGGCGAGGCGAACGTTGTCGAGCGCGGAAAGCGTGGGAAAGAGATGGTAGGACTGGAAGATGAAGCCCACATGCTGTCGCCGGAGCCGCGCAAGCTCGCTCTGGCTCGCATTGGTCGTCGTTTCCCCGCGGAGGCGCACGGTGCCGGATGACGGCGACAGCATGCAACCGAGGATGGAGAGCAGAGTCGTCTTGCCGCTGCCCGAAGGACCCATCAGCAGCGTCAGCTCGCCGGCGCGGATCTTGAGATTGACGCCCCTGAGCGCCTGGACTTCGGCTGCGCCGCGGCCGTAGCGGCGGACGACATCGATGGCTTCGATCACGGGCTCCCTCATGACTTGAACACCCGTGCGGGATCGATGCGCGTGACCTGCACGATCGCAGAGACGGCGGACACCACGCACATGACGACCGTCAGGACGAACAGGCCAAGCGTCAGGACCGGCGTCATCACGATCGGCAGGGCCGAACTGAAGGTCAGCCAAACCACGATGAAATCGATGACGGCCGCCGCGCCGAAGCCTATGACCGCGCTCAGCAGTGCCTGCGTGATGATGACCTTGTGGATATAGAGGCTCGACGAGCCGATGGCGCGCAGCGTGGCGAACTCCGTGAGGTGATCCTTGGTGCTGGAATAGAGCGTCTGCGCGATGATCACGGTGCCGACGATGGCGCCAAGAAGCGCGCCGCCGAACAGCGCGAAACCCGCGCCTGTTCCGAAGAGCCAGAAGGAGCGGCTGCGATCGCGGAATTCCAATGGCGTCAGCACCTCGACCTTGTCGAGCTTGTGGAGCAGAGCGTTGCGGACCTGAGCTGCGTCTGCGCCGTGCGCAAGATGCACGAGCAGATAGGAGATCTCGTTGTGCGCGGTGCCGATATAGGTTTGCGCGCTGTCGAGCGGCGCGAACACGTAAGGGGTCGTCGTGAACGAGCGGATGCCCTGCGTGATGGCCTTCACCGCCACGGTGTGGTTCCGGATCGTCGTCGTGTCGCCCAGCGCGCTGACGCCGAGCCTCCCGAAATAGGAGCGATCGATGGCGACGCCGTGCGGGTCGGAAACGGCGCTGAAGCTTCCCTGGACGACATGCCAGGGCTGCAGACCTTTGGGCGTCGTGCCGACGACGAAGACAGGCGTGGTGCCGTCGTGAGGCACGGACCATTCGCTGAAGCCGATGATCAGCGGCACGACTTCCGATACGCCGGGCACGGACAGCGCTTTCGCCTGATCGTGCTTGTCGAGCAGCGAGGGATCCTCGAAGCATTTGGTGCCCCGGGAGACGACCCAGAGATCGGCCGGCGTGTGGTCGATCATGGTCGTGACCATCTTCTGGAAGCCCAGAAAAAGACCGAGCTGGACGCTCACCAGCACGATCGAAAACACGATTCCGATGATGGTGGCGATGAAGCGCAGGCGATCCTGGAACAGGTTTCGCGAGGCCAGCCGAAAGATCAGCGACATGAAGCGCCCCTCGTCATGCTAGCGGGCCGCGCGTGCGGGGCGGCAATCGGTTTCACTCGCGGCCAGCCGCGAGCGGCCGGCGCGGCCGAATGCGCGACGCTCGCCACCGATCAGGAAGGACGTGATCGGGTTCGCGCGGAACGCGATGGAAAGTCCCCATGAACACAGAAGCGCGACCGCAAAGACCATCGCGCCTTTGGCGATGGCGAAGAGGGCGGAACCCAGAAGCGCGTATTGCATCCAGATCACGAACGGATAGTGCAGCACATACATGCCGAAGGCATTGCGCGAGGCGCTGCTCAGGATTGGCGAGCGCCGTGCACCGAACCGGAGCGCCACGGCGAAAGCGCCGAAGCAGCCCGAGATGCAGGCGAGGGCAAAGCTGACAGCTGCCGCGATCTGCAGCCAGAGTGCGTGCGGGTTCGTCATCGACCACGCCATGAACCCGATCCACAGCGCGTAACCGGCCAGACCGCCGGCAAGCCAGCGCTTCCAATGTTCTGCGAGTTTTGCTTTGGGTGCGAAGAGGCCGCGGTTGAGACCGCGCGCGCCCATGCCGAGGCCGGCGAGATAAACGACCGCATAGAGCAGCGGCCGGCAGAACTGCACGGCGACCGGTCCGCTGTTCGCCCACGCCATCGGCGTGAACAGAAGCGCCATCGGCACATAGGCCGTCAGCGCGGCGGCGGTCAGTCCGAGGAAGTAGCGGAACGGCCGCTCCTCCGCCTGCGCGGAAATTCTCGCAAGCCTGTCCACGAAGCGCGGCGCGAATGCGTTCAAGGCCGACGCGAGAACTGTGATGGCCAGCAACTGCCAGAGGAACCACATCGGACCGTTCGGCACGAACGGCAGCGCGAGATAATGCTGCACATAGGCGGCGATCCCCGGATCGGAGGCGCCGACGCGGTAAACGGGATAGGCCGCGACCGGCATCATGACGACGACGCCGAACGCCCACGGGATGCCGAGGCGCAGGAGACGGTCGCGCAAGTAATTCCCCGTGCCTTTGCGCTCCATGCTCGGCCGCGCGAACAGCGCCGACAGGAAGAACATCAGGCACATCAGGCAGACGTCCTGCCACGCGCAAAAAACGTCGAAGCCGAACCAGCGGTGGCCGTCGACGATGGGAAAGGCGCGCCACAGATACGGCGGCTGCTCGAAGTTGTAGGGATGATTCGGCAGCGAGCCGAGATAAGCGGAAACGGCGTGGAACGCTACAACCACAAAGATCACGACGCCGCGAAGATTGTCGAGCGCGAGGCTCGCAGGCGCTTGTCGCGCCGCTGCCCCGGTCGCGTTCTCGTCCGCCCGCACGGCGGGTCTTAAGGTAACTGCGTCGACCACAACGGGAGTCCAACTGCGCGCTCAACCCTAAACCCGAGAAAGCCGACTTCGGTTCCGACAAAGATTAGCGACTGCAGCAGGCGACACGAATCCGCAGCCGTTTTCGCGGACCGGTTGCGAAGCATGGGAAACGCGACCGCAGGCGAGTAATGTCCGCCGCGGTGTCCAAGGGAAGTTTGATCATGCATGCACGCAACGTCTTCGGGGGCGCGGCTTTGGCATGTCTGCTGGCCGGTGTCGCGCACGCCGAATCCAATGGCGAGATTCTGAAATTTTCGGTGACGCGCGATGGAACGCAGATCGGTACCAATACGATCGATGTCGTGCGCAAGGGCGGCGAGACCAATGTCCAGGTCGTGACCCATGTCGAAGTCGGCCTGGCGTTCATCACGCTCTACAGATACGACCAGACCGAAACGGAGCGCTGGAACAACGGTCATCTCATCTCACTGAGTTCGGTGACCGACGACAACGGCACCGTGCACCGCACCAGTGCCAGCCCCTGCGAAGGCGGCCTGCTGGTCCAGGGCGACGGCGGCGCGCAGAAGCTGGCCCCGACGGTCGTTCCGGCCAGCATCTGGAATCCCGAAATGCTGAGCCAGAATGTCGTGCTCAATCCGGTCGACGGGAAGCTTGTCGCGGTGTCTGTCGTCGATCGCGGCGAAGACGCTCTTTCGATCGACGGCCGGACGGAGCGCGCACATCACTACATGGTCAAGACGGTCTATTCCGAGGACCTCTGGTACGATGACGCGCATCGCCTGGTGAAAATGGAGCTCAAAGGCTCCGACGGCTCGACGATCCGTTATCAGCTCACCTGAGTGTGCGTTCGGACGAAGTC
>DATKON010000212.1:0-2311 GCA_035524575.1 Rhizomicrobium sp.
TCGCCGATCTCGTCCCAGTCGATCTTCAGGTCGAGTTTGATCTCGGAGACGTCTTCGGGAAGTTTGGCGCGTCCGCACATGTGATGCCTCCTTTAATGACGTTCCTGGGACTGTTGACTGGCCGCGCGGACTTCAATGGAAGTCGCGGCTGCGCAGCGGGATGGGTTCGTCCGGAATGGGTCCACCGGAAAGTTTGGGCGAGAACAGATCGCCGCCGTCGCGCAGCCACGGCAGGAGCGACGACAGATCGGTGAAGCTCTCGGCGACGACGTGGACGACAAGCCCCACGCGCTGCAGCCGTCCGCGCACGGCAAGAAAGCGCGCCGTCATCACCAGGCGGCGGTTCTGCTCGAACACTTTGGGCCAGACGATGATATTGGCGATATCGGTTTCGTCTTCGAGCGTCATGAAGACGACGCCTTTCGAGGTGCCTGGCCGCTGCCGCACCAGGACGAGGCCGGCGACGGTGACGCATGAATCTTGCGGCACGGCGTCGCCGCGCAGTTGCGTATTGGGGATGGCGCCGAGCGCGATGAGCCGGTCGCGGAAAAATCCGGCAGGATGCGCTTTCAGCGACAGGCCGGTCGCGACGTAATCCTCCACCACATGTTCGGACAGCGCCATGGCCGGCAGCGCGACCTCGGGCTCGGGAAAAAGCTCGTCGCTCAGATGCGCCGTGAGCAGCGGCAATATGCCTGAATCGTTGTTGGCAGATGTGTCGTCGACAGCCGGCTTGGCCTTGCGGGGCGGCCGGGCGCCGATCATGTCGAGCCGGCGCGCCGCCCAGAGCGCCGCACGCCGATCCAAGCCAAGCGAGCGGAAGGCGTCGGCTTCCGCAAGCCGTTCGATGGTGAAGCGCGAAATGCCGGCGGTCGCCGCGAGCCGTTCGATCGAGGCGAAGCCGTTGCCGCGCGCGACGACGAGCTTTTCCAGTTCGTCTTTGTTGAGACCATGGATCTGCCGAAAGCCGAGCCGCACGGCATGACCCCCATTCAACCTTCCCCCGCTTGCGGGAGAGGGAAGTGAGGGGGCCTCCAGCGTACAATCCCAGCTGCTGTAATTGACATCGACGGGGCGAATCTCGACGCCATGCGCACGGGCATCGCGCACGAGCTGCGCCGGCTGATAAAAGCCCATCGGCTGACTGTTGAGGATGGCGGCGCAGAATACGTCGGGATAGCGGCACTTGATCCAGGACGAGGCGTAAACGAGAAGCGCAAAGCTCGCCGCGTGGCTTTCCGGAAAGCCGTATTCGCCAAAGCCTTCGATCTGGCCGAAGCAGTGCTCGGCGAAGGCGCGGTCGTAGCCGCGCTCGGCCATGCCGTTGATGAACTTGTCACGGAACAGATGGACCTTGCCGGTATGGCGGAAGGTCGCCATGGCGCGGCGCAGCCCGTCGGCTTCGTCCGGCGTGAATTTCGCCGCCGTGATTGCGATCTGCATCGCCTGTTCCTGAAACAGCGGCACGCCGAGCGTGCGCTTGAGCACTTCGGCCAATTCATTGGCCGGGCCATGCTCCGGCGCGGGCGAGGGATAATGCTCCTTTTCGAGGCCGTCACGCCGGCGCAGATAGGGATGCACCATGTCGCCCTGGATCGGGCCCGGCCGGACGATGGCGACCTCGATGACGAGATCGTAGAAGCATTGCGGCTTCAGCCGGGGCAGCATCGACATCTGCGCGCGGCTTTCGACCTGAAACACGCCGATCGAGTCGGCGCGCGACAGCATCTTGTAGACGTCCGCGGCGTCCGGCGTGCCGTCCTTCGGGATGCTCGCCAGCGTATGGTCCTGGCCGTAATGCGCGCGCAGAAGGTCGAGCCCGCGGCGCAGGCAGCTCAGCATGCCGAGCGCGAGCACGTCGACCTTCATCAGGCCGAGCGTGTCGATATCGTCCTTGTCCCATTCGATGCAGGTGCGATCCTCCATCGCCGCATTGCCGATCGGCACCATCTCGTCGAGCGGGCCGCGGGTGAGCACGAAGCCGCCGACATGCTGCGACAGATGGCGGGGGAATCCGATCAGTTCGCCGGCGAGCGCCACGGCCTGGCGGATCGCCGGATTTTGCGGGTCGAGGCCGGCCTGGCGGATGTGGGCGTCGGGCAAGCTATCGTCGCCGCCATAGCCCCATATGGTCTTGGCCAGAGCCGCGGTGACATCTTCCGTCAGTCCCAAGACCTTGCCGACTTCGCGGATGGCGCGGCGCGAGCGATAGTGGATGACGGTGGCGCAGATCGCCGCGCGATGGCGGCCGTAGCGCTGATAAATGTACTGGATCACGTCCTCGCGGCGTTCGTGCTCGAAATCGACGTCG
>DATKON010000213.1:0-5020 GCA_035524575.1 Rhizomicrobium sp.
CAGGCGCTGCTGCAGATCGGCCGCCGCGATCTTGAAGGCGGAAACCGTCAGAACGATCTGCGGCACACCTCCTATCGCGCACAGGTCGGGGCGCGGGGCGATCTCGGCGACGGCTGGTCGTATGACGTCTACGCCCAATACGGCTACACGATCCTCGCGGAGACCTATCGCAACGAGTTCTCGAAATCGCGCACGCAGGCAGCCCTCGAGGTCGATCCCGCGACGGGCAAGTGCTTCGCGGCCGAGCCCAACGCGCAAGGCATCGTCACCGACTCCAAGTGCGTGCCGCTCGACATCTTCAACGGCTTCGGCTCGATCACGCCGCAAATGCTCAACTACGTCCTCGCCTCGGGCTTCCAGGAAGGTTACACGGAAGAGCAGATCGTCAGCGGCAGCGTCACCGGCGATCTCGGCGAATGGGGCATCCAGTCGCCGCTGGCCAAGGCGCCGGTTGCCATGTCGTTCGGCTCCGAGTACCGCGCCGAATATCTGCAGGATCTCGTCAGCAGCGACTTCGCGCTCGGCACTCCGCCGACGACCGATCTCTATGGTCAGGGCGGCGCCACGCCGAACCGTCCGCGCTCCGGCTTCAACGTGGTGGAAGGCTTCGGCGAGATGAAGATCCCGCTCGTCCAGGAAATGCCGTGGGCGGAGGATATTTCGGCGAGTGCCGGCTACCGTTATTCCTCTTACAGCACGGCCGGCTCGGTCTCGGCGTACAAATACGGCCTCGAATATCAACCGGTCGACGACTTCCGCCTGCGTGCCAGCTACGAACGCGCGGTGCGTGCGCCGAACGTGCTCGAGCTGTTCTCGCCGCCGAATGTAGGCCTGTTCTCGGGCCAGGATCCCTGCGCCACGAGCACGGCCGGCCAATGCGCCTCGGTGCCGAATGCCGGCAGCGGGTCGGGTGGATTGCTCGCTTGCCCTGCCAATCAGTGCAACCAGCAAACCGGCGGCAACATCAGCCTCAGGCCGGAAATCGGCGACACGCGTACGGCAGGCATTGTGTTGACGCCCTCCTTCATGGATGGCTTCTCGGCGACGGTGGACTACTTCAACATCAATGTCTCGTCGGCGATCAGCACGATCGGTTCGTCGATCACATTGGCGCAGTGCTACAGCCCAACGGCGTCGGCGGCCGCAGTTGCCTTCTTCTGTCCGCTGGTCCATCGCAACGTGAATGGCCAGATCTATGGCGGTGGCTTCATCGTCAACACCAACGCCAATACCGGATTCCGTCACACGAAGGGCATGGATTTCGAGGCCAATTACAATCTCGATCTCAACAGTGTGCCCTTCATGGACGGCATGGGCGCGTTGCAGTTCGCCTTCGTCGGCACATGGCTGCAGTCGTTCGAAGTCGAACCGCTGCTGCAGGATCCGGGTTTGGGCCATTACGACTGTGCCGGACTCTTCGGCGTGACCTGCGGCACGCCGCTGCCGAAATGGCGCCACCGCCTGCGCGTCACCTGGACGACGCCGTGGGATCTCGACCTCAGCGCCAACTGGCGTTACCTGTCGGGCGTGGCTCTCGACAAGAACACGACGCAGCCGCTGCTGCATTCCTCGAGCTTCGACTTCGCCGACGCTACGATCAACAGCTTCTGGTACCTCGATCTGGCGGCGGACTGGAATGTGCGCACAGGCGTCGACCTGCATGCCGGCGTGAACAACGTCTTCGACCGCCTGCCGCCGGCACTGTCGAGCTCCGCCATCCCGACGGGCGTCGGCAACGACAACACCTTCCCGGGCACCTACGACTCGCTCGGCCGCACCTTCTTCATCGGTGCGACGATCAAGTACTGAGTATTCGCATCATCGAAAGGGAAACGGCGGCCTCCCGGCCGCCGTTTTCTTTTCCTAGCTCCCGCTGGTTGGGGAGCGACGCAACGAGTGGGGCTTGCGCTTACTCTTCGCCGTCCCGGCTCATGTCGAGCAGGAACCAGGTCCGGTGCTCGGTCTGGTCGATCAGCGTGTCGAGAAGATCCATCGTGGCAGCGTCCTTGTAGCGCTCGCACAAGCCGCGTGCCTCCGTAAGAGCTCCCGCCATCGCCTTGTTGTCGTCGATGAGCTCCGACAGCATGTCCGTCGGCTGCACGAAGGTCCGCTCATGGTCGCGCACGCGCCGAAGATGTCCGATATCGGTCAGCGCAGGCTTGCGTCCGCCGATCGCATGCAGACGGTCGGCGAGGTCATCGGTCGCCGCGAAAAGCTGCTCGGCGTGCTCGTCGAATTCCAGCCGATACGAGATCTGATAGGAGCGGAAGCGGGGCCCGCCGACCTGCCAGTGGAAGTTCTTGGTCTTCAGGTAGAGCGCGAAACTGTCGGCCAGGAGCGCATTGAGGGCGCGGGAGATTTCGCCGATGCCGGCGGAGTCGAATTCCGAAACCGGGGAAGCGTCTAACCCTTTGCTTTTGATTGTACGGGAAACTTCTACCTGCGCCATGCCCTATCACTCCCATGGGTAGTAGTTGGTCTTTAGTTTTGGTGCAGATATGGGACTACGCCGTACACACCCCATTTCCACCACACACCGAAACGCGGAGGTTATCTAAAGGGTTGCGACAACGAAGCCAAGTATTCCCGGCGCGCTCTTTAATTCTTCCTTGACGAAAACCTAAAACGCGCGCCGGGCCGGCAACGATTGGCCGGCCCCACAATTGCGGAGGTTTGGGCGCCCATTAAAGGTCCAGGGCCGCAATGCGCCGCAATTCCTTGTCCCGATCGCGCCGAAACACCAGTGCGGGAAGAATTCCGAGGCCGGCCGCGCCGGTCAGAAACAGCGCGAGATTGAGGAAATTCGGCGCCCCAACAAACGCGTAATCTACGAGGCCGCCGATGACCGCCGCCGCGAAGACGAGGGCGAGGGCCAGCGCAACGAGGCGCGAGCGTGCGATGTCTGCGCCGCGCTCGAGCCAGGCACCGAACATCTCGAGCGACATGACGGTGAAGACGACGAGGGCGGCGAAGACGACGGCATCGATTGCGCGCGATGAAAACAGCGTCTGCACTGTGCTCATTTGCTCTCTCCATCCTTGTCCGGCTGAACCGCTTTGACATCCTTGGCGCCGGCCGCGAGCAGCTTGC
The DNA here is from genome assembly GCA_035524575.1 of Rhizomicrobium sp. GTDB lineage: Bacteria > Pseudomonadota > Alphaproteobacteria > Micropepsales > Micropepsaceae > Rhizomicrobium. Next base: position 3,091 of record DATKON010000213.1, read on the forward strand.
GCGCGTCGATGAGATCGAGCGAACCTTCCTCGACCATCCGGCGCACCACCCGTCTCAGTTCGCTCATCGGCTTCTCCGTCTGGGCGCGCCGCACCTTTTCGATCAGCGCATCGAGCCGCAGACGAATGGTCGGATAGGACACGCCGTATTCCTCGGCCATCTCCTTGAGCGAACCGGACGCGAGCACGAAGCGGCGCACGAAGGCCAATTCCTCCGGCTCCAGAACATCCGTCCAACGCTGCGGCTCTTCGGATCTTGCCATTCAATAAAATTCAAGTATCTTGAAGAAAATTAAAGTGCGCGAACACCAATGTCAAGAAGGGATATCTGATCGATTTTTCGAGGCACGCTTTTCAGCGCGCTTTATTTTCTCCCGTGCGCGGACGGTATCCCAATAGGCCTCGTGACGTTTCATCCAAAGTATTTGGAAGATCGCGAATGGGATCGGTCCCCAAAGGCTTACAAACATGAGGAGATGAAATAGCGAGTCGTGAAGATAGTACGGGCTGCAGAAGATGGCGGCGAATGGTCTGATTTCGCCACCGCCTCGTCCATAGAGAGGGTTGCCAGTACATTTGACGAAAAGGCGAGTGTCGAAGCTGATGACGAGATCCGCCGCCAGCATCAGCGCAAACGGCCAAAGCCGACCGATTGGGATGCCGCGTGATTTTCTGATTTCCCGTTCTTCATCGGTTAGCTGGCGGCGCATAGCGAGGGTTTATCCGCTGACCCTGGGCCTCCAATATGCGGCCCTGTTCGGCTGACTGGCAAACAAAAAGGGCCGGAGTCTCCTCCGGCCCTTTCCGTATGACTGAGACTGACTGAACCGATCCGCCTTCGCCCTGCGGGCTTCGGAGGATGATCCTCGGAGGGCTTGCGCCCTCCTTCGGATCAGAAGTCCATGTCGCCCATGCCGCCACCCGGCATCGCCGGCGCTGCGGACTCTTTCTTCGGACGATCGGCGACCATGGCTTCGGTCGTGATCAGGAGAGCCGCGACGCTCGCCGCATCCTGCAGCGCCGTGCGCACGACCTTCGTCGGATCGACGATGCCGGCCTCGACGAGGTCGACATACTTCTCGCCCTGCGCATCGAAGCCGAAGGTGTTCGACTTCTGCTCGAGGAGCTTGCCGACGACGATGGAGGCTTCGACGCCCGCGTTCTCGACGATCTGGCGGATCGGCGACTGGATCGCCTTGCGCACGATCGCGATGCCCGCGTTCTGGTCTTCGTTGTCGCCCACAAGGCCGTTCAGCGCCTTCGTGGCATAGAGAAGCGCCGCGCCGCCGCCGGGAAGGATGCCTTCCTCGACTGCCGCCTTCGTGGCGTTGAGCGCGTCATCCACGCGGTCCTTCTTCTCCTTCACTTCGACTTCCGTCGCACCGCCGACGCGGATGACCGCCACGCCGCCCGCGAGCTTCGCGAGACGCTCCTGGAGCTTCTCCTTGTCGTAGTCCGATGTGGTCTCTTCGATCTGCTGTTTGATCTGCGAGACGCGGGCCTGGATGTCCGCCTTCTTGCCCGACCCGTCGATGATCGTCGTGTCGTCCTTCGTGATGCGGATCTTCTTCGCGGTGCCGAGCGAATTCAGCTTCACGTTCTCGAGCTTGATGCCGAGATCTTCGCTGATGACCTGACCGCCGGTGACGATGGCGATGTCTTCGAGCATCGCCTTCCTGCGATCGCCGAAGCCCGGCGCCTTGACCGCCGCAACCTTGAGGCCGCCGCGCAGCTTGTTGACGACGAGGGTCGCCAGCGCTTCGCCTTCGACTTCTTCCGCAATGATCACGAGCGGACGGCCGCCTTGGACGACCGCTTCCAGGATCGGCAGCATCGGCTGCAGCGAGGAAAGCTTCTTCTCGTGGATCAGGATGAAGGGCTCATCGAGCTCCGCCACCATCTTGTCGGCATTGGTGATGAAGTAGGGCGAG
>DATKON010000214.1:0-3008 GCA_035524575.1 Rhizomicrobium sp.
CATCTATTTCGCGGAAAAGAAAATCCTCACCGCTTTGCCGAAGATGGCCAAGGCGGCTCGGGCCTCCGAACTGAAAGCGGCGTTCGAAAAGCATGAGGCCGAAACCGAGGGCCATGTCGAGCGGCTGGAGAAGGTCTTCGAGGAAATCGATGCGCCGGCGCGCGGCAAGACCTGCGACGCCATCCTCGGCATCATCGAGGAGGGCCAGGAGGTGATGAAAGAATACAAGGGAACGCCGGCACTCGACGCGGGCCTGCTGGCGGCCGCACAGGCGGTCGAGCATTACGAGATGTCGCGTTACGGGACGCTGCGGACTTGGGCGCAGGAGCTTGGGCTGAATGAGGCGGTCAAGCTGCTCGACGCGACCTTGGCCGAGGAAAAGAAGACCGACGAAACGCTGACCAAGATCGCGGAAAGCAACGTCAATCAGCACGCCCAGGCGGCGGCCTGACTTGCACGCCGAGAGGCGGCGCACACCAGCTCGCGAGTGACGCGAATGGAAATCGAAGACAGCGGAACCAGGCTGGAAACGCTGGCGCAGCGCCTTGTCGAACTCGCCGCGGCGAAAGGAATGACGATCGTCACGGCCGAGTCGTGCACGGCGGGAATGTTGGCGACGGTCTTTTCCAAGACCGCCGGCGCCGGACAGCACTTTCATGGCGGGCTCATCACCTACACCAAGGCGATGAAGTCGCAAGTGCTGGGTGTAGATCCCGAACTGATGAAGCGCAAGACCATGGTGTGCGACGAGGTCGCGGTGGCGATGGCGCGCGGGGCGTTGCAGGCAACGCCCGCCGACATTGCGATCGCGATCACCGGCGTAGCCGGTCCCGAGCCGGATGAAGACGGCAATCCCGTCGGCTTGATGTGCACGGCCATCGGCTTTTCGCGCCGCGATACGGTCCATTGGCGCAAATGCTACCCCAATCATGGTCGCGACGAGATCCTGCAGAACGTAATGGTCGATGCGATGACGAAGCTCGCCGATCTGCTGGAGAAGCAGCGATCGGCGGCGTAAACGCAAAACATAAGCTGATTGATCGACATGGCAGGACTCCGCGGCAAAGATCAAAAGCGTTCGTCGCTTCGGGACGAGCGGGCCGGCGCCTACGACCGCGGAACGACGTCCCGCGACGCTGGCAATCCAAATGTCGTTCCGGGTGACGATGTGCCGGAAGGGCTGCAGCGAAAGCCCGCGCGCGCTCCCAACAAGGGCTATCGCCGCGGCGATCCGGCAAAGCACGTTCCGCAGAACGAGTGATGCCACGCGGACGCGCCAAGGCCGAAGGCCGGAAGGGCGGGAACTGCCGTGTCGGCACATCCGGATGGACCTACGATTCCTGGCGCGGTCCGCTCTATCCGCAGGCATTGCCGAAATCGCAATGGCTGCGGTTCTACGGCTCGCAATTCGCGACGACAGAAATCAACGCTTCCTTTTATCGGACGCCGAGTTTGGACGCGGTCAAATCGTGGCGGCAGCAGACGCCAGCGGACTTCATCTTCGCGTGGAAGGCGTCGAAATTTATAACGCATTGGAAGAGACTGAAAGCCAATTCGGCAAGCTCGATCGCGTTGATGCAGACGCGACTGCGTCCGCTTGGACCGAAACTCGGCATCGTCCTGTTTCAGCTGCCCGCCAATTTTAGGAAAGACAGCGCGCGGCTGAACTGCTTCCTCGATCTTCTGCCGAAACGTTATCGCTACGCCTTCGAGTTCCGAAACAAGGACTGGTATGCCGACGACATCTTCGACATATTGCGCAACCGTGATGTCGCGCTCTGCGTGTCCGATCACGCCGATGCTCCGGCACCCTGGATCACCACGGCACGGCACATCTACATTCGCGCCCACGGCCCGTCCGGACGCTATCGCGGAAGCTATCCGGGCGCGACTCTGAAAAGCTGGGCAGGCACCATTTCAGCCTGGCGCCGCCAGGGCCACGACATCTTCGTCTATTTCGACAACGACCAGAAAGCCGCCGCGCCGAAGGACGCAAGGCGGCTGTTGGACCTCCTGTCGGCTCGGGGAACACCGCGAGCAACCGACGGGCTGCGGGCTCAGTGATGAGCCCGTTGAGGCCCGCTCGCCGCCAGCCGCGCGCGCCGGCGCCCCCGGCGCGATAATAGCTATAAGCCCTCGCCCCGCGCGGACACTTCGCTTACGGTGCGCGCTCGCACGAATGATTTGCCGCTGGCGGATAGGGTTGCTGATCAATGAGTGATTTCAAGGATAAAGTTGCTTTCGTCACCGGCGCGACGGCGGGCATCGGCCGCGGCATCGCGGTCGCGTTCGCCAAGCGGGGCGCGACCGTCGTCGTTGTCGGGCGGAACGAGAAGGAAGGGCGTGATGTGCTCGACATGGTTCATGCCGCCGGCAGCGAGGGACTTTTTCTCAAGGCCGATATCTCCCATGAACGCGAAGTCGCCGATGCGATCGACGAAACCATCTCGCGCTACGGCCGGCTCGATTGCGCGGTGAACAACGCCGCCATCGACATCGCTCATCCGTTCGTCGAATTCTCCGCGGCCGATTACGACGACGTGTTCAATCCGAACGTCAAAGGGCTGCTGTTCTGCCTCAAGCACGAAATCCTGGCGATGCGCGCGAAGGGCGGCGCCATCGTCAATATCACCTCGGTCTCGGCGGAGATGTCCGATCTCGGCAACGCGCTCTACAATGCCAGCAAGGCCGCGGCGCGCTCGCTCACGCGCACCGCCGCCCATGAAGCCGCCCAATACAAGATCCGCGTCAACGAAGTGGCGCCTGGGCCGACGAAGGCGCCGATGCTCGAGCGTTTCCTGGAGAAGGCCGCGGCGGCGGGCTCGCCCTTCAATACCGAATCCATCGTCGCCAATATCGCGCTGCGCCGCCTCGGCACCGTCGAGGAAATGGCTAATGCGGTCCTGTTTCTCTGCTCGGACGCGTCCACCTTCACGACCGGCGCGTTGCTCACTGTCGACGGCGGGTTCCTGCTCGGATAAGCGAACGAAGACGCATTACAGCGTCGG
>DATKON010000215.1:0-21818 GCA_035524575.1 Rhizomicrobium sp.
AGCCGGGGGCGGCTCGGTCCATAACTCGGAGAAGGGGACGCCGTTTTTCTCCATGACCGTCATGGCGTGCGCATAGCCCTCTGCGACAGCGCGATCGAAGGCTTGCCAATCGCGAAGGCCGACATCTTCGAGAGGCGGTTCGAACAGGTAGTTCGCCTGTTGGCGCACTAGTCGACGTTGCGCTTCCGAGCCGACCGTGCCGGAGCGCATCAGGATGGAGACAATGGACGGGGTCCCGCGCATGCGCTCCCACAAAAGCCACCAAAGCGGGCGTTCGCCGTAGCGGTCGTCCGTGGCATGAAGATCGATCTCGCCGGTGACGTCCGATGCGATAATGGGGCCGTGGGGATTTTCCGCCATCACGTCGACCGGCAGGTTGTTCATGACTCCGCCATCGACGAGGAGATGGCCGTGATGCGTAACGGGCGGGAGGATGCCCGGCAGCGCCACGCTCGCCCGCAAGGCGCGCCACAGGGCGCCGGCGCGATGAACATGGGTTCGGCCCGTGGTGAGATCGGACGACACGCAGAAGAACGGCTTCGGCAGCTCTTCAATGCGCACCTCGCCGTAGTTGTCGCGAAGCAGGTGCGAGACTTTGCGCCCGCGCACCAGTGCGATCAGCGGGAATGTGTAATCCGACAGCGGATTGGTTTCGACGAAGGCTCTGCGCATGCGCTTGGTCAATTCGTCGAGAGTCCATTCCGCGGCGAGACCCGCAGCGATCAGTGCCCCCATGCTCGTGCCGCCCAGCTGATCGATCGGCACGCGCGCCTCCTGCAGCGCCTTCAGGATTCCGATATGGGCGAAGCCGCGGGCGCCGCCGCCTGCCAGCACCAGTCCGATGGCACGACCGGAAACGAAACGCGCCAGCCGCCGCACATCCTCCTGCACACCGTTGCGAATGTGATGATGGGACTCGAACAGCCCGCTCCGAAGCGCGAAATGTTCGGGCAGGCCGCGGGCGACGCCGTCGGGGTGAAGAAGAAGAAGTTCGGGCAGCCCCGTAGCCCGCGCCTTGAACGCCGGCATCTCGAGCGGCCGCAGCGGCAGAGGTCTGTCCGTGCGGGCCAGCAGGAAGACGCGATCGGCCTGGCGCAAACACTGATGCGTCCAGGGGCTCTCAGGCGTGTCGCCGCAATAGAAGACGACATCATGCGCGGCTTCAAAGCTGTTGAACCATTCCGCCGTCTGCTCGGCGGCGCTTGATCCCAGAACCGCCGCCTTCAAACCCATGTCGACCAGCGCCGCGGCAAGCCGCTGCGCGATCGGTTCATCATGCAATCCTTCCTGCAGAGGGACAACGGCGAAGGCCTTGGGACGGGCGCGGTCGACGGGACGCTGCGTGGTGTCGTGCAGGCGGCGAACCAGCAGGCGCATCATGTTGAGCATGACACGCGGGTGGCGCGCGATAAGGGCATTGAAGGCTTCCGGACTGACGCGCAGAAGCTCGGTATCGCGCAATGCCACGAGCTGTGCCGAATGCGCATCGCCCGAAATCAGCGACATCTCGCCGACGGTTTCGCCCGCCGGCACATGGGCGACGAGCCGGCGCTGGCCGCGATCGTCGTTGACGAAGACGCCGAGGCTTCCGGTGACCACCAGAAACAGCGCCAGATTGTTCTCGCCGGTGCGGTCGAGCACCATGCCGCCGGGCAAGCCGAACCAGTTGGCCTCGGTGAGCAGGCGCCTCAGCGCCGTATCGCCCAAATCCGCGAGCAGCGGAAACTGCTGCAACCTCTGTCGCAGGGACTCGGGGTAAACGGCTTCGCGGCCCGCTCGGAAGGAAGATAAAAACGCCATGCTCATCAATCGCCCGCCCGCACCTTAGCCTACCACACGGTCCAACCGCCATCGACTGCAAGGGCCGCTCCGGTCACGAAGCTCGACGCAGGCGAAGCCAGAAAAAGAAGCGGGCCACGAATTTCGTCCGCACGCGCTATCCGGCCGAGCATGGTGCGCCCGGCGAGACGTTCCGCAAACGGAGCATCGGATTTCGACACACTGTCGCGCGGAAATGGCCCCGGAACCAGCGCGTTCACGCGAATGTGCTCCTTGCCCAGCTCCGCCGCGAGATGACGCGTCAGTTGCAGCAGCGCCGCTTTCGCGGGGCCGTAGTGAAAGGGACTCGCCTGCTCGGAGCGCGAATAGATGCGTGCGTCGGGTGAAACCGTTGCGTACATCGACGCGATGTTGACGATGCTCGCCTCGCCTGTCTCGCGAACGGCTGTGCGCAACGCCGGCAAGGCCGCACGCACGATCTCGAACGGCGCGACGACGCCCGAGCGATAGGTTTGCGCGAAGTCGTCCTCTGAAATGCGGTCGAACGGCTGCGGCGTCATGGAAATCGCATTGTTGACGATGATGTCGATACGCGGACGCGAGGTGAAAAATATCCGAACCTGCTCGATGTCGCCGACATCGAATGCCGCCGGGGCCGCCGACCCTTTCCGCGCCTCGATTTCGACGAGCAGGGCTTCGAGCTTCTTGCGGTCGCGGCCGTTGACGATGACATGCGCGCCGGCGTCGGCGAGCGCCAGCGCCATGGCGCGGCCCAGATGCCCGGCAGCGCCGGAAACGAAGGCAATCCGTCCTTCGAGACGGAACAGCTCGGAAGCATTCGGCGGAATCGTGGACATTGTTCAATTCATCCGCGGCCACTTCGCCGGATTGAGAAGCGCTTCCGGCAGCCGCGGAATCCGCCGCGCAATCCCGGCGCAGTCGGCTGCGGCGAGAGGCGGACGCACGAAGAGGCGCAGATTCTCTTCAAGCTGGCTTTCGGTTTCCATGCCGACGACGATGCCGTCGATCCAGTCCTGACCACGCGCATAGGCGAGGCAAAGATCAGCGACATTTTCGCGGCCGAACTCCCTTGCAATGTCCTCGAGAAGGGTGACGAGCGCACCGGCGTCGACGCCTTCGATCGCCGGCCAGATACCGGGATCGCCTGCCGCCAGTATGCCCTGCAGGAAGACGCTGCGCGCGTGGATGGTCACCTGAGTGCGCCTGCGGATGCGGTCGACCACACCGGCTTCGCTCCACCGCCAATCGAGGATGTTGAACGGAAGCTGCATGTGGCGGACATCGGGGCAATCAAGCGCGGCCATGGCTTCCTGGGCATCCTGTACGGAAACGCCCAGCGACAAAACAGTTCCGTCCTCGAGCCTTTCGATCAGCCGCTCCCACACCTGTCCCCCGAAGGCTGTCATATGTTCGGCGCGATGCAGCAATAAACAATCGATATGCGGCTTTCTGAGGGCGTAAAGCGAAGCATCGATGCTGGCATCGACAGCCGCCCTCACCTCGCGCGGCGAAGCATGCTGCGCGAGTTCGCTCAACGGGCTGAGCTTGGTGATCGTGCGTACGGCTTTGCGAGTGCGCAGCGCTTCGCCGAGCCGTTCTTCGGCATCGCCATAGGCGCGCGCCGTATCGAATTTGGTGACGCCGGCCTCGACGGCGCGGGAGACAAGCCGGCAGGCTGCGCCGCGCGAAGGTTTGCCGGTTCGGTTGGCCGCGCCGTAAGCAAGGCCCAACTGGACCGATCCCAAAACGAGTTCCGCCGGGCGCCGCATGCGCGTCAGCCTCATGGACCCAACATGCACGGTCGCATGCCATGGTAAACAGGCGGTTAGCATGTAGTGAATCTGCCGTGAATCTTTACGACTGACCGAGGAGCTTCCAGACGCTCTGGGCCGTGAACACGATCTCCCCTTTGACGGTGAAATCGCCGCGCATGAAGACGAGCGCGCGGGTCCTGCGGACAAATTCCGGCACCACCTCGATGATGTCGCCCTCGACGGCCGACTTCACGAAATGACATTGCATGTTGAGCGTAACGACCGCGGCTTTGTCCGTGGCGTCCCATACCGCCTGGCCGAGCGTCAGATCGGCGAGCGTCATGAACATGCCACCATGGAGCACGCCGCGCCGGTTCACATGCCGCGCCTCGATACGCATGGCATAAGTCTTGGCACCCGAGGTCCCGGCCTCGAACACCGGACCGACATAGATCTCGAAGGGATCTATGAGATGCGTCGGCACGAAGCCGGGAAACGGCGGTTCGCCGCTCATGGCGCGCCGAGGACTTTCCAGAGGCCCGTCGCCACCAGCAGCAAACGGTCGCCGGCAAAAAGCTCGGCGGACAGGAAGATCATCGTGCGGGCACGGCGCGTCACCCGGACGCGCGCCTCGACGACGTCATGCAGCCGGCCGGGGCCGACGAAGTCGCTATTGAGAGAAACGGTGCTACCGCCCTTGGCGCCCGTCTCGGCCCGCGAGGTCTGCCCCATCGCCATGTCGACGAAGGCCATCAGCATGCCGCCGTGGACCGAACCGCCGGCATTCATATGTTTCTCGGCAATGACAAAAGCGAAACGGCGCAGCCTTCCGTCTTCCGCATCGGGAAGGCGGTAGTAGGGGCCGACGTAATCGTTGAAGCCGACGGAAGGGATTTCCCGAGCCTCTTCCGGCAGCCCTTGGGGACGCTCTGTCATCAGATACGCATAATAGCTTGCAGTTCCCTGATAGGGAGTTTCACGCTGCAGCGCAATATGGGAGCGACCACGCTGCATTTGGAAACATAAATTCGCCGCACTACAATGGCAGGGATAATGAGGGGGTGCGGGAGACCCGGGTGGGCGCGGAACGCGTTTCGCTCAAGCAGAGGCTCCATATCCATTGCACGCCTGCCAACCGAATGAGGAAGTCTGAAATGAAATCGATTGTCCGCGCCGCCTTCGTCGCAGGGCTGCTCAGTTCCGCAACCTTTGCCTTGGCGCCCGTCGCAGCGTCCGCAGCCGATACGCCGAAGCTCACGCGCGAAGTGCAGAATGATCTTGCCGGCGCACAGAAGGCGATGCAGTCCAACGACTATGCCACCGCGCTCAGCAACGTGCAGAAGGCGCAAGGCGTCTCGGACCGCACGCCCTATGACGACTACATGATCAACACTTTCCTTGCCGAGATCTATATCGGACAGAAGGACTACGCGAACGCGACCGCGCCGATGGAAGCCGCAGCGGACTCGCCGGCGATTCCGGACGATCAGAAGAAGCAGACCTATTTCAACGCCTTCCAGCTCGCAATGAACGCGAAGCACTATCAGAAGGCGACGACCTATGGAGCGAACCTGGCGGCTATCAACGCGCTCGATGCAAATGGCTACGCGATGCTCGCCGAAGCCTATTACGAGACGCAGGACTTCCCGCACGCCGAACAATACGCGCAGAAGTCAGTCGATATGGCGAAGGCGGCCGGGCAGACCCCCAATCAGGGCGCGCTGGTCATTATCTTCAACAGCCAGGTAAAGCAGCACAACAACGGCGCCGCCACTCAGACCATGGAAGATATGGCCGTGGCCTCCAACGATGCGGCAGACTGGAGTCAGCTCATCGATCAGGCACTCGGGGGCAAGAACGTGCGCGACGAAGACGCGTTCTATCTCCTTCGCCTGAAGATGTTAATCCCGGGCGCCATGACCGGCGAAGACTATACAGTGCTTGCGAGTGCCGCCGACTCCCGCGGCTACGCGACCGAAGCCTACAACGTGCTGCAAAAAGGTATCGCCGCCGGCAAGACCACGGCGGCGAAGGCAGGCCCGCTTTATGGGCACGCCAAGAGCGGCGCGGCCATGGATCAGCAGCAGCTTCCCCAGATCGCGGCGGCGGCAGCGAAGTCCAAGACCGGCCAGCAGGACATCAAGCTCGCCGAGGACTATTGGGGCTATGGCCGCTACGCCGACGTCGAGGCTGCCGCGCGCCGCGCCATCAGCAAGGGCGGCCTGAAAACGCCGACCGAAGGACCGATGGTTCTCGGCATGGCGCTCGTGGCCGAGGGCAAATACGACGAAGCGATCCAGACGCTCTCGCAATCGAGCGGCGCAGCGGCGCATTTGTGGACTCTCTACGCGAAGGCGCAGCTGAAAAAATCGGGGTCGACCGCGCAGGCGCCCGCGCCGGCACACTGACCATCTGATCTCGCGGGAGCGCCTCGGGCGCTCCCGCTTTCATTTTGCTTGCATGCGTTTGGCGTTCGGTAAGCGTTTCCTGAAATCCGATGGAGCCAACCGATGGGGATTCTGCTTGGCTTTGCGCCGTTCATCGTCTTTGCGCTGCTGACCGGGCTTTCCGTCCATCTCGCGCTTTGGGCGGCGCTGGCGGCCTCATTCGTCATCGGCATCCGCGATTTCGCGCAGACCCGGATCCTGCGCGTGCTCGACATGGGCAGCGTCGCGCTGTTCGGACTTCTCGCGCTCTACACGGGCTTCATCGAAGACAGCCTCTCCGTGCAGGCCGTGCGGCTTGTCGTAGACGGCGGCCTCATGACGATCGCGCTGGTGTCGATTCTGATCGGCAATCCTTTCACGCTCGACTACGCGCGCGAACAAGTGCCGGAGGAGTTCTGGCGAGCGCCTCTGTTTCTCCGCACGAACTACGTCGTGGCGGGCGTCTGGGTGATCGCCTTCGGCGCGATGACAGCGGCCGATGCGGCCGCGACCTTCAGCACGCATTTTCCCGTCGCGCTCGATATCGCGGCGAGCCTCGCAACCCTTGCCCTCGCCGTCGTCTTCACGACGCGCTACCCCGCCTACGTGCAGGCGCGAGCCGGACGCAGCGAGATGTTGCGCTAGGGCTTCCGCCGTCCTTCGTGCCGGTCTAGGGTCGCGCCCGGCCATTTTCGGAGGACACCATGAAGGAAGCCGTCATCGTCTCGACCGCGCGCACCGGTCTCGCCAAATCAGTCCGCGGCGGATTCAACATCACGCATGGCGCCGTCATGGGCGGTCACGCCGTCAAGCATGCGATCAGCCGCGCCGGCCTTGATCCGGCCGAGGTCGAAGACGTCTTCATGGGCTGCGCCAATCCGGAAGGCGCGACCGGCATGAACATCGCGAGGCTCTCGGCCATCTGGGCGGGCTGTCCAGTGACGACCGCCGGCACGACCATCAACCGCTTCTGCTCCTCCGGCCTTCAGGCAATCGCCATGGCGGCGCAGCAGGTCATGACCGAAGCAACGCCGGTTGCGATCGGATCCGGGGTCGAATCCATCTCGCTCGTGCAGATGGGCGGCATGAACACGAAGAACATCACCGAAGAACATCTGCTCGAAGTGAAGCCGGCGCTGTGGATGTCGATGATCGAGACGGCGGAAGTCGTCGCCGCCCGTTACAAGGTGAGCCGCGAAGCGCAGGACGAATACGCGCTCGAAAGCCAGCGCCGCACGGCCGCCGCGCAGCAGGCGAACAAGTTCAAGGACGAGATCGTCCCGCTCGCGACCAAGATGAAGAAGACCGACAAGGCCACCGGTCAGGAGTCTGTGGTCGAGTACACCGTCGATCGCGACGAGTGCAATCGCCCCGATACGACCCTCGAAGGCCTGCAGTCGCTCAAGCCCGTGTTCAGCGGCGGCCGGGAAATCAAGGAAGGCAAGTTCGTCACGGCCGGCAACGCTTCGCAGTTCTCCGACGGCGCCTCGGCCTGCGTCGTCATGGATTCGAAAGTCGCCGAGAAGAAGGGGCTGAATCCGCTCGGCATCTTCCGCGGTTTTGCGGTCGCGGGCTGCGAGCCGGACGAGATGGGTATCGGTCCCGTCTTTGCGGTGCCGCGTCTTCTCGAGCGTCACGGCCTCAAGGTCGACGACATCGACATCTGGGAACTGAACGAGGCCTTCGCGAGCCAGGTGCTCTATTGCAAGAACAAGCTCGGCATTCCGCACGAGAAGCTGAACGTCGATGGCGGCGCCATCTCGATCGGCCATCCTTACGGCATGTCGGGCGCGCGCATGACGGGCCACATCTTGATCGAGGGCCGGCGCCGCAAGGCGAAATACGGCGTCGTCACGATGTGCATCGGCGGCGGCATGGGTGCGGCCGGGCTCTTCGAGATCCTGCACTGACGCGCATGCCGATCCGGTACGCGTTTCTCTTCGCCGTTGTCGCGCTCACGCTTCAGGCTTGCGAGAGCACGATGACGGCTTTGAACCTGCCGCCGCGCGAGCCTGTCGATCCTCATACGCAGATGGCGGAGCTCGAGCGGCGCATCTTCGAGCTCGTGCAGGATGAAAGGCAGAAGATCGATCCCGGCGCCAAGCCGCTGGCGCTCGATTCCGAGCTCATCAGCGTCGCACGCGCACATAGCGAGGACATGGCCGCCAAGAACTATTTCGCGCACAAAAGCCCGACCGGGACTTCGTCCGCCGATATCATCATGGACAGAGACGACAAATGGCAGGGCCTGCTCGGCGAGAATCTCGCCGCGCAACATTTCAACGTCGGCTACGATGTCGATGTCGAGGTCTTCGCCCATCGCTTTGTCGAGTCCTGGCTCGAAAGTCCGAGTCACAAGGACAACCTCGCCTTCGCGGCTTACGACCGGACGGGTGTGGGTGCGGCCGTGAGCGGTGATACGATTTATGTGACGGAGCTCTTTGCGACCGATCTGGGCCTGCCGCCGGTGAAGGACAATCCGAAATCGCGGCGGGTCACGGAATATCCGGACGCCAAGACGGCCAGGGATGCGCCGCCGCCGAAGCCCATTCCTCGGCCACCGACATGACGAACCGCGAAATCACGACCTACCGGGATTTCTGGCCCTACTATCTCCAGGAACATTCGAAGGTGGGCACGCGGGCGATCCACTATTTCGGCACCGGGCTCGCCATCGCCTCCCTGCTGGCTGCCATCGTCACTGGCAATCCCTGGCTTCTGGTCGTGATGCTCTTTGCCGGCTATGGCCCGGCCTGGGCCGGCCATTTCTTCATCGAGCATAACAGGCCGGCCACCTTCACCTACCCGTTCTGGTCCCTCATCTCGGATTTCCGGATGGCTTTCACCTGGGCGACCGGCGGTCTCGACCGTGAACTTTTGAAGGCCGGCGTGGAACCACGCTAACCCGGCCTTAAGGTTCTTTATCAACTAATTGCTGTGCATAACGGGCGCGGTTCAGGCCTACTCGGCTTTGCACCGGGATCGTTTCTTTACACAAAATCTTGGTGCCGGTACCGTAATTGGTGGAGCCGGCCAGTAGCGAATCGAAATGCAACCAGACCTGCCCTGGAACGTCGCCGGCATCCCTCCTGAAGCGCGCGAGGCTGCCCGTGCCGCTGCCCGCCGCGAAGGATTGTCCGTTGGCGAGTGGCTGACCCGCCGGATTCTCCGCAGCCTGACCGAGAACGGCGAGGCGGCCGGCTGGCATCGCCTCCCGGAGTACGACTACCGGGGGGCCGGCTCGGACTATCGGCAGCCCGACTCCGGCCCAACCGCCCGGGACACGGACGAGATGCTGGCGCGGGTCTCCCGCAGCGAGACCGAAGCCCAGGGCACCTACCGCCGAATCGAGGAGCAGCTGAAAGGCCTCGCGAACCGTCTCGAGGAGGCCGAGAGGACCCAGACCGAAAACAGCAAGGCGATGAGTCTCGCGGCGAGCGAGATCAATACCGCCGCCAAGGAGCAGGCCCAGGCCTTCGATCAACTGGGCGCGCATGTCGTGGGATTGGGCGAACGGCTCTCCCGCGTCGAGCGCAACGCTGCGAATGACGGCGTCAAGGATGCAGTGAAGGGTCTTCATGCAGGGCTCTCGCGGCTGGCCGATCAGATCGCGGAGAACACCAATCAGTCGGCCGCCCAGATCGCCAAACTCGCCAGCAACATTGAATCTATTGCCGGCAAGCTCAACGACGTGCGCAACGAAGCCGAGCATGGCGTGCGTGCATTGTCCTCTCGCATTGCGGCGTTCGAGGATCGCGTCCGCTCGTCGGACGGGACCTCGCGCGCCATTTCCGACAAGCTCGACCAGGCCGTTGCGAATCTTGCGGGGTTCGAGGCGCGCATCCGCACCGCCGAGAGCGCCTCGCACAACGTTGCCGAGAAGCTCGATCGCACGATCGCGAGCATGGAAGCCGCGGCACGGAATGCGCGTGCTGACGACCAGGCGGAGCTGCAGCGCCAGGCTGCTGTCATCAATCAACTGAGCGATGCGCTCGACAAGCTCACCGCGCGGATATCGACCAGCGAAGCCCAGACGGGCAGCGCCATCGCGCGCCTCGAACATCAGATCGTGGAAACCCGGCGGGCCGACCAGCCCTTTGACCGCCGTCTCCAGGGGATCGAACAGGCGCTTGCCGATATCGCGGGCCGCATCGACAACGCCGAACGCAACGCCGCGATGTCTGCCCGAACGGTCGAGGAAAATCTCCGAAACGTGTCGATGCGTCTCGACGCGGCTGACAGGCGGCATCGCGATGCCATCCAGGAATTGCAGGCCGCCGCGCAGCCTGCGCCGCAACCTTCCCCGCCGCCGCCGCCACCTCCACCTGTCGTCACACCTCCACCGATCGCGACGCCTGTTCCTCCGCTCGCCGCCACGCCCGCACCTCTCATCGCTACGCCTGCGGCGCCATCGGCGGCCGCGCCCGCGGCGACGCCGCCGCGCCCCGAGGAAGTTTTCGATCTCCCGCCCTTTCCGGAGGCTGAGCCGGCGCCTGCGAGCGCCGACTTTCCGTCGTTTCTTTCGTCACAGACGGCGCATCAAGGCGAACCGCAGGACGCGCTTCTCCTGACGGAACCTGCGCCGACCGAAACTGCCGATTCCTACATCGCCGCAGCGCGCCGCTCCGCGAAGGCCGCGGCCGCGGCCGACGTGCAGCATGGCATGCGCGCCAATTTCAGTTGGGGCGCCGCGCCGACCGAGACGTCCGAACCAAGCTCCGGCAAGAGCTGGACGCGCCATCTTCTGGTCGGAAGTATTCTTCTGCTTGTCATAGCCGCAGTGGTCGCCGGCATTTTGCTGAGCCGCGGGCTCATCGGAAATCAGGGCTTCAGACTTCATCATCAAGCCCGCGCGGTCCGCCCGGCGCTCGCGGCGCACATGGCGACGGCCAACACGGCGACCTCACCGACCACGGCGCCAGGATCGCCCGTCATCGCCGGGAAAACAGCGGATGCGAAATCTGCATCCTCCACGACGACAGCCGTCCAAACGCCGACAGTGCCGCAACAGGCGGCAAAGCCGATGTCGCCGCTCGAGCGGCTGACCGCACAAGCCAATCAGGGCAGTGCCAAGGCCGAGCTTATCGTCGGCCTCAAATATCTCGACGGCGACGGTGCC
Organism: Rhizomicrobium sp.; assembly: GCA_035524575.1. GTDB lineage: Bacteria > Pseudomonadota > Alphaproteobacteria > Micropepsales > Micropepsaceae > Rhizomicrobium. The sequence continues at coordinate 11,100 of DATKON010000215.1, forward strand.
CCTGTGAACGAAGCGGAAGCCGCGAAATGGCTTGAGCGCGCCGCCAACCAGGGCGAAGCCATCGCCGCCTATCGACTGGGCACACTGTACGAACGCGGCCATGGTGTGCCCGCCGACGCCGCAAGGGCCGTGAAGTGGTACCAGCTCGCTGCAAAGCTCGGCAATCGCAAGGCGATGCACAATCTGGCTGTCGCATACGCCGAAGGCTCGGGCACGCCGAAGGATCTTCCGCAGGCTGCGCAATGGTTCTCGCGCGCCGCCGCGCTGGGGCTGGCCGATTCACAGTTCAACCTTGCCGTCCTCTATGAGCGCGGCATGGGCGTACAGCAGAGCCTGATCGATGCCTATAAATGGTACGCGATCGCAGCGGCCCAAGGCGACACGGAATCGAAATCGCGCCTCGCGGTTCTCTCGACGCAATTGAACGGGGACGAGCGCGCCGCCGCGCAGAAGGCAGCCTCGGAATTTCGCGCCCTGCCCGTCGACCGCAATGCCAATGTACCGCCAGATCCCTCGGCGGCCGGCTAGCGCATAAGCGGTTGACCCGACTCCTTCGGGCGCGCAAAGTTCTTTCATCGCGAGTGAATCCTCTCCGCGTCGAACTTTCGTGAGCGCGCGCATCCAAGTGTGCGTCTGACCGATGGAAATTTATCTGCCCATCGCCGAGATGTCGGTCCATTGGCTGACCATCCTCGGCATGGCAGCGGCGGTCGGATATCTCTCCGGGCTGCTGGGCGTCGGCGGCGCGTTTCTGCTGACGCCGCTCCTCATCTTCTACGGCATTCCGCCGAGTGTCGCGGTGGCGACAACGGCCAGCCACCTGACGGCGTCCTCGATGTCGGGCGCGATCGCGCAATGGCGGCGGCGCGCCGTCGATTTCAAGATGGCGGGCGTGATGCTGTGCGGCGGTCTCGCCGGAAGCATCGTCGGCGTCTATCTTTTCGGGCTTCTGCATCGCCTCGGGCAGACCGAGGTCGTCGTCTCCGTCGGATATGTGCTTCTGTTGGGCACGGTCGGCGGATTGATGCTGGACGAAAGCGTGAAGACGCTCAGAGCCGCGCAGGCGGGCACCACGCCGCCGCTTCGGATGCGCGGACACCACAACTGGGTGCATGGGCTTCCGTTCAAGGCGCGGTTCAAGCAGTCTCGCCTCTATATCAGCGTCATCCCGCCGGTCGCGCTCGGCTTCTCGGTCGGCATCCTTTCGGCGCTGCTCGGTGTCGGCGGCGGCTTCATGCTGGTGCCGGCGATGATCTATCTGCTGCGCATGCCGACCAGCATCGTCATCGGCACATCGCTGACCCAGATCGTCTGCGTCACCGCGGCGACGACACTGCTGCAATCCGTCACCAATTTCTCGGTCGACATTGTGCTCGCGGCCATTCTCGTCGTCGGCGGCGCGCTCGGCGCGCAGTTCGGGGTACGCATGTCGTCGCGTTTGCGCGGCGAACATTTGCGGCTGCTCCTCGCGCTTCTCGTGCTGGCGGTCGCGGCGCGGCTTTTCATCGGCCTCGTGACGACACCCGACGACCTTTACAGCCTGGCGGTGGGCACATGATGCGAGCGCTCGCCGTCGCGCTCGCGTTGCTCGCCGGCTGCTCCGCCGCATTCGCGCAGGACCTCGTCTCCGGCCTTTCGCAGGATCAGGTCGAGATCAATTCGAGCTATGCCGGCACCAGCATTGTCGTCTTCGGCGCCATCGAAGGCGAAGATCCGACACCGTCCTCGCCGAAGGACGTTGTCGTCGTCATCCGCGGACCGGACGCTGACATGATCGTGCGCCGCAAGACCCGCATCGCCGGCGTGTGGATCAATCGCGACCAGATGAAATTCGGCGGCATGCCGGCCTATTACTATCTCGCGAGCTCCCGCCCGCTCGACAAGATCGCCTCGCCGCAAACGCTGGCCCGCTATCAGCTGGGGCTTGCCTATGTGACGCCGCAACGCATCCTTGGCACGCACCGTCCCGAAAAAGCCGAACCGTTCCGCGTCGCCGCCGTCGCCGAACGCGCCCGCGATGGACTGTATGCGCAGACAGAGACCGTCGAGTTTCTCTCCTACTCGCTATTCCGCGTCCACATCCCGATCCCCGCAACGGTGCCGCGCGGCGAATACACGGTCGAAGCCTATCTCTTCCGCGACGGCACGGTGACGAGCGCGCAGTCGACGCCGCTTTACGTGGACCAGAAGGGCCTCGAGCGCCGCCTCTACCGCTTCGCCCACGCCTCGCCCTTCGTCTACGGGCTGTCGGCGGTCCTGATGGCGGTGCTGCTCGGATGGCTGTCGTCGCTCCTGATCCGCCAGCCGCGATGACGTCGCCGCGCCCCTGCCATCAGGGGAGAAATCAGGGTCAAAAATTTTCTCCGCGTCGGCCGAATTGCAGGAAAAGCCGATTCCACAGAGCTTTCCCGCGCGTCCGGCCCGCGCACCAAGACGAAAAGCAGGGTCACGCAGGGTGGAATCCATCCGTATACGTCCTTTCCGGCGGAGCGGCGGCCGCCCCTTGGCGAAAGGCTCGTCCCACGACAGGTATTCACGATGTCAAAGAGCATGTTCGAACGTCCGGAGTCTACGCTGCGGCGTAGCGGGCGTGAATGCGGAATTATCGGGTACACCGCTTCGCGCGCCTGTTGCCGAAATGATCCGAACCCGCTGAAGCGCCTCGCGAAAAATACGAACAGCCAGAACTGCATAAGACCTGCGCCGCCGCCGCATGGACGCGCTCCCGTGAACCCTGAACCCGCGCGTCACAACCGGCGACAGGAACCGATTTCCTGCACTGTACGTTGCCCGAAGGCAGCGGTTTTGCGCGGTTCGGGAGGAACCTTTCCATGAAACATTTCTTGCTCAGTCGCTCGGCAATCTTTGTTATCGGCGCCGGCCTTGTTCTCGGCGGTTGCGCGACGCGGGAAGACGTCGAGCACGCCCAGGCGACGGCGGAGTCGGCAAAACAAGAGGCGGACGCCGCCATGGCGGCCGCGCAGCGCGCGCAGAGTTCGGCCGATGCCGCCGCGAGCACGGCGCAGTCCGCGGCGACCACGGCCCAGGCCGCGCAGGCCGCTGCCGCCAGCGCCAACGAGCGGCACGAAGAGCACCACGAGCGTCACGAGCGCCATCGCCACCATCACCGCCGGCATCACAAAGAGTAGACGGACTGCTCTCCGTTGTAGAGAAGTGCAGCAGATCGCTCGCTTGCGAAGCGCCTACCCCGCCACCGCGTAGACGCGCGCGGCGCCGAGGAGGTAGGTGAGGAACTTGTCGCCGAACAGGCCGCGGATGGCGCGGTCGTAGACGTCGAGGCCGCCGGCATAGGCGCCGAAGGCCGGCATCAGCAGCCGTTTGCCGTCGGAGACGAAACAGCGCCGCCGTAGCGAGCGCCCGCGCCGCGTGACGGTGGCGCAGGGGTGCAGGTGGCCGGCGATCTCGCCGCGGCCGTTCATCTCGTGCGGCTCATGCCGGAACAAGAGGCCGCCGATAGCGATCTCTTCCGCCACGCGTCCGCCCAGCCAATGCGGCGGCATGGGATCGTGATTGCCCGCGATCCAGATCCATTCGACGCCCTGGCGCAGCTTCGCGAGCCGCTCTCGTTCCTCTTCGTCGAGACGGTCGGCCGCGTAAGGGTCGTGGAAGGAATCGCCCAGCGCGATCACCCGCGACGGATTGCGGCGCACGACCACGCTCTCGATGCGTCCGATCGTGGCCCGCGTATCGTAAGGCGGCAGCATCTGGCCACCGCGCGCATAGAACGAACCCTTCTCGAAATGCAGATCGGCAAAGACGAGCGTCGCCTCGCCCGGCCACCACAGCGCGCCGGCCGCCTCGAGCAGCAGCTCTTCCCCGTTCACTTCTATGCGCGTCTCATGCAAGGCGCATCGCCTCCTCGACCAGCGATTCTTCCGCTTCGTGCAGAATATCCCCTCCGGTGATACGAGTAACATTCCGCGAGCCGTCGCAATCTCGGGTGAACATTGCGTATGCCTATTTTTTGGCCGAGTAGATAGCGATGACGAATTTACCAGTCGCCTGTGATATGCCGACAGCAACCAAGCGGTCATCGGGAAGAAATTCGATTTGTCGATAAGCGGAACCGTCAGACGAATGGAGCCTGTAGTAAGCCACCTTTGAAAGATCCTTGGAATTGATGATCGAGACCGATGCCTCGCCCAGAAGCATTGCAAAGCTCCCGCTGTCGTTTCGCGCGGTCAGGTAAAGCGGTTTGCACCAAGGCTGTGTGATCGGCGCCGTGCGCTCCACTTCGCCGGACGATCCATTTCGCAGGACGAGCGACCAGGGATGCGTACTGCCTGGGGGAAAGTTATCGTCGTCTTCCACCCGAAGAAGATGTTCTCCAAGTCGATAGACTCTGAGCGATGGATTACCACCGCTCGGGGTAATTGGCTCCGCACCGTCGGCAAGAGCTTCGCTTGGGCTGGCGTAGACCTTATCCCCCCGAAGAAAACTTTGCCCAAATTGATCCGAAACAGCCAGAGTTTGAAATTCTTCGTTGTAGGGACGATTTGGATGTGAGCTTTTCACGCTCAAATTGAATGCCATAAAGCCGTTGCCGACATGTTTCAGCATGAGGATCAATCTATCGCCAAAATTCGGCGCGTGTGCGCGTACTAACAGGTCGTCACCAATCCACTGCTCCTCAAAAGAGTCCAAGTAAGGTAGTTTAACTGGCGTGTCTGACACGACATCGAAAATATGGAGCTGAAATCCGTCCGACCACGAAAGAAAGTGTCCATCGGTCGAAAACTTCAGTGATGTTGTCCTAAAGGCGCCTCCCAAAGGGGTTGACGCAATAGGCTTCTGTTCGATATCTCGAAACAGAAGAACTCGCTGCCGATCGAAGTCAACCACGGCGATCAGCCCCGTCCGACTCACAGCCGCTTCCGTGAAGTCGATGCTGCCCACTTGTTGGGGAACCAAATCTTCGGGCGTTATGTTTGGGCCCGCACAATGCACATCGACGTCCTCTGACCAACTTCGTCCAATTCTCGTAATTTCCTCTGGAGAGCTCGCTTGCGCTGCGGGACACTTCCCATTCTTGCTCGAATAGAGTGCGCTAACAGCCTTTAGAAGACCAGGAAGCGTAGGAGACGAACCCGATTCAGGATGAGCACGCAGCCAGCCAATAACGGCTGCTTCATAGATCGACATCGCCGCCATCATGTTGTTCAGCGGCGGCAGGCAAACAGAATCGTGATATCCTGGAGACCCCGCAGCATCCAGTAATGCCACGAACGATGCCGCAATTGTGCGGTCACATTGAAACTTGCGGATCACGGGGTCGTCGGACTCGCACGCCATTGACAATTCCTTCAACGTCTTTGGGATCGGCGGCGTCGGCCGGTCCTGGGCAGCGGCGTTCACTGAGCAGGTTACGGCCATCGAGAAAATAACTACCTGTTTCCACATCGCATCCCCGCAAACTCCCCGAAGATAGTGCTGTACGCGGTTGCCCAAGCCGAATGGTGAGTAACATCCTACAATATCACGAACTGAAACTTGTTCCCTGTTGTTCCCACCTCTATGCACGTCTCATGCAAGGCGCATGGCCTCCGCCACCAGCGATTCTTCGGCTTCGTGCAGAATATCTTCGTGCGCCTCGCCCGCAACCATCTCCTTGCTGATTTCGAGCAGCGCCGGCACGGCGAGCGGCGATACACGGTCCAGCGGGCGGACGACAATGTGACCCTTGATGCGCCTCAACATTGACCCCAGGCGTTCGATGTCGAGCAGGCCGGTGCCGGCGTCCTGATAGGTTGCACGCAGGAGAATGTGATCGGGCTCGTGCGCACGCAACACGTCGTAGATCAGATCGGAGGAAAACGTCACCTGCCGCCCGGTCTTTTCGGCATTGCCCGTGCGCCGCTCGATCAGGCCTGCGATGATCGCGCAGTTTCGGAACGTACGCTTGTAGAGCGCGGATTCGGCCAGCCAGGCATCGAGATCGTCACCCAGCATGTCCTCGGCGAAGAGCTGTCCCATGTCGACGCCGCTCATGTCGCGCAGGCCCCACACGGCCAGCGCATATTCGTTGGTGGAAAAGCCCAGCGGACGCATGCGCAGGCGCTCCAGCCGCCGGGTGACCAGCATGCCCAGCGTCTGGTGCGCCAGCCGTCCCTCAAAGGGATAGCAGACGAGATAGTTGCGCGAACCGCGTGGGAAGGTCTCGACCAGGAGCTGGTTCGCTTCCGGAATGACCGAGCGCCATTCCTGGATGCGCAGCCATTCGCCGACGGGATGCGGCAGGCGTTTCCACGTCTCCGGCTTCGCCAGCATCTGGCGCACGCGGTTGGCGAGAAAGGTCGACAGCGGAAACTTGCCGCCCTGATAGGACGGCACCTGCGCCAGGGGCTCGTTGCTCTTCGTCACATAGGCCGCGGTCTCGCGGATGCCTTCGAAGCGCAGGATGTGGCCCGCGAACACGAAGCTGTCGCCCGGAGTCAATTGCTCGAGGAAATATTCCTCCATGCGGCCGAGATTGCGCCCGCCCGCGCCCGCAGGCTTGCCTTTGGATTGCAGGCGCACATCGAGCATCGGATCTTCGATGATGACTCCGACATTGAGGCGGTATTGCTGCGCAATCCGGGGATGGGCGATGCGCCATAAGCCTTCCGGCGTGCGCCTCAGCCGCGCATAGCGGTCGTAGCGCTTCAGCGCATAGCCGCCCGTGGCCACAAAATCGACGACCTTGTCGAAATCCTCGCGCTTCAGGTCGCGATAAGGCGCGGCGGACTTCACTTCGGCGAACAGCGTGTTCGCGTCGAAGGGCGCCGCACAGGCCATGCCGAGCACGTGTTGCGCCAGCACATCGAGACCGCCCTTGCGCCACTGATCGCCGTCGAGCTCGCCGGCCAGCACGGCATCGCGCGCCGCTTCGCATTCCAGCACTTCGAAACGGTTGGACGGCACCAGCAGCGCCTGCGACGGTTCGTCGAGCCGGTGATTGGCGCGGCCGATGCGCTGGACGAGGCGCGCGGCGCCTTTCGGCGCACCGACGCAGATCACCTTGTCCACTTCGCCCCAGTCGATGCCGAGATCGAGCGTCGAGGTGCAGACGACGCCGCGCAGCGTGCCCTTCGCCATGGCCGCTTCGACTTTGCGCCGCTGCTCCGGCGCGAGCGAGCCGTGATGCAGCGCGATCGGCAGGTTCTCGTCATTCAGCTTCCACAATTCCTGGAAGGTGCGTTCGGCCTGATTGCGTGTGTTGACAAAGACGAGCGCCGTCTTTGATGCGCGGATGGCATTCATCACGTCCGGCATGGCGTGGATCGCCATATGGCCCGCCCACGGCACATAGGCTTCCGACGCCGAGATCGAAATCTCCGGCGGCGCACCCGGCGCGCCGCGCACGAGATCGGACAGCGTCTCACCCTCCAGCGGCTGCGGCATCAGATAACGCTGCAGCGGCACGGGATCGGCCACCGTGGCGGAGAGGCCGATGCGGCGATGGCCGGGCGCGAGGCGCGACAGCCGCGCCAGATCGAGAGACAGGAGATCGCCGCGCTTGCTGTTGGCGAGCGCGTGCAATTCGTCGAGCACGACGGCGCGCACATTCTCGAACAGCCGGCGCGTGTCGCGGCCCGAGAGCAGCAGCGCCAATTGCTCAGGCGTCGTCAGCAGAATATCCGGCGGGGTGTGGCGCTGGCGCACGCGCCGCGACGGCGGCGTATCGCCGGTGCGTGTCTCGATGCGGACGGGAAGCCCCATCTCGGACACGGGCGTCTCGAGATTGCGCGCCACGTCGACTGCCAACGCCTTGAGCGGCGAGATATAGAGCGTGTGCAATTGCGCGCGGCGGCGCGCCGGTCGCTGCGACAGCTCGATCAGGCTCGGCAGAAAGCCAGCCAGCGTCTTGCCGCCGCCCGTCGGCGCCACGAGCAGGACGGAACGCCCCTCCTCCGCATGCGCGATCAGCGCCAGCTGATGGGCGCGGGGACTCCAGCCGCGCGCCGCGAACCAGCGGGCGAACGGCTCGGGCAGGGCTGAAGGGACGAGTTCGGCGGCGGCGCTCATGCTTTGCGGGCGACTATCAGGAGCGGGCCCCAAGGATGCAATGGCCTGCCGCATTTGCTAGCGTCAATCCGTCGGCGCATTAGGGGTATTCATGTTCCTGCTTGTCAACAACGTCCTTACACAGACGGAGATCGGCCAGATTCAGCAGCTGGGCCAGGGCCTCAAATTCGTCGACGGCCGCTCCACCAACGTGCACAACGAAGCCAAGCGCAATCTTCAGCTCGACATGACGCAGCCGAACGCGGTCAAGCTTTGCCAGATCGCGGCAGCGGCGGTCGGGCGCAATGAGCAGATCAGGAATTTCGCGTTTCCCAAACGCATCGCGCAGCCGCTTCTGTCCCTCTACGAGCCGGGCATGACCTATGGCGAGCATGCCGACGCGCCGTACCTGCAATTGCCGGGCGGGCCGTTGCGCTCCGACGTCTCGGGGACGCTCTTTCTCGAAGACCCGACGTCCTACAAAGGGGGCGAGCTCGTCATCCGTCTCGGCAGCGAGAAAGTGAAGGTCAAGGGCGAGCCGGGCGCGATGATCATCTATCCTTCGACCACCATCCACGAAGTGGCGCCGGTCACCGAAGGCAGGAGACTTGCCTTCTTCACCTTCATCGAAAGCCAGATTCCGGACGAGGCGGAGCGCGAGCTGCTCTATCTTGTCTACGAAGTGCACGCGCTCGAGGGCTTCAACATCAAGCCGGAGAACCGCACGCGCCTGCAATACATCGCCAGCCGCCTGCACCGGATGTGGTCGCGATAGGAGCAATTGTGGAAATATTTCTTAGCGCAAAGGACGCAAAGAGATCGCGAAGGACGCCAAGGTAGCTTGCGCACGCCGACGCCTTCGCGTCCTTGGCGGGTCTTGGCGACCTTTGCGCTAAAAATTGCCGACGCACGACAAATTAAGAAACGGAGGAAACGATGACCGCGACGATGTTCAAAGACGGCCTTTTAAAGGGCAAACGCATTCTCGTAACCGGCGGCGGCACGGGATTGGGCGAAGTGATGGCGGAAGCCTATGCCGCGCTGGGCGCGAGCGTCTACATCTGCGGCCGGCGAGCGAACGTTCTCGAGGAGACAGCCAAGAAAATCGCCGACAAGACTGGTGCGAAAGTGAATGGCATTGCCTGCGATATCCGCGTCGCCGAAGCGGTCGACGACATGATCGCGCAGATCTGGAGCGATGGCGGCGCGCTTACAGGCCTCGTCAACAACGCAGCCGGCAATTTCATCAGCCGCACGAAAGATCTCTCGCCGCGTGGCTTCAACGCCATCGCCGACATCGTCTTTCGCGGTTCTTTCTATGTCACGCTCGCCTGCGGCAAGCGGTGGATCGAGGAGAAGAAACACGCCAGCGTGATCTCGATCCTGACCACCTGGATCTGGAACGGCGGACCGTTCACGGTTCCCTCGGCGATGTCGAAAGCGGGGGTCAACATCATGACCAAATCGCTGGCCACCGAATGGGGCCCTTACGGCATCCGCCTCAACGCCATTGCGCCCGGACCTTTCCCCACCAAAGGCGCGTGGGAACGGCTCAATCCGCAAGCCGCCAGCCGCGGCGATTCCTCGAACGCTATTCCCATGGGGCGCAACGGCGAGATGAGCGAGCTCGCCAATCTTGCCGTGTTCCTGATGGCCGACGGCTGCGACTATCTCACGGGACAGACGATTGCCATCGACGGCGCCATGCATCTGACGGGCGGAAACTTCGCCGCGCTTTCGCGCCTCGGCGACAGCGATTGGGAAAACATCCGCAACCAGATCCGCGGCGCCAACGAAAAGGACAAGGCACAGCGCTCGGTCTAGCGGTGCAGGAAGAAGTCGATGGCCTGCTTCGGGCCATCGATGTCGTGAGACGTGCGGCCGAACAGCCGCGGGAAGCGATATTCGCGCTGCGGCACGACATGGCCGCCACCGAGGATATCAAAGAGCACGATGTAGGGTTTGCCGTCCCGCCACCAGGTCAGCTTTTCGACGCGCGTCGGATCGTCGGCATCCCGATGGGGAAGGATCGTCCTTGTATCGGGCGTGCGAATGCGATCACGACGCGCGAGGGCTTCAGCACCGGCCATCGCCGACATCTCGGTGCCGTCATTTTGCAAGCCGAGAACGCTCTCTTCGCCGCCATGGAACGGATTGATCGGATCGTCAGTCCCCTCGACGAGCATCATTGGCGTCGTGATCGTGTCGTGCGGACACGCGGACTCGGCGCGCACCGGCACATTGGCCGCGAACACGGCGACGCCGGCGACCGGGCTCGGATACTCCTCGGCCAAATCCATCGCCATATGCCCGCCGCCCGAGAAGCCGACGGCAAAGACCTTTTTCGGATCGATGCCGCGCCTCGCCTGTTCGGCGGCGATCAGCGCCCGCACGAAGCCGACGTCGTCAACGTGCTCTTGTTTGGCCTTTGCAAGGCGGTCCTTGCGGCAATCATACCAGGAGCGGCCGTAAGCGTCGGGATAAAGCACGACGAACCGACCACGATCGGCCGCAAGATCAAACTCATACGCGGTCATCTCTCGCATCATCTCTCCCGTCATCAGCCACCCATGCAGCACGATGACGAGTGGAGCGCCGCGAGGAAGCCCGGCCGGCACATATTCGACATAGCTTCGCAGATGCCGGCCCACCTGCAACGTCCTGGGCGAGGCGTGGCCGGACAGACGCGGCGCCTTGGGCAATGGCGAATAGATG